>PKDJ01000326.1 GCA_002862545.1 Pseudomonadota bacterium
GTACGTGATCGACTCGGTCGACCGAGAGCCATCCTGGCGCCGGTCGAACCAATCGGCCACACCCGTCCCGTTACCCAGGACGACGCTGTACATGGGGCCAACAGCAAACCGCCACTCGTCGGGGCGAATCACGCCCGCCACCCAGCCCGACACCTGGTGCAGTGTGTTGGCGCCATACGCACCACCGTAGCCGACCGTCACCGCCAGTCCGAGGGGCGGCTCGCGGTAGCTCAGCCCAAGCTCTGCACCGATCTGAACCTGCCCGCCTCCCCCGAACACTGTGTCGGGGGCGAACTGGTGTTCATTGTTCGAGTCCAGCGTCGGCTCGTTCGGTGCTGGCGTGAGGATGAAGGACGGCCCCAGCGTCGCCACCACGTTGGCGTAGCGAACGAGAGGCTGGTCAGCATCCCTTCCCTTGATCTTGCCGACCTCGATCGACTGGAAGTCGTCGGCTCCGGGCTCGACCGTGAAGACCTTGCCCGACACGTCATACTCGCCCCGCGGCAGCATGCCCTTGAAGGAGCCCGTGTTGGCGACGACCTCGATCGCGTACTCGATCGCGCGACGCTGGTCGGGTGCGAACGGCATCGCCTCGCGCGTCAGGGTCGGACGGAAGCGAGGATCACCGATGATCTCTACTCGGCCGTAGATCTGATTGATCGACTCCATCTCCTCGATCAGATCCGAGCGCTGGTCGAGATCGCGTGCACGACCGAGCCGCTGATAGACCTCAAAGATCTTCCCGAGGGAGCGAGCCGACTGCGCACCGTTGAGGTGGTCGTCGAGAGAGAGCTTGCACTCGGTAGCGAGCAGGTTGGTGTACGCCCGCTCGACACCAGACCACGCATTACGCTGAGCCAGCTTCTTGGCCTCATCGCTCAGGCGAAGGCGCTCAGCCTCGTCACACGCCGCGTAGGCGGCGGGTGGCACGAGCGCAGAGCATGCGAGCAGTGCCGCTACCAGTCCACTTCCGAGACGGAATCGGGTGTTCATCGTCACTCCTACGACGCCGTGCTCTGCGCAAGGTCGTGTTCGCCCCAGGGGTCGAACAACATTCGCGCATAGGGATGTTGGGGTTGGCCATGTGGCATCGGCAGCTCTTCGATGACCTGGCCCTCCAGCATGACAAGCGCACGATGGCACCACGTGCGAGCCTGCGGCATGTCGTGTGTCACGAGAATACACCCCGCTCGCTCCGGAAGGTTGCGAATCAGGTCCTCCAGCACCGACTCTTGGCGGTCAGGATCGAGCCCGCTCGTCGGCTCGTCGGCTACGATCAAGCGGGGCTCGAGCGCGAAGACGCGAGCCAAGGTCACTCGCCGCTGCTCACCACCCGACATCTCCCGCGGCAGTGCCTCCAGGCGATGTCCGAGACCAAGCTGCTGCAGCATCTTGGTTCCCTCGGCCTCAGCGCCAGATGGGTCGCGCCCCCCCAAGACCGTGAGCGACTCGATCACGTGCTCCAGCGCTGTCTGTTGGGGGTCGAGCGCGCTCAGCGCATCCTGAGGGATGTACTGGTACTTGGAGCGGAGCGGGCGACGCTGTGCCTCCGACCAGCTGTACCAGGGCTGGCCCTCAATCATCAGCCGGCCCTCCGTGATCTCCTCTAGGCCGAGCACACACCTCGCCAGGGTGGTCTTGCCTGACCCAGACTGCCCGACCAAGGCCACGACCTCGCCCGGCGAGACAGTCAACGACACCCCTCGAACCGCCTTGACGTCTCGCTTTGGGCTCCATGGCCAGGGGCCCTGCTGTACGAACGTCTTGTGGACGGCGTCGACCTCGACCACGGGCTGCTCATCGTGGAAGACAGTCCGCTTGGACGCCTCGGAGGTGGTGGAGCTGGCGGCAGGAGACGACATCAGTGCTCCGGACCAATGCGGACGACCTCGTCCGCCACACGGGCGACGGTGTCCATGTTGTGGGAGATCAGCATCAGTGCCACCCCATGGTCTCCGGCAACCTGAAGCATCAGCTCGGTGACGACTCGGCGTAGAACCGGGTCGAGACCCGTCTCAGGCTCGTCAGCGATCATGATGGTCGGCTGTGGAGCGATCGCAATCGCCAGCGCGGCGCGCTGCGCCATGCCGCCGGAGAGCTCGCCGACCAGTGCAGCCGAGGCCCGATGCGGGAGCCCGACCTCGTCGAGGATGCTGCGAATCTCAGCCGTCACGCTGTTGGGCGCGGTCTCCCGACGAGCGATGGCCAGCTCGAGCTGGCGTCCGACGGTGCGCCCCGGGTTCAAGGCCGACGATGCCGACTGCGGGGAGTACGTGACGTAGCCACCACGGTACTTCGCCATCTTCTTGGCGAGCCTGGCCTGCCCCCGGAGGCCTCCATCGTGGAAGCCCGCGAAGAAGTCCTCGCTCGAGATCCCCGGGTAGCGAAGAGACCCACGGGAGAGGCCTGGATCGACCTCGATCACGCCCATCGCCGCCCGTGCCGAGAGTGTCTTGCCCGAGCCACTGTGCCCGACCACGGCGGTCACCTTGCCTGAGCGAATGGAGAAGGACACCCCCTCCACGAGGTTGCGCTCCGGGGTCCGGATGCACAGGTCTTCCAGCTCTAGCAGGACCTGCTCGCTCATCGCGCCCTCGCCGCGAAGCGAACGCTCTGCGCCGCCACCGCAACGGCCGCCACGAGCAGCAGTCCGAAGACCATCGCGTGCATCAGCTCCTCACCGAGCAGCGCGGTGTACCCTTGGTAGAGAAGCGTCGCCCACGAGTAGGTTCCATCGGAGTGCGTGAAGGACGGCTCATTCTGGCTGACGGCCAGATACGACAGGGCGATCTCGAGAAAGACCACCTGCATGGCCACTTCGGCGCCTTGTCGCACAATCACGGGCCGGAGGTTCAGCCCGACGACGTGGTAGAGATAGATGCGCGGTGCAGAGAAGCCGTGTGCTCGCAGGGCCTCCACGAAGCGGGCACCTCCGAGTCTTCCGGCGGTCGTCGCCGCCTCATCCATCGCACCGGGCGCAGCCAAGATCGCCCATGCCAGTCCGATGGGCAGGAGGACCTTCCAGTCCTGGGGCAGCAGGAGTGCGACGACCAAGATGACGACTAGCCGAGGCAGCGAGCCCACCAGCTCCGAGAACACCTGGATGATGCCGTCGATGGTGGTGTTGCCGCTGCAACGCACCAGGCCAGCCAAGGTCGCCAGGAGCATCACGAGCGCGCCGGAGGCAATTGCGGGAAGAACGACGATGGCCGCTCCCTGCATGGCGTACTCGTGCAGCCCAATGCCGCGGTCGTCCGTGCCCATCGGCGGTGCCTGAAGCGGACCGAGATAGCGACCATCGAGGTTCGGCGTGCTGACGAACTCCGGCGCCATTGCAGCCCCGACGAGGAGGCCCCCAAGAAGTGCGACCGCGAGGATGATCCAAGGCAGCCTGGCCGCTCGCTGTCCTCTCATGAAGCCCCCACGACGCCGCGCGGCGCGCGGCGAACATGGGTGGCAACGCCGATCTCGCACAAGGCCTGGATCAGGAGCAGCGCCGCCGAGAGGAGGGCGAAGGCGAAGGCCGCGGTGAGCACAACCCCAAAGTCCTGCTGCAGCGTCCCCTCCCAGAGGAGCTCTCCGAGACCCGGAATCCCAAGCACGACCTCGACGATCACCGCCCCAGACATGACGTGCAGTACCCGAGCTCGGAACTGGCCGATCAGCGAAGGAAGTACGTTGGGTAGCGTGTTGCTGAGGACGCTCTCTCCCCGCAGGACGGCGATCTGAACGTAGCGCTGCTTCAGCTCCTCTTCGAGGGTCGAGCGAGTACCCACGATAGCGCCTGCGAGCGCTCCGTCAGCTACGCCAAGCACAAGTGCCCCGAACAGCACCCGGAGCATTCCGGGCCAGCCATCGTGACTCAGCGCGCCGTAGTTGATCTGCACAATGGCCGCGCAGACCAGCGCGAGAATGACTGCAGGCACGAGGCCGAGCGCCTGCCACAGCGCATCGAGGCGCCTCGGTATCCACCCCAGCGCTGCAGCGGTGGCGCCCGCCATCATGGGCAGCATGGCCAACACGCAGAGAACCGCTGTCGTGGGTAGTGACTCGGCGAGGAGGTCGTAGACTGGGTAGCCTTGGGCTACCCGCCACGAGTTACCGAACTCGAGTGTCGCGGCATTGCCGAGCCACGTAAAGTAGAAGCTCACAGGTCCCTTATCGAGACCCCACCGGGCTGCCAGCTCCTCGGTTCCGCTGCAGATGGAGGGTGGGCAGATGATGGAGGCCGGGTCGCCAGGCAGGATCCACAGAACGCCCGTGATCACCGCTGGCACCAGGAACGGCAGTGCCAGCGCGGCCATGAGTCGAACGAGGGGTCGCACCCACCAGCTCAAATCCACTCCATCCAAGTGCGCCCGGCGCGGGCGCCAGGCGTGAGGTCAGCCTACCTGCGCCCTAGAGCTTCCACTCGTCGAACTCGGTGAAGTAGAAGTACGGTGCAATGGTGTTATTGCGCACCTCGTTCCGCCAAGCCGACTTCGTGTCCAGCTTCCACAGGAAGATGTACGGCAGCTCCTTGGCCAAGTAGGCATGGAGGTCGTGGTAGGCGTCCTGTGCGGCCGTGTCCGTCTTCGCGTTGTCGTAGGCCGTGAGGATCTCGTCCACCTTGCCGTCGGAGTAGTTGAAGATGTTCAGCGTTCCGACTCCAGCCGCGTCATCGCGGGTGTGGAACATGGCGTTGACATCCTCGACGACACCGAACGACCACTTGCCGATCAGCGCGTCATACTGGTCGGCGAGACGACCTGTGATGGCCTTCTGGGTCCAGTCGTCGTTCGTGACCTTGTAGACCTGGCGGTCGAAACCACCAGCCTGCAGCTGGTTTCCGACCTGGTTCAGCAGGTCCTTCGCCTCGGGGTCGAGGGTCGCGTGCATGCCGATGCGAAGCGTGATTGGCGCGCCATTCAGGATCCAGCGTCCGGCATCATACGTGGCACCAGCCGCCGAGAGCAGCTCCTTCGCCTTGTTGCGGTTGGCCGTCGGACGAACCTTGACAGAGCGGTTGTAGTACGGCGACGACTGGACGAATGGCCCCGAGACGAACTCGCAGGGCGGGTTCGAGTCGTTGGGATCGACACCAATGGTCAGCTCACGAAGCTGGTTGCGGTCGATCGTGTGGTCGATGGCCTGCCGAATGTTCGCGTCCTTGAGAGACGGCGAGTTGGTGTTCAGCGCGATGAACCACCAAGAGCGCAGGTCGTAGGACTTGAGCGCCACATCATCGGACGCTGCTACGTCAGACCGTAGCGCCGGCGAGACAGAGATGACGCCCTGCACACCCGCGTTGAGCAGCGTACGAACCTGAACGAAGGGGTCACCACCCTCGGCCAGCTGCAGCACGTCGATCTTGGCATCGTGGTGGCCGTTCTTGAAGGTCGTGAACTTGACCTCCCGCCGGCCCTTGCTGCCCTTCATCGGACCCGTACCGATCGGTCGGGACGAGAAGTCGAGGTCTGGGCTGATCGTCGTGCTGTCGAACGCATGCTTCGGAAGCACCGAGAACGCCACACGCTCACGAGGGTTGTGGAAGACCTTCACCAGCTCGATGACGGCCTTGTTCTCCTTCGGGATGCTCGTGCAGCTCACGATGGACTCTTGGTACTCCTTCGCCAAGGGCGAGGGAGTCTTTGGGTCCAGCATCGAGTCGATGGTGAAGCAGATGTCGTCTGGCCCGAACTTCTTGTTGTCGTGCCACTTGATCCCATCTTTCAGGGTGAGCTCGAGCTTGTTTCCATCCTTCTTGTAGCTGGCGACCACCCGGCTCTGAAGCTCGTTGGTGATTGCCGACCGGTAGAACAGACGGTCGAAGACCAGCTCATGAGAGCGCCGATCGACCATGGTCCGCGCAAACAGCGGGTTCATGGTCGTGGGCAGCGCTTCCTCGTAGTACGACACCGTCGCGCCTGTAGTGAGCACGGCGCTCGAGAGGCCCAGGGCGACGACGAGGTGACGCAAGCGAGACATGTGTTCGCTCTCCTACATTCCGGCGGTTTCACCCGGACGCTCACGACTCACACGCAGGGCCATCACATCGAGGCCGAAACGTGCCGCTTCCAGCGAAGGAAAGCGGCGCGACTGTGTGTGAACAATGTCTAGCGCCCGAGTCGGGTAACGGTTTGAAGCATCCCAGGCGGCCATGGCCACCAGTCCTGTTGGGCAAGCAGTGGACTTGTCCGCCGCTCGCTCCAGCGCATTGATTCGCAGACGGCCGCTCACTTCGCGGTCGCCCTCGACCTCGGCGACGAGTGCCAGTGAGCGAAGCATACCGACGAAGCCGATGTCGGCGAATGTCCGCTGGTGACCCTCGACGGTGTCGTTCGTGCGGGCCTTGGACCGCTCGAGGAGTCGGTCCCGCAGCTCGCTGATGAGGTCGACGGCCTTCTCGGCGTCCATCTTGCCATCCACGCGGCTCGCGTGAGCAATGGCTGCGAGCAGGCTCTTGTCCTTCCAGGCATCGACTGCCGCGGCGCCCTTCTCGCCGTGCAGGTCGGCGAGGAAGGGCCCGTCTTCAGCGACAAGGAGGTCGGAGCCGAACAGCAGATCCATCGGCAGCGAATCACCCGCCGCTACTGACTGCTCGACCGGCATCCGGTAGCCCGCCCGGTAGACATCGACCTGCGCAGCACCCGGACCCGCGAGCTTCCTCGCGAGGTCGTCGTGCCAGAGACCGAGAGCGACCAAGGCCCCGAGGTCTGCCATCTCGCGACTCGAGTCCACACCCTGTTCCTGCAGCTCATAGTGTGGGAGGTCCCTAACGCTCGGAGCCGCCCCGACCTCGACTGCAGGTAGCGAGACAGGCAGGCCTGACAAGTCAGGGGGCCATGCCGCGCCCGACTCGAGCCACTCCTTCCAGGGCTTGTGCCACGCGAGCGTGGGGTCGTCGGCAACATCGGCAAGCTTGGCGCTCTGCGCCTTCGCATCATCCAGTCGACCATTCAGCGCGTAAGCTACAGTCAGGAGATGAGCGGTCCCGACAGGGTCAGTCTCCTCTGGGGTCTCACCATAGGCCTGAATGAGGCTGTTGCCCGACAGCAGGGCCGCCTGCTTGTAGAGCGCACCCAAGTCGGCGTGCACCCGTGCCGCCGCGAGGCCGCCAGGCTCGCTGTCCATCAGCTTCGCGGCACTCTCGTAGTCCCGTCGCACCACGAGAGTGACCCAGCCGGCCACATCCGCGAACGGCTGGAATGCCTCTTGCGTGGCCATCTGCACGACCCAGCTCCGGTCGAGGAGCTCGTCCGAGATGGATGGTGCACTCGCAGCCTCGGCCACATCACCACCTCCGGCGGCCTGAGCGGCCTCGGAAGCAGGGCGCTCCCCTCCCCCACAGGCCAACAGACCTGCCAAGATCACGGAGATGGCAGAGCGAGACATCATCCGGCCTCGCAGTAGTCCGCCGTCCCGGCGGCCGACATGCACAGCTGCAGAGGAATGGTGGTGTCCTTGCCTGACGTCTTGGCGTACTCGTACCACTCGCGCGCGAACACCTTCGTGTCGTTGCGGTGCTTGTCGATCTTGCCCTGCGTCTCGTCGCTGGGCGACGAGGCGTGGACCTCCTCCGCCTTCTTCCAGAGCTTCTGGGCTGCC
>PKDJ01000194.1 GCA_002862545.1 Pseudomonadota bacterium
AGGACCCCGGTGTCGGGAGGCGTCGGCATCACCTTGGCGGTGACGGTGACGGCGACGCGCTCGTCCCAGTCGCCGGCCAGGGTGATGGCGTGCTCACCCGGCACGATCTGGGCCTCGGGGTTGTTGGGGGCGACCGTCGCGAAGGCCTCGTCGGCCCAGCCGACGGGGTTGAGGCAGCTGCGGCACACCCAGTCGCCCTCGGTGTCGATCCACCGGTCGCGCACCAGCTCTGTACCCTCGCTGTCGGTCCAGCTCGCTAGCGTGTAGGTGCCTGGCCCCTCGATCACGATGGTCAGCGACCAGGTGCCCTCGGGCACCTCGAACAGGAGCGTGTCGGAGAGGCCCTCCGAGAGCCGCGTCTGCTCGTCGAGGAGCGTCTGCAGATCCTCGGGCTCGGCGGTCATGCCGGAGCCGGTGGTGGTCGGAACAGGCACCAGCGCGGGCTCTTCGGCACCGCAGCTGGTCAGTGTGAGCGCAAGGAGCGCGAGGATGTGGCGCATGGTGACCTCCGAGCGCGAGCCGTTCCGGGGGTCGCGGTTGTGCGCATCCTACCTGTTTACTCTTCCGGCTGCTGAGGGCTGGTTGAGGGACCACCGAGTCCAGGCCCCATGCCTGCATGCTCTGCAGTGTCGCGGGTCTGGGCGCTAAGGTGACGGCATGAGTCACGGTCATCGCACGACGTACTGTGTTCGACCCCTCTGGCCAGAGGGGGTGTTCCTCCTCTTTGCCCTCTCTGTCGGGGCATCCACGCTGACCTTCATTCGCCATGACCCGGTGACGGCACTCTCTGTGGGCGCCGCGATGGGTGTGCTGGGGCTTGTCATCTCCTGGGTCATCGTTCGCGACTGGGCGACGGTGACCATCAGCGCACAGGAGGTGCATGTGCGTACCTGGCTGGTCGACCGCCGGTTTCCCATCGGAGAGGTGACCCGGGTGCTCGTTCACCGCGCATGGAAGCCTCTGCTCCCCAACGAGGTCGATCTGGTCATTCGAGGCTTTCGTCGTGTGACGATTCTTCGCTACATCGCCTTCGGACGCTCGAGCCTCGCCGAGACGAAGGCACTCGCGCAGAACCTCGGGGTGCCGCTGATGGATGGGATGGGGGCTCAGATGAGAGCTTCCCGGCTGGCACCACTGCGGTGGCGTGCCCGTGGCGACGAGTGGCTCTACACCTTGCTGTGCTTCGTCCTGCCCATCGCGGGTCTGACCACCCTCGCCGTGGCGGCGTCTCTGTTCGGGGGGATCGTGCTGCGGTAGGGTGCGCGTCTGGAGGGGCGCATGCGCTGGCTGTTCTTGGGTCTGTGGGTCGTGGGATGCGAGTCCGTCGATCCGAAGGAGGAGGCTGTGCCCTCCGAGATCTGCGACAACCTCGAGGACGACGACCTCGACGACCTCGCGGACTGCGCCGATCCGGACTGTGCCGCCCTCTGTGGCGAGGTCTGCACCAACGGCACCGACGACGACCTCGATGGACTGATCGACTGCCTCGACGACGACTGCGACGGGCTGTGCCCGGAGAACTGCGGCGACGGTCGGGACAACGACGCCGACGGCGCGATCGACTGCGACGACCGGGACTGCTTCGGCAGCTGCCCCGAGGTCTGCGGCGACGGCTTCGACAACGACGGCGACGGCAAGGTCGACTGCCTCGACGAGGAGTGTGTCGACCCGTCCTGCGACGAGATCTGCTCCGACGGCCGTGACAACGACGCCGATGCACTGATCGACTGCGACGACGACGACTGCAACGATCCGAGCTGCATCGAGAACTGCACCGACGGCCGCGACAACGACGCCGACGGCCGCGTCGACTGTGACGACACGGACTGCGACGGCGCCTGTCCCGAGGTGTGCACGGACGGCCGCGACAACGACGCCGACGGCCGCGTCGACTGCGAGGACGACGAGTGCGCCGCGGTCTGCGATGCGGATGGCGACGGCTTCTACAACGCCGACTACGGCGGCGACGACTGCGACGACACCCGCTTCGAGGTCAACCCGAGCCGCCCCGAGATCTGCAACGGCGACGAGGTGCTCGACGACGACTGCGACGGGCTGTTCGACGAGGACGACCCGGACATCGACCCGCTGACGCTCATCGCCTGGGCGCGGGACGAGGACGGCGACGGCTTCGGCACCCTCCGCGACGCGATGCTGGCCTGCCAGGCACCGGCAGGCTTCGGCTTCGCCGACACCGACTGCGACGACGACCGGGCTGACATCAACCCGTCGATGCCCGAGATCTGCAACGTCGACGAGCCGGTCGACGACGACTGCGACGGCCTGGTGGACGACGAGGACCCTGACGTCACGGAGGATTCCTACCTCGAGTGGTACGCGGATCGCGACGGAGACGGCTTCGGCGCCGACGACGACTTCGAGTACGCCTGCAGCCGACCCGACGGCACGGCCGCCTCCAGCGACGACTGCGACGACGCGGATCCGGAGGTCGGTCCACCGAGCCTCTGGTACGAGGACAGCGACCGCGACGGCTTCGGAGCGGGCGACCCCCTGGACCCGACGCCAAGCTGCTTCTGGCCCGACCCGCGCGCCCGGCCCGACTGGATCGGCCTCGACTGTGGTCCGGACGACCCCACCATCTACCCGGGCGCTGAGGACGTCTGCGAGGACGGCATCGATCAGGACTGCGACGGGGTGGACGCACCCTGCAGCGGTCCCGGGGGCTGCCCGACACTCGACCCCGGCTCGTGTGCCTTTGCCGCGCCTTCCTACGTCTCGGACCTCTACCTGAGCCCGTCCACGGGCTGCACGCCCATGAACATCGCCTTCGATGGCACGTACTACTACGGCTACAGCGGCGGGACGCCGTCGTGCGAGCTGCACCGCTGGGACGACAGCGGCACCTTCCTGGACGAGCACGTTCCAGGCATCGATGGGCGCTCGGTCATCACGCAGGTGGGCTGCGCGGGGCCCCTGATGCTGAACGCCTACAACGACCGGACCATCTACGTCGAGACCAGCCCAGAGAGCTACTCGCCCTCCTTCGACCTCAGCGGGGGCACGATCGATTCGCAGAGTGTCCTCGGCTACGACCAGGTCCGTGATCTGTTCGTTTCGCAGGCCTACAGCGGCCTCACGGTCGACCGCTGGCGCTCCGACGGCAGCCACGACGGCACGCTCGTCCTCACGGGAGGAGGCGCGCACGGGACCTACGCGAGCGCTGTGACCAACAACGGCTGCTATCTGACGTTCAGTGCGGGCACGCTCTACAGCTTCGATGGTGACTCGGGTGCCTTCGTCGACAGCACCAGCCTCGTGGGCGTGAGCAGCGCCAACTACAGCTTCGGGTATGCCAACGGGCGGGTCTTCGTGAACGACGGCGGCGGCTGGCGGGGCTACAGCATCGGCATGTGAGGTCGCTGAAGGGGGCAGTCCCCTGCGCAGGAGGGAACGTGGGGGCTCCAGAGTGGCTGCAGACGCTCGCTGCGCTCCCACCCGCGACGGCCTGGGGCATGCTCGCGAGCGGTGCCTTCCTCGAGTACATCTTTCCGCCTTTCCCTGGAGACACCGTCGTCGTCGCCGGCGCGGCGCTCACAGGGGCGCTCGGCTGGCACCCGGCTCCGGCCTTCGTGGCGGTGACCGCTGGCGCGGTGCTCGGCAGTGCTGTCGCCACAGGAGCGGGCCGGTGGGCTGCGCCTCGCCTCGAGCAGCTGTCGCCCTCACAGCGTGCGGCGGTGGACAGCCTGGTGGGTGGTCTTCGGACGCACGGCGCGTGGTACCTGGCCCTCAACCGCTTCGTTCCAGGTGTGCGTGGCCTGTTCTTCGTGGCGGCTGGCGTGGTCGGCCTCTCCTGGCGCACGGTGCTCGGGTGGTCCACGGTGAGTGCCCTTGCCTGGAATGCCCTGCTATTCGGTCTCGGCTGGGCGCTGGGCTCCCAGGTGGAGACCCTCGACGCGGTGGTGCGCAGCTACGCCGTCGTGGTCGGGGTGCTCGTGCTCCTCGGAGCTGCAGGGGTGCTCTGGCGGGCCTGGCGAGCGGCCGGGGGCGCGTCGGGGAAGTGACGACCCTGTCGGTCGGTTAGGCTGCCCCCAATGCAACACCGCCTCCTCCCCCCCTTGGTGCTGCTGTTCGCCTGCTCCGAGCCTGGAGCCGGCTGGCGCAGCGATCTGTACCCCGACGACTGGACGCCCGGCTTCGCCGTGGGCGACGCGGCGCTCCACGACGTGAGCTACGCCGGCTACCACAACGGTCCCGAGGTGCCGGATGGCGTCCCGGGCCCGGTGGTGTCGGTCCTCGACCACGGCGCGGACCCCACCGGTGCGTCCGACAGCACCGACGCCATCCAGGCGGCGATCGACGCCGTCGCGCCCACAGGAGGAGAGGTCTACCTTCCGGCGGGCTCCTACCGGGTCGACGACGTGCTCTTGGTGACGGCGCCAGGCACGCTGATCCGCGGTGATGGCGCGGGCGCGACGTTCCTCTGGTTCACGCGCACCGCGGGCATGTCCGACGCGGGCCACCTGACCTTTCGGGGGGCCGTGGTCGACGGCGCCGAGGACGTGCTGCTCCTCGATGGCGAGTCGCACGACCACACGGTGGAGGTCGCCGACACCGACCTCGAGCCGGGTGATGACGTCGCCCTCGGCTGGGTGGTCACCGACGACTGGGTGGCCGACCACGGCATGGACGGCACGTGGGCCATCGCCAACGGCCAGTGGCGGCCCTTCTTCCGGCGCGAGGTGGTCGACGTGGATCGCTCCGGTGACACCGTGCTGGTCACCCTCGACGTGCCGCACCGCTACCCGGCCCTCGTCCGCGATGGGGCCAGCCTCCGCGCACAGACGGGCTACCTGACCGAGGTGGGGGTCGAGGGACTGTCGATCTCGACGGTCGGCGACTGGGATGCCGCGTGGTCTCTCGAGCGCACCCACGCCGTCCTCTTCGACCGGGTGGCGGACGGCTGGATGCGCGACGTGGTGTCCTACGAGTCGCCCAACAGCAGCGACGGGCGTGGCAAGCACCTGCTCTCGGGCGGGGTCAAGGTCCTGAAGAGCAAGCGGGTGACCATCGCCGAGACCGACCTGGCCAATGCGCAGAATCGCGGCGAGGGTGGCAACGGCTACCTCTACGAGATCGGGGAGAGCAGCGAGATCCTCACGCGGGATGCCGTCGCTCGCCGAGGGCGCCACAACTTCATCCAGAACTGGGACTTCGGCACCAGCGGATGTGTGTGGCTGCGCACGCACAGCGAGGGCGGGCGCGCCTACTTCGCGAGCTGGGACCCCATCGGGCAGCTCGGCTTCTCCGAGTTCCACCACAGTCTCGCGATGGCGAACCTGATCGACGCCAGCACCGTGGATGACGGCTGGCAGGCGGCCAATCGCCACGACTACAGCAGTGGCGCGGGCATCACGGCCACTGGCAGCACGTTCTGGAACCTGGGCGGTACGGGCAAGCTCCACTCGTGGCAGCACGACCTCGGCTACGTCATCGGCACGAGCGACACCCTGGACGTCGAGACCGGCCTCGGCTTCTTCGATCCCTTCAGTCGCCGTCCTGACGGCACGGCCCCCGAGGACTGGGTGGAGGGGGAGGGCATCGCCGAGCTGCTCGTGCCCCAGAGCCTCTACGAGGATCAGCTGCTGCGTCGTCGCTGACGCAGAGGCGCTGTCCTGGGGTGCTCGCCCGCAGCAGGTGCGTGTCATGGGGCTGGCTAGGCCGCCGGATGCGAGGATGCGGGGGTAAGCGAGTGGCTACGCTGGTCGGATCCAGATGTCGTGGAGTGGCGCTTCGTGATGGCTCCGCGTACGGTCGATCCTTTGTTTTGAGATCGGCACGCGACGTGCAGCGGTGGGGGACACTGGAGGTACCCATGGGCACTCGTCTTGCACTCGCTGTCTCATCGCTCTCCCTGTTCGTCGCGCCGGTGAGCCACGCCGCTGCACCCGCAGGTCCACCTGCGCCGGCCGCGCTCGAGGACTCCGCGGTCATCATCGCGGGGGGCTCCAGCCAAGCCGCTCCGCGGATCGAGGGGCTCGGGGTGAACGTCGGTGCCGGGTTCGGTGCGCACTACGGGCTGGCGGGGGCACTCGTCGAGGTCGATCTGCGTCACCGCTCGGGTCTCGGCATCAGCCTCGATGGCGGGCTGGGCATCCTGGCGAGCGTCGGGGCCCACGTCTGGTCGCCTGGGCAGCGGGTGCGGGTGGGGCTCGGTGCGAATGTTGGTGCGTCGTACCAGAGCTTCGAGAGCAGCTGCACGGGACCCGACAGTCCGACGCGCACCACTCGCTTCGGCATGGGCGGACTGGACATCGCGGTGGACCATGACATCGGACGCCAGCGAGGCAAGCTGGGCATGCGCTACGGGCTCGGTGCGGCGGTCGTGGGAGGGGGCTGTGTCGGGTTCCTCCTTCCAGCGCCACAGCTTGCCTTCTACCACCGCTTCTAGAGAGCGATGGGTGTAGGCGGCGGTCGGGGATGAGCGGCGCAGGTTGGAGGCGGCTGGGCGAGGGGTGAAGCGACCCGAGAGAGCCGGCGCGACCGTGATGTGACTTGGCCGTGCTGCACTGCAGATGCCCTCGATCCACACCATGATGCCCACGTCAGTGTGTGGATCGCAGCCCGCATCGGCGTCGGTGTAGGGTCTGTGAAGGGTGTCCTGGATCGTGCTTTGAGTTGGGTTTTAAGCCGGCTGGCTACTGTCGAGCATGGCGTTGGCACAACGTTTTGACAGACGCGTTGCCAACAAGGGTGGCTCCCGGTAGTGTCGCGGCGACAACGCTGTGGTCACGGTCGACCACACGATCCCTGAGTTCCCTGCGAGGTGCTTCGTGCGTTCTGTTCTGTTCACTGCTCTGCTCGCCTTCCCCGGCATGGCTGCCGCCCAGACCCTGTCCATCGATGGTGCGTCTTGCCCCGGCCCGATGTCCGTCATGGGCTCCGGCTTCACCCCGGGTGGCAGCGTGGCCGTCCTCAAGGGCGCTGGCCCGGGCCGTGACCTCGTCCCCGGTGGTCCCTGTGCCGGTACCCCCACCAACCTCGGTGGTCTCTCCTTCGTCACGCTGATCGGAGCCGACGGCCGTGGTGGCTTCGCCGCTACGCCCGACATCGGCGCGCCACTGTGTGGCGACAGCATCCAGATGCTCGACGTGGCGACCTGTACGGTCTCGAACGTCGACGTTCTGGCCCCCGACGCCGCCGACTGTGGCCCGGCCCTCGATTGTGCCTGTGACGGCATGTTCCAGCAGGGCGAGCGCATCCAGGCGCTCGTCGACGCGCCGCGTGGTGCCGCCGGCATCATGGCGGGCGACATGGGCACGGTCATCGCTGGTGGCTCCAGCGGCACCGAGCTCTCCATCCAGTGGGACGGCTGGGAGGGTGGTCACACCGGAAACTGCTTCGCGGCCGCCTGTGGCGACTGCTTCGAGTCGGACATCACCGACCGTTGGTGGACGGACTGTGGCGAGGTGGAGAGCACGGGCGAGTGCGCCGGCGGCTTCGTCGACGAGTTCGACATGGGCTTCGACGCCTCCATCTGGAGCTCCCTCCCCGATGGCTTCGAGTACGACCGCGTGGC
>PKDJ01000228.1 GCA_002862545.1 Pseudomonadota bacterium
ACCAGCGCACGGATGCCGTCTCCGTCGCCATCGACTCCGACCCAGAGCTGCGCCCCGTGCTCAGCGAAGCGATCGACGACCGTCCCGGCTGCACCTGCGCCGTAGACGATGTCGACCTGCTCTCCGGCCGCCAGCGCGCGTCCGCGCACCGTGGCGACCGCGAGGCCGGCGCCCGCCTGAGCCTCGAGGTCCACACCGTCGGCGTCGGTCGCGAAGTCGACCGCTCCGGGAGCATCCGGAGCCGCTGTCTGCGGTGGAGACCAGCCCCAGAAGGGCGGAGGCTGAAAAACCAAGGCCCCCCCTTCCGCCACGCCGAGCGGACCGACCGTGTACCGCAGGCTGATGCGTGCCGGCGTGCCGACCTGCAGTCCCTCGGGCTCCACGGTGACGAGTGCGAGCACGCCTCCTCCGTCAGAGGCGTGACGCGGAGCCTCCAGGTCTTCGACCATGGAGCGCCACGTCTCCAGGGCCGCCGTCGGGGGCGGGTCTGCCGGCCGTCGCTGCGCCGGCGACCCGGTGATGGGCTCCGGCGCGGGGGCGCCCGTGCACGCGAGCAGCAGGCCCCAGCCTGAGAGCACGCCTACCAGAACACGGACTCCATGATCCACACGTACGCAGCCCGGGTCGGCGGCGTGGAGAACAGGCGGAAGTGCTCCATCGAAAACAAAGCCACAAACCCTGCCATCCCCATCAAGAGTGGCCAGAGAATCGCCTCGACTGGATCGTTCTGCATCGACACTCCGGGGGCTTGCTACCGCAGGAAGGCGTCTGCGAAGAGGGTGTATAGACGCCGCGTGGGGAGCGTGGAGAAGTAGTGGTAGTGCTCCATGAGCATCAGCCCGAAGAAGATCCCGATGCCCGACATCACCGGCAAGAGCCACGTGTAGAACGCATCCCGGACCATCTGTCCTCCACACCCGCGGCAGCATACCAGGCAGGCCCCACACTGCCGGACGACGATGCAATGACGTACGCGGTCACCACGACCCACCATGCCTCTGCCGAGCGGCAGTCTCGAGCCGATCGCGTTGCCCTGCGGTGTGGCGTGCCGCGCATTCCCCGGCAGTCGACGCTGCCGGGCACCTTCGAGCTGGCCGGTGTCGACGTGCTCTACGTCGTCGCGCAGAGCCGCGACGTGCTCGTGCACCGGAGCGGCGAGTCGATCACCATCACGCCGGGCCTGCTGAAGACGCGCCTCCACAACGGTCTGAAGCATCCGTACATCCGCGCCATCGCGCCCGATGGAGTGCTTCCGGACGTGGTCTTCGATGGCACCCTGGGACTGGCGCTCGACGCTCTGCATCTGGCGGGCCTCGGCGTTCGCATCGAGGGAAGCGAGGCGAGCCCGGCCGTCTACAGCCTGCTCGAGGAGGGGCTGCCCCGACTCGCCCGTGGACCGGAGCCAGCCGCCTCAGCTGCAGCTCGCATTCACCCCACCGCGGGACGCGCCGCCGAGATCTTGTCCGCATGGGGCCCCGACAGCGTCGATGTCGTGGTGCTGTCCCCGATGTTCGCGAGTCCTCGCAAGGCGCCTCCCGGGTACGCGGTCTTCAGGGAGGTCGCGGTGAGCGACCCCCTGGGCCTCGACACGGTGGAGGCCGCACGCGCCGCAGCGCGCAGGCGCGTCGTCCTCAAGCTTCGCCGAGACGAGCCGGCACCCGAGAGCTGGCCCGCGGGCGATGCGCTGATCGTGGGCCGTGCCGTGGAGTACCGGATCCTTCAGTGCTGAGAGCTCGCCTCGACGCGCTCGGGCGTGTGCTGAGCCGCTGGCGCAGCGTGTGGGAGCACCGTCCCTACGTCGCTCCCGAGCCGCCCTGGCGGGACGCTCTCCCGGAGCTCGTCAGGCACCTCGAGTCGCTTCCGAAGGAGGCCATCGAGGCCGTGGAGGATGGACGGGACGCCCTCCCTGCGCGCCTCCTCCCGTGGCAGGAGGCGCTCGGTGCCCTGTGCGCGCTCCCCAAGGTCCCCGCTCGTCACCTGCCACCGCCCACCGACCCCGAGCTTCGTCGCGGCATGTCGCCTCGAAAATGGCAGCAGGTGCTCGACCTGGGTGCGGCAGCACGTGCTGCGGCCGACGAGGCAGGCTTCTGGCTCGACTGGTGCGCCGGAAAGGGCCACCTCGGACGGACCCTGAGCCTCCAGGACGGCCGCCGAGCCCACCTCCTCGAGCTGGAGTCCGACCTGTGTGCGGCGGGTGCGGCTCGCGCGGCGGCACTCGGAGCCCACTGCACCTTCCACGCAGGCGATGCGCTCGCACCAGCGGCGGCCCACCAGGTGCGCCCCGAGCGGCACGCTGTGGCGCTTCACGCCTGCGGTGGACTCTCGGATGCACTGCTCCGCGCCTCAGCCAACGCAGGGGCGGGCCTGACCATCGCGCCCTGCTGCCCACACCGGCATCGACCGGATGGTCTCTGGCATCCCTGGGCCTCCAGCGCCCTGCCCCCTCTGCCCGCGCGGGTCCTGCGCCTCGCCACGGCCCAAGAGTCCGTCGCCTCTCCCCACCGTCGCGAGCTGCGAACCCGAGAGATGGTGTTTCGCTGGGGACTCGATCTGCTGCGCCGAGAGGCCGACGGGGTCGATCACTACCGACCGGTCGGCGCGTGTCCAAGGGGCTGGAGCCGTGCAGGCTTCGAGACGTTCGTGTCGGAGGCGAGTCGTCAGCACCACCTCGCGCTGCCGACACGCTGGAGCCCCCAACAGGTGCTCGCCGCCGCGGAGGCCCACGTGACCCGTGCACGCGCCCTCGCCCTCGCGAGAGCCCAGTTTCGACGTCCGCTGGAGATCTTCGTCTGGCTCGACCGCGCCACCTGGCTCCACGAGCAAGGCCAGGACGTCCACCTCGGCCTGTTTACGGACCCACGGAACACACCCCGGAACCTCGCGATCGTGGCTCACCCGTCAGCGGGTCCCAGCGTCTGATGGCTGCAGCCACGGCAGGACTCGGCTACCGGGACGCGGGGAGGTCGACATGAGCCGCATCGACGACTTCATCGCCGCCATCCGGGATCGACACACCCTCACGGGCAGCCACATCCGTGACGGCCTGATCCGACGGCTGGTCGTCTACATGGCCTGCCGCGATGGCGTGATCGAGCCCGAGGAAGCCGAGGCGCTCGCACACGTCTTTCCTGGACTCGATCGCGGCGCCGTGCACCAGGGCCTCAGCGAGCTCGCCGAGCCCGCCCTGGACCTCGAGCGGCTCGTGCAGGCCTTCACTCTCGAGGAGAGGCCGAAGCTCCTCGAGCTCGCCCAGCTCGTCGCTCGGGTCGACGAGCGGCTCGTCGGCACCGAGCTCGGTGCCCTGCTCGAGCTGCGGAACGTGATCTACGACTGAGTGAGGTGCGCCGCTACTCGATGGTGATTGGCGAGTCCGGCTCACCGTCGATCGTGATCACACGGGGCCCTGCGGAGGCCTCGGGCTCGCGGTCCACCACGGGCGCCGCCGGCTCCGGGGAGGGCTCGATCACCAGGGGCTCGGGAGAGGGGCTGACCACCTGCGGACCGTCTGGCTCCGGCGCCTCACAGCGGCGTGCGCTGCGGTACTGGATCGTCTGCGCGCCCGAGAAGCGGAAGCCGAGCACGCCGATCTCGAACGACACGGCCTCGGCCTCGGGAAAGATCTGGCTGCCGTGGGTCTTTGCGCGCAGGTCGGCACGGGCACCAACCACCTTGAAGCGCGGGAAGGTGCCCCGGGTGAACTTCTCTGGGAAGGCCACCTCCATCGTCGTCGGCACGCTTGCGCCTCCCGGGAAGAATGAGGAGACCTCCGTGCTCGGCGCGTTCGTGCGGTCGTTGAGCGGCACGACACGGAGGTAGACGACCCCGCTGCGGCTGGAGTCCCACTGGGCGTACGCCGTCTCCACGTCGGTGGACAGCTCATCGAGGGACTGTCGCAGCAGATTGCCCGGCGTGCCGTCATTGCTGCGGCGGCTCGTGACCACCTCGCCGTCGTCACCGGAGACCGTCACCCGACCCCCACTCAGCTTACCGAACATCGGCGCAAAGCGCGGCTCGTCGTTGTAGGTCCACAGCTCTTCTTGCTTTCCCCGGCGGCTGATCTCGCCCATCGACTCGATGTGAAAGCCCGTCCAGACGCCGTCGTCCAGTCGACCCACGAAGGCTGCGTCTCCCCGCGACGTCCCGAAGCGTCCGAAGTTCCACTCCCACGTCGCGTGACCGACGAGCTCCCAGCACCCCGCTGGTCCGTCGAGGAAGGCGTCGGCCCCCGCATCCCAGCGGTCGAGGTCCTCGACATCGACACCATCGGGGACCTGAGCCAGGGCGGCCAGTGTGAGCAGGGCGAGCACGGCACCTCCAGGGGACTGCGCCGCCTTGCATAACGGCACGAGCGGCGACAGGCGCCGACGGCTCGATCACGAGCGCCGGGCGTGGTCGGCCATCAACCCGAGAGTCGATGACCGAGCCAGGCCCGGCGCAGCACGTGAGAGACCCGACGGGCACCGAAGGACCGGCGCGCTGAGGCCTCCTGTCAGACCTAGAAGCCGTCGACGCGGGCCGTGACGCCGTCAAGGTAGACCGCGTAGAGCGCGACGCCGTCATCGTCGGCGATAGCGAACACGTTCACGATCGTGTCGACGCCAAGCTCGGGCACCGCGAAGGACACGTCCGGCACCGCGTCCTCGTCGAGGTCGAGGCCCAAGTTGAGGGCACCCGGCGGCAGGTCGAGGGTGGAGTAGAAGCCGAAGTTGAAGTCGTCGAGGATCTTGACGCCGGTGTCGAGGTCCCACAGGTCCACCGCACCCACGCCGACGGCCGTGTGGACGACCTGCAGGCGAATGGTCCCGGGGGCGACGGTGCTCGGGTCGCTCACGATGAGGCCCGGCTTGATCTCGGCGAGGCTGTCGAACGCGATCACGGTGTGGCCCAGGCCAGCCTCGAGGTCGATCACGGCCGTGGCGACCGGATCGAAGCCGCCCGCAGCGGGGATGTCGATCTGAACCTCGTCGGGGGACACGCGCGCGGCCGGAGAGGCGCCGAGGTACTCGACATCGCGCAGCACCCGACGGCTCTCGTTGACGACGATGTCGACAGCCGGCGCGTCGGGCGAGAGGTGAACGACCTGGACGAAGGCCCGGTCACCGCGCTCTGCGGACCGGTCGTTCTCCACATCCCAGGAGTCGGTGGCTCCGTCGCAAGCAACCAAGCCAAGCACAGCAACTGTCAGCATCTTCGTGTTCATCGGGACCTCCCTGAAGTCGAGTGAGCCGTATCGGGAGCACACGACCTACTCAAACCCTCCCCATCAGCCTTCCACCCCACAAGCCAGGGCTGAGGCCCAGGCACGAGCATTGTCACCAGTTATAACGCCGCACTGGGAATAATTATCGATTCCAGCCCGGCTGCGCGCACAGGGCGTAACCTGTTCAATCAATGCACCTCACGACGCAGGCCCCGCCCCCACGGCAGGTGGCCCGCCGCCCCTCACTGCGTCCCGCTGCTCGGGTGCGCTACGCTAGTCCCATGACAGACTGGCAGGACATTCCCGGCGTGACGGCCATCGACGGACGCCCGCAGCTCCCGCGCGACCCGTCGGTTGCGGTGCATCTCCTCGCAGAGGCCCTACGCGCCGAGGCCGAGGGCAGGGTCACGTGGCCACAGCTCGTCGATCGCGCACAGCGCATCACCCGCGCCGACCGAACGCGGCTCGATGGTGTCGCCGGCTGGCTTCCGCTGTCGCACGTCGCTCACTGGGACACGCTCACCGGCCAGCTCACACTCGACCCGAGCACCGACCTCGACGACCTCGCCTGGCGCTTCGCGGCCTGGACCACCACGCGGCCCGTGCCGTCGACCTTCGCCGAGGCCAGTCAGCGGTACGCGCGCGGCGTCCTCGACGCCTCCACCAAGCTCACCCGCTCCGGAGGCGTCCCCCGTCCCTCGGGGCGGCCCCGTCCTGCCCCAGAGCCCCAACCCCGCGAAGACGACGGCTCGTCCGCGCCGCCCCTCGAGCTCACCGGGCGTCTCCAGAGCCTGCTCGACGCCCTCGACTCCGTGTTCCTGGAGCGCCGTCAGCACGTCCGCGCCAGCCTGCTGGCCCTGCTGGCCGGTCAGCACGTCTTGCTTCTCGGTCCCCCCGGAACGGCCAAGAGCATGCTCGCCCGCGCGCTCTGCGGCTGCTTCGCCGACGCCACCTACTTCGAGTACCTCCTGTCGCGGTTCACCCACCCCGACGAGCTGTTCGGACCTGTCTCGATCCCGGGCCTGAAGGACGAGGACTACCGCCGGATCACCACGGGTTTCCTGCCTCATGCCCACGTCGGCTTCCTCGACGAGATCTTCAAGGCGAACAGCGCCATCCTGAACAGCCTGCTCACGCTGATCAACGAGCGTGTGTTTCACCACGGGCGGCATCGTGACGACGTACCCCTGCTCGGCTTGCTCGGCGCCTCCAATGAGCTGCCCGACCCCGACGGCGGACTCGGCGCCCTCTACGACCGCTTCTTGGTGCGGCTCACCGTGCCCCCTCTGGCTGGCTCCGACGCCTTCCTGGCTGTGGCGACAGGCTCTTCGGGAGCCCTGAAGCTGCCCCCAGAGGCCCGCCTAAGCATGCAAGACATCGCCACCCTGAGGGAGCGGGCGCAGCACGTCGAGGTTCCGGAGCCCGTCAGTGCCGCCCTTGTCGCTCTCTGGCGTGTGGGTCGGAGCCAGGAGTGGGAGGTCAGCGACCGCCGCTGGCGACAGGCCGTCGATCTGCTCCGGGTGGCCGCTGCCGCGGAGGGACGCACGGCACTCACCGTGCTCGACCTCTTGCTGCTCGAGCCCGTGCTGGCGCCTTCGCCCGACCGCGCACCCGAGATTCGTGATGCACTGCAGGAGCAGCTCGGCAGCGGCGCGGTGCCCGCCCACGACCTGCGGACGCAGTGGTTTCTCCTCGGCGTCGACCGCGTCGCCCCGACGGCCGACATGCCCCTCGACCGCGCCGATCGACGTGCCGGGCCCTGGAGACTCCGCCTGGAGAGGCGCCGTCGACAGCTCGAGCGCTTCCTGCAGCACCACACACAGGCCACCGAGGCGCTCGCGGGGGACCGTGAGCGCCTCGAGGATGTCGCCGACGCGCACCTCTGGCTCGCCCGACTCCCCTCGCAGCTTCTCGCAGCCCACATCGACGCAAGTCGCGACCTCAGCAGCATCCTGCGCGTGGCGGAGAGCTATCGGCGTGCACTGCTCAGCCCGGAGGCTGCCGCACGGGCCAACCTGATGGCTCTCCCAAAGCCAACGCACCTGCGCTTCGGCGCCGACCCGAAGGTCACCTTCCAGCTCGGCGAGCTCCGCGTCGCCATCACAGCGGAGGGAGGTCGGGTGGAGCCAGCCAAGCGCAAGAGCAGCCTGATCCAGCCCGACGCACCACCGCTCTCCGTGACGCCCGAGCAGGTGCTGGACTGGCTGGACGGTGCGCTGCCCGCCGAGGAGCTGTGCGCCGAGCTGCCCGCGTGGGCGCGTGCTGAGGCGGTGACGGCCCTGCACAACGCA
>PKDJ01000192.1 GCA_002862545.1 Pseudomonadota bacterium
CCCGTGAGCCACTTCGAGCGTTCGCGGCCATAACCATGAAATCTTGCGATTAGGCCGTTTCGGGAAAGCGTCGACATCGGGCGGGGCGTACCTTGGCTGAAGTTGCGTCGCCAGACTGCGTTGCGCCCGCTAACTTAACTCGGGAGGTCTATGTTGAAGACGCGACAGGCGGTGGTTTGGGCGCTTGGCATCTTGGGCTGCGTCCCGGAGTTCGATGGCCAGACTGAAGCCGGGGGATTCGGCGTAGGCGACGTCGTTCCAGAGACGAGCATGATGGACCAGACTGGTGAAGAGATCTCACTGCGCGACTTCGACGGCGATGTGGTGTTGCTCGACATCAGCACCATGTGGTGTGCCCCATGCCAGGAGGTCGCATCCCATGCTCAGGAGACCTTTCTGGACTACCGGGGCGATGGCTTCATGTATGTGACGGTTCTCCAGGAGGATGTGCATGCGAAGCCGCCCAATCAGGGAGATCTCGAGGAGTGGGCATCGTCATTCGGAATGACATCGCCCGTCCTGGCTGATGGCGGTGCCCCCGAGGAACGCATCACGGCCTCTGCGATCGAGAACGGGCAGTTTCCCGCAATTCTCATCATTGATCGCAAGGGCAAGGTCGTAGAGCGAGTTGGCGCGACGGACGATGCGACTGTCCGCTCTGCCATCGAGCGCGCGCTCTAGCCGGCGGTCAGTCCTGGGATGGCAGCCTGTGGACGAGGTGGAATCCGAAGCTGGATTCAACGACCTCGCTCGTCTGGCCCGGCACCAGCGCGAACAGTGCATCGTCGACGGCCGGCAGCAGCTGTCCACGCCCCACCTCGCCGAGCCTGCCTCCATGAGGCGCGGTCGCATCTTCGCTGAACTCTGCTGCTACATCGGCGAATGGGCGCCCCGCACGGACAAGCGCAGCGGCCTCGCCAATGCGCTCCCGCGCCTCCTGCTTCGAGCGTGTAGCCGTGGCTCGCCAACATCCGTGCCACGGAACGACAATGTGGGCTGCCTCGGCCACCAGCACGGCGTCGCGGCGAATGACGTGAAAGCCGAACGGTGTCGTGACCAATGGGGCGAGCTCGCCGATGTCGACCGAGGCAACTGCGGCCTCGAACTGCGGGAGCATCGTTCCGGATTGGTAGATCCCCAGTCCTCCCCCCCGGGGCCCAGATGGTCCGTCGGAGTGGGCGACAGCGAGCGCTTCCAGGCTGGCTCCGTCGCTTACCTGCTCGTGCAGCGCCCGTGCGAGCTCGAGTGCCGCCGCCCTCGACCGCTCACTCTCGGAATCAGCTGCGCCGCTCCAAGAGATCAACAGGTGTGTGGCGGCGTAGCGGCCGTCCGGAGCTGGGGGCGGTAGTGAGGCTTCCTCTGTCGGTCGCGCCAACTCGGTCGGAGCGGGTGGTGGGTCTGGGGTCGGAGGAGTTGGCCAGATTGTGCAGGCGACCAAGAGGACCAGCCACGCCACGGCAGCTCCAAGACGGAAGGGGGCTCCTCCTGAGTAGCATGCTGCAATGACTGTCCTCACTGTGCTCCTGGCCGCCGCCTCTGCTGCGACGACACCACTCGACGCCGTTGTCCTGATTCACCAAGGGCGCTCCACGTGCGCAGGCGCGTTCGTCGACCCGTCCGGCACCGTGCTCACGGCGTACCACTGCGTCGCGTCTGGGGGCCGACCGAGGGTGCGGACGCGGTCGGGCGAGACGGCGGTGGGGCGTGTTGTCAACGCCTATCCCGCTGCCGATCTTGCCGTCCTCAAGGTGGAGCTGTCCCCCGAGGCATTCCTGCCGCTTCGTCCAGAGTCACCTCTGCCAGGTGAGGTCGTGCATGCGCTTGGACATCCGCTGGGCACGCTGGAGCCTGGGGGCTTCTACCAGGGGACCCTGCGTTGGTCGCAGACAGCGGGCGTCATCTCGGCCGTCGGGGCGGTGAGCCTGCAGATCAGCGCCCCCGTGAACCCCGGCAATAGTGGGGGCCCCGTAGTTGATGACGCAGGACGCCTCGTTGGCATCGTGAGTCGTCGACTCGTGGGGGATGGACTCGGGTTCGCGACGAGAGTGGAAGTGGCGCGCTCGCTCCTCGAAGAAGGGGAGAGGGGATGGTCTGCGCTTGGCGGAACCTGGGCGATCGAGCTCCTCGGAGCTGGATTCGAGGGCCCGGATGGCACCCTCAGCGGTGGAGGACGTGTCGAGGCAGCGGTGCGAGATCGCGTGTTCGCGACGCTCGGCGTAGCCATGGCACCCGGCGCGCGATGGGACTCCGTGCGGTTCGGCAAGGTCAGGTGGACCGCGGTTGAAGCCCGCGCCGGGCTACGCCAGCGCTTCGGGCGTGGCCCGTGGAGCGGCCGACTCGATCTCGGGGGTGGAGTGGCCTGGGAGCAGACGGTGACAGGCTCCAGAGACCTGTCGACGGATGTTCGCATCGCGCCCGTGCCGATAGTCGGTGGGGCGGCAGGGCTACGAGCCGTCGCCGTCGATCTGGCGTGGACCTTGCCGGCTGCCGACCTGCGCGCTGCGCTCGTCTTGCGCTGGCCTGGTGTCGTCGGCGTCTTCTGACGACTGCTGCTCATCCCGCAAGCGGATGGGCGTCTGGAGCGCTGGGAACTTGCCTTCGATACCGGCATAGAAGTCGCGTATGCGAGCCATGTCCGCCGCGACATCACCCGTGGTCGTCAGGGTGAGGCCGAGTCCAGCACGCTTGCGAGAGTAGTCGAGGTAGCCACAGACAATTGGAACGTTCGCGGTGTGAGCAATCCAGTAGAATCCGGACTTCCAGAAGTCGCTTCGGCCCCTCGTGCCCGATGGAGGTACCGCCAGCGCCAGCTTGTCAGCCTCCGCGAGCCGCACAGCCGCCTGGGCAACGAGTCCGCCGGGGGCTCTTCGGTCGACCGCTACACCGCCGAGCAATCGGAAGAACGTGCCAAACGGTGCCCGAAAGAGGGTGTGCTTACCGAGCCAGCTCACGCGAAATCGGAACAAGAAGGAAGCCGCTAGCATGTGCGGCAAGTCCCAGTTCGTCGTGTGAGGCGCGGCAATGACGACGGAGCGCTCGACCTGCGGAGCGTCACCCTCTACGTCCCAGCCGAACAGCCGAAACCAGCATCGCCCGATCCAGTACGCTAGCGCGCTCGTCCTCGGGCCGGGATGGGTGACAGCGGGGCCCCTCATTGTGCCTCTTCCAGCCCATGGCCGGGACGGAGGGTGGAGCCGAGAATCGGACTTGAACCGACGACCTGCTGATTACGAATCAGCTGCTCTACCAACTGAGCTATCTCGGCACCCTGACAGGGTTAATGGGGCTGACGCGTGGCGTCAACCGAGCCCAGCTCATCCTGGAGAGCACGTTGCGAGCCCTTGCGAGCCTTTGTTCGATCTTGGCCTACTCTGCCGCATTTGCCGCAGAGCCCGTGTTCGTGCCGCCGTTCACGTACGCTACATCCGACGAGTTCGCTGTGGCGGTCATGCTCGACAGCATGACGCAGGACCAGCTGCTCGCCCGCGGTCATGTCGTGTTGGGAGGGCAGGTCGTCGCTCCTGTCGTTGGCGATGCGGCAATCAGTCAGTGTGCTGACCTTCCATCATGCCCGGGTGACCTGCTGCCGCGCCTGCCTGTGTCGGCGGCGGTCGTCGCTCGGATTGCCCGGAGCTCTGGTGGTCTTCTCGGGCACGTAGAGGTCTGGCCAGCAGACGGAGGGCAGGTCGAGTCGCTCGATCTGCCCATCGCGGCCGGCAGCGAGCATCTCTTTGCTGCGGCCGTGGTGGAAGCCGTTGATGCAGCACTGCGCAGGATGCCACCTTCACCTGAAGACCGGCTGATGCTCGCGGCCCGCATGATCGCAGGTGAGCTCGTGGACCTCGCCCCGCCGGCGGCCACGCCGGTGACAGCCGAGGTCCTCACAGGGAACGCGCCCCCGACTGACGTGGTTGACCTCGACGCTCCATCGAGGCGGCCGCCGGCGAGCTCCGTAGCGGGGAAGCTCCCGGAGGGAGTCGCCCCGCGGCACCTGGCCGGCTCTGAAGGGCACTTCAGGAAGTCCGGGCTGGATGCCAGGGACTGGCTGTACCGAGCGATGCCCCACGCGGGGCGCTTCACCTTCGAGGTGCGCGCCGGGATCGGCATCGGTGACGTCGACCGCTTCTCGGACGTCCGCGTCGACGTCGACGGGGGCGCCCAGCGCGGACAGTACTACCAGGAAGGTCCAGCCAGCGCGAGGCGAGCCAGGGGCGCGATCTTCCTAGGCTATGCGCCGCTCACCTATCTGGACGTAGGGGTCTTGGTCGGGCTCCAGTACGGCGGGCGAGATCTGACGACCGGGTTTGTGCGTGTGGCCGAAGATGGAAGCACCCAGGCTACGGTGTCTCCGGCTCCCGAGATCCAGGCCGTTCAAGTAGCTGTCCAGCCGCGGGTGCGCGGCTACCTTGCACCGGTCGGCCCTGCAAAGCCATTTGTGTTCACCGGGATGGAGTTCCGCGTCTTCGATGCGTACAACATCGAGCAGCCGGAGACCCTCGTGTACCCGGTGCCGCAAGGGGGCACTGTTCCAGGCTGGGTGGGTGGTGGCGGACTGATGATCGACCCTGGGCCGATTGTCGGCCTGTTCTTCGAGGCTAGCTACACAGCCCACTTTGGCGACCGAAGCCGGGTCTACGAAGATGGCACCTGGCAGTATGACATTCCGACGCCAGAGGAAGGAGCAGGCTACACGGTGGGCCTCGCGGGCGGGGTCCAGTTCCGGCTCTGATGCGCCGTCACCGGCGGCACGAACGACCTTTGCATCGCATTTGCGCAACAAGGGCTTCGCCACGTGCAGTATGCGGTACCTTAGGGCGTAGCTGCGACGGGACTTTGCTCCGTCGTTTGCGCCTGGCGGTGCGCAGTGCTTGTGACTGCGTGCACGTGAGTGATAGGCAACGACAACCGGCGTCTGCGGCCGGGCCGGATGGGATGGGCTCGTGTCAGGAAACAAGGATGGGAAGGACGCGCTCGCGGACTTCTTCGGAGATGACGAACTGGACTGGCTCGATGACGAGGAGGACGAGGGCTCGAGCCCTGCGTCCTCGGTCGCTGGCGAGGCGAAGGTGCGCCTCCCCGTGGCGCCAGCGCCTCCGCCCCCGGCCCCCACGAAGCCGACTGCGGCGGATGACTGGTCGAATCGGATCAGCAGCGCGCCTACAGGCGCGACGCGGCTGTCCGACCAGCCGACGCTCGTATTTTCGGACGTTCCCACTCTCCCGCCGGAGCCCGCACCAGAGCACCTGAGCACAGGCGAGACGGAGACGGCGCCGCCGTCCGAGCCCACGCCTGCACCTGCCCAGGCGACTGGCGCCGAGCAGGCGCCCCCTCTGAAGCCCGAGGCTGCTGTTGATGCCGGGTCCGCCCCCGAGCCCAAGCCTGGCCTCACGGCAAAGGGAGCCGCCGTCGAACCGACCGGAGCCGATGCCGAAGACGACGCGGCTGCACCGGAGGAAGACGCCGTCGGTCCGTCCGGCCCCGACGGAGAGGAGGCGGAGGAATTTTTCGCGGACGCCCTGGAAGAGGGCGACGACACACCGCTTGTCCGCACGGCGGAGCCGCAACCAGCGCGAGCAGTGGTGCCGGCTCATCCAAGTCGAGAGTCGACGGGCTCGGTGCCGCCAGAGGAAGCACGCGGCGCCACGACCTTGGCTGTGCCCGCAAGTGAGCATGAGGGCTGGGAGGAGGTCGTCCGGGCGCTGCAGACCTCCGCAACCGGCACTCCTCGCGCGCACCGCGCCCTCGCGCTCCTGGCCCTCGGACGCGCGGAGGAGGCCACAGTCGACGCGATGGCGGGACTGGAGGGTGGAGAGCAGTCGGTCTGGTTCTTGGCCGAAGCATCCAAGCTCGCCCTTCGAGTCGGCGATTCGGCGGCCGCAGAGGCCTGCCTGGTGGCGCTCGCTGGCCAGGAGACCGGCAGCGCGCGTGCGCACGCTCTCGCGGCCGCGGGTCGAGCGGCACTCGCCGACCAGAGGGAGGGGCGTGCAGCCGAGATTCTTCGGGACGCTCTGATTGCCGACCCCGATTGCTTCGAGGCGATGGTGTACCTCCGGCTGGCCCTGCCCGAGGATGACGAGGGGCGAGATTCTGTGCTCGGGGCGCTCGCCGAGCAGGCTACCGGAACGGCTGCGGCCGAGGCCCTGATGGCGCGGGGGCAGGCGCTCTATGCTCTCGGGCAGACTGCTGATGCGAGAACAGCCTGGGAAGCCGCCCTCACGGCGGCGCCAGGGTATGCGCCCGCCGCAAATGCCATCGAGAAGGCGCTGCGTGACTCCGAGGATCACGCGGCCCTGGCCGGACACTACGCTGGGCTTGCCGGCCTGGGTGGCGACTCGGCTGGATGGTGGTTCTGCCGTGCTGCAGGTGCGCAGTCTGCAGCTGGGGATGTCGATGCAGCAGCTGCATCCACTGCCGCTAGCATCGGGGCAGGATGTCCGTTTGCCCGTCGAGACCAACAAGCGGCGCTGCTGCGCGGCGGCGATTCAGCGGCACTTGCCGAGTCGTTGGCGACAGAGGCGGCTGACGCCGGAGACGGCGCACCCATTCTCTGGTACGCGGCCGCGGTGCTGCGAGAGAGAGCCGGGGACCCGGAGGGAGCCCTCGCAGCATTCCGGGCGGCCGCTTCGGAGCCTGATGCAGCGCCTGCCATCGAGGGCGTTGAGCGGATGCTCGAGTCGCTCGAGAGGCTTGAGGAGCGCCGAGCTCTGCTGGGAGAACAGCTGGAGGCGGCTACGGACCGTCATGCTAGGCAGGCACTCGCATACCGCCTGGGTGAGCTGGCCGAAGGGGCCGGCGACATCGAGGAGGCGCTCGGCTTCTACGAGCGCAGCTTGGACGCGGTCTCTCCGCCGCTGGCGCTTGCTGAGTGGTCGCTAGTTCGAGTCCTTGCCCAGCTTGGTCGATGGGAAGACCTCGCGAAGGCTCATGTCGCCAGGGCCGCGGCCGCAGAGACGGCGGCGGAGAAGGCTGCACACCTCGTCAGGGCGGCGCTTGGGTCAAGCCCTCCTGGCAGTCCCGATGTGGCTGTGCGCTATTTGTCCGAGGCGCTCGAGCTCGCGCCAGCAGATCTCGCGTGCCTGGAGGCCATCGAGCCACTGCTCCGTGATGCGGGCAAGCTTGGCGACCTTGCGCTCCTTCGGGAGTCGGCGGCGGCGGCAACCGACGGGCCGACGCGGGCTGCGCACTACTACCTCGCCGCGCGCATCCATCTCGACGAGTGCTCCGCTCTGGAGGCGGCTGGCCGCTGTGTCGACGCGGCTCTCGCGGCGGATGAGAGCCTCATGCCTGCGCAGTGGCTGCGCGGCAGAGTGCGTGCTGCGACGGGCGATGCCGGGCACTGGGAGGATGTCGCCGCGGTCAGCAGTGGGAGGGAGGCCAGCTGGGCCCATGTCGCTGCGGCGATGGTATCGGCGCAACCACTGACTCACCTCGAGCAGGCTGCGGAGGCAGGGCACCAAGGCGTGTCCGTGCTCCTGGAGATTCACC
>PKDJ01000250.1 GCA_002862545.1 Pseudomonadota bacterium
CGCGACGGCGTGCAGGCGCACGACCCCGAGGCCGCTCTCAGCGTCGAGGACAGCACGGTGCCGTGGATGCCGCTCGAGCCACTGTCGCAGCTCCGGAGACCTCCTGCAGGCCTGGCTCCCCGTGACCGAGACGACCGCCTCCCTCTGTCCACTGGCGAGCGCCACCTGGACCACGGCCCATGCTTCGCGCCCAGACTCGCGCTCGTAGCGCGAGCACGTCAACCAGAGTCGGTCGGACGTGACCAGTCCGCTCTGCAGGGTGCAGGTCGACTGCTGCAGCTCCCACAGGACCTCACCCGAGGCCGAGACCACCGACAGGAACCACCACGTGCCCCCGCCGCGCTCGTGCTCCGAGTGATGACACACGCCGATGCGGTCGTGGCGAAGGTCGAGGAGGTGCTCCGTCTGCATCATGATGAACGGACGCCCCGGGTCGGGAATGCGAGCGACCCAGGGTTGCGCGCCGTGGCGCCAGAGACGACAGCGGTCGGAGAGGTGCCTCTCGTCGAGGGCGTACCGGTGGTCTCCTCTCTCGATGCAGCGCTGTGGCGTGACGACGCGAGCGTGGGTCATCTGCATGTGCTCCCTTGGAAGACCGATCATCGCACAGCGCCGGCGGTCACGTAGCCCCTCGAACTGTGCGGCTGCGAGCCCGTCGAGGTGCTCCGCCGCGGTGCCAAGCCTCTCCCTCGCTCCACAACTCGGGAGTGCCCGACCGATGGCCCCACATCTGCTCTCCGTAGTCTCGGACTAAGGCAATGATCCGATCGAGAGCGTCGGAAGTTCATCCTGCATCCAGGAGTGCACAGACCTGGCAGACGTCACACGCTCGACCGGTCCACCCATACTGCGAGGCGTGCGTCCTGGGGCACCGGGCGTCCGTCGGGATGCCCTCACCCGAGCAGTCGTTCGTCCTCAGCGCCTGCGCCGACCCCATGCGAGCGGCAGGACGAACAGCGGCAGCAGCCACGCGACATTGCGGCTCTGCAGGAGCTCGAGCTGCAGGATGAAGTCTCTCGCATCCGCGTCCGGTACGAACACGGCGTCCGCAGTGTGCAGCACCGGCGCTGTTCGGGTGTCAAAACGCGTGACCACGCGGTCGTCGTAGGAGCCGACGTAGGTGCGAGCAAGCGTGGCCTCCGAGACCGAGAGGGACTCCAGCTCCGTGGCGATCAGCTCCCGAGGCTCGTCGTCTGTGCCTCCGGGAATGTGATCGAGATCCGTCGTGGCCCAGCCTGTGAGCGTCGTCGGCTGGTCGTCGAAGACCCACACCGTCGTGCTCAACACGGGACCCGCAGCGAGCTGACCCAGGCGAGATGGGAATCGAACGTCGCCCCCGTCATAGGTAAGAGCGATGGGGGGCAGCCCGGCATCCCCGGCACCAGGTGCCAGGCGAAGTGCCGCGAGGGTCACGACCTCGTCCTCGGCATAGGTTGCGAGCAGCGAGCTCTCGCCGCCATCGCGCCAGCCGTTCTCGGAGAGCCAGGCCGTGAGCTCTTCGGGCGTGTCGGCGGACAGCACCACGTAGTCATAGGTGCCGGTGAAGCCAGACGCGATCACCCCGCCCGGGCTTCCGCCGGCGACGTTCGCGGCATCACCCTTGGAGGTCGGGCCACAGCTGCACCCGCGCGAGGCCGGGGCGCTCTCCGAGTAGACGAGCGGTGCGGTGACCTCTCGCAGTGCATCGAAGCGCTCGGCATCCGCGTCGGCGAGAGACACAAAGTCCCCAGGAACCGGTATGAGCCATCCAAACTCCGGCGCGTCCCCTTCCCAGCCGACCCGGTACGTCACCGTCGTACGGCTCCCTTCGATATCGAATATTGCCTCCTGCTGGGCGGACTCGGCCTCGAGTCCCTCGGCATGAACGAGCCCCGCACAGGCGAGGGCTGCACCCGAAATCAGCATCCACATCATCACCTCCCAGTGCAACGTCTTGCGAGGAGCATGCCTGCTGGATTGTGGTGCTCTAGCTGTGGTCAGCCCGTCCCGGCGCTCGCGACCGCGACACAGACGTCATGCAGTCCCACCCATCGCACGACCTCGACGTTCAACGCGACTCGACTTCGGATTTCAAGAAGGACAGGGCGGTGAAATGCCCGCCGGTGGCAGCGTGGGCACGATGCGGCGTGCTCAGCTGGCGCGTGGACTGGACGGGGTGAGCCGGGTCTGGGGCAACGAGTGGCACGTCGGAAGCCGCGAGACGGCCGTCCTGCTGGAGCATCGCCTGGCCGCCTCGGCCGACCTCCGTGCGCGTCACGTCAGCCTCACGGCACCGGAGAACGCCGCTGCGCTGATCGCACTGGCCCGGCCCATGCGGCCGAGCGGCTTCGTCTCGTGGACGTTCACCGGACTGCCTGGAGATCCACCGAGCGACCTTGGGCAGCTCAATGCACGGGCCAGCGGTGCGGGCGTCGAGGTCTGGGCGCTCCGGTACGCAGGGGGGCGGGAGCAGGAGAGCGGGTGGCTCGAGTCACACATCGGGGGACAGTCCACGCCGCTGGCCTCTCGCGGAGGGGTCCGCTGCTGGCGGGTCTCGGAGGCCCTGTGGGGCCGCATCGCCGACGCAGCTCTCGACATCCCACAGACGTGCTGGACGCAGCTGACCGCCCACCTGAACGTCTGAGACGCGGACGCCCATCGGCCGCCGACAGGGTGGCCGCAGCACGTGTGGGCTAGAGTGCGTCGCTCTGGAGACCCCTATGCCCCAGCTCGACAGCCACGCATCTGCACGACTGACTCTCCTCGCCGCCGCGCTCTGCTCGGCCCCGGGCTGCACGAGCGGCGACGCTGGCAGCGGGTGCGAGCCGCCGTCCGACTGCAGCATCAGCACGGCCCTGACGGACCCGTCCACAGGTGAGCCGACGACCGAGACGACCGAGACGACCGACAGCAACGGCGAGTGTGCTGATGCCGGTCCGTGTGAGGGCGACACAACCATCACCGACGAGGGAGGCCTCACGGACCTCGCCGACTGCGAGAGCCTCTCGGGTGACCTGACGCTCCTCGGTCAAGACTGGATCACCGAGGTGGAGCTTCCATGCCTTGAGAGCATCGGTGGCGGCCTCTACGTGGGCAACCGCCCAACCCCCGAGGGGTTCATCGATCCCGAGGACACGGCCGGCGCCAACCCAGGCCTGGTGCGCATCACGCTGCCCCGCCTGACCGAGGTAGGCCGCAACGTGATCATCGCCTACGGCGCGAGCCTCGAGACGGTTCATCTTCCGCGCCTGTCACGCATCGACGGCTATCTCTGGCTGCTTCAGAACAGCGCACTCGTCGAGCTCGACAGCCTCTCGTCGCTGTCGTCCGTCGCAGCTGCGGTGTGGCTCTCCGACAACAGCGCGCTGACGCAGGTGGACGGTCTGGTGGGTCTCGAGAGCATCGGCGGCTTGCTGGAGATCTCCAGCAACGACAGGCTCGAGAGCCTCGACGGGCTCTCGAACGTCGAGACGGTAGGAAGCTCTGTCTACGTCATCGACAATCCCTCGCTCTGTCGCAGCCACATCGACCAGATCACGGGTGACATCGACATCGGCAGCTCCCTGGTCATCGAGGGGAACGACGACGGCTGCTAGCGGCCCTCGCCGCAGCCCTCAGGTGAGGCACTCATCGGCGTAGGCGGCGTCGTAGATGTACGTGTTGGCCTCGTCACACTCCACCACCGCATCCTCGGTGTCGATGACGTACTCGACGGTCGGCCAGATGCCGCTGATGGCCAGCTCGGGACGGTAGATCAGGTTGTCGTAGGTCACGCCAGGGAGGCGGTAGGCCTCTCCCGGCGCGAGGGCGGGCACGTCGACCTCGAGGAGGACGCTGCCGAGGGAGTCCGTGACGCGGACATGAGCGGGCTCGGAGGCCACCGAGCCCTGGTTCGCGACGGCATCCACCTTGTAGCGCTGGGAGTAGGAGTAGAAGAACCACTCCCCGACCTCGACGAACTCTCCCGTGCAGCAGGCGTCCCCGTAGTCCCAGTCATCGACGATGAGGATCAGATCTGCCTCCGCGCAGGCCGGGTCGACGGGCACGCCGGGAGGAGCGCCGCGCGACTCGCAGGCGCAGTAGAGGCCCAAGCCCTGCCAGGCGTTGTTCGTGTCGTCGCAGTCCTCGAGCACGGCGTCCGGGTCCACCACGACGCGAAGCTCGGTGTCCTGCAGGATCGGGCCGACCCAGGCCATCTCGCCCGCAGCGACTCCCGGCGCATCGAGGACGTGAAGCAGCCCGCCCGACCACAGGTCGTAGACATGGACCACGGAGGCCGGCGCGTCGGCAGCTCCGAAGTTGTAGATGGGAATCCAGACCATGGGGTCGTCGCTGTCGTCGCTGCAGCCGTCGAGGCAGCTGTGCGGCATGCCGGTGGCGAGGTCGGGCTGGCCGAGCGCTGGCGGCTCCAGCACCTCCGCTGACCGGAAGGAGTCCGCCTGGCTGTCCGCCACGGCGGGGATGCCGCCGTCGTCGTCGACGTTGGTGATGCTGTAGGCCATCTGATTCCACACCGTGCCGGTCCGCGCCCACGAGACGCCGGGGGCCGGCTCGACCGCGTAGACCCCGTTGTGACCGCTGTAGAATCCGGTTCCGCCGGCGACGATCTCGGTGACACCATCGTTGTCGACGTCGACCGCGATGGGGTACTCGTACAGGGTGTTGTTGCCGTGGTCGATGTAGGTCATCAGCCGCTCACCCGTGCGGCCATCGACGATCATCAGATCGTGCTGGTCCGCCAAGAGGAGCTCGGCTGCACCATCGCCGTCGAAGTCGAAGGCCGAGCCCCCGATGCGCGCAGACGACACGTCGTAGATGTCCGTCTCCCAGGCCACCGAGCCGTCCGTCTCGATCATGGCGAACAGGTACCCCGTCTCCAGGGAGGCCACCTCGGGCTCCCCGTCGCCGTCGAAGTCGGCCACGGTCGACAGTGCGCTGCCCCCGACGGGCTGCTCCCAGAGGACAGAGCCATCGTCGTCGAGCAGGGTGACGGTGCCCTTCGTCAGCACGACCTCGAGCGCCGGGTCGTCGTCGAAGTTCGCGGTGGCGGCGAAGCCGTCGAAGCCCGGATGCGTCCAGCGCGCCGTGCCGTCGTTGTCGTAGACGGTGCAGCCGGCGATGATCTCGAGCTGGCCGTAGTCGGGGTCGGCGGGATCCGTGATCTGGTCGAGGTCGACCGCGTAGGAGCCGAAGCCCTTGCTGGTGTCGTCGTACCGCAGGCCCCGGCAGGCATCACCGACCCAGCGGATGCTGCCATCGGCGTTCACCACGCTCGCCCCTACGATGACCTCGGCGATGCCATCGCCGTCGATGTCAGCCAGGCTGGGCATCGAGCATCGCCCCATCTCGACAGGGGCTTCCCAGATCAAGGAGCCATCGGGCGTGACCTGCGCCACGCCACCGAGCGTGCTCACGAAGATGGTCGGCTGGCCGTCGCCGTCGTGGTCGCCAATGGCGACGCCTCCACAGGACGTGGCGTCGAGGTCGATGGTGGACCACAGGTGCGCGCCGGAGTCCCCCTCGATGGCCACCAGCGCAGCGAGGTCGTCGCCGTAGCTGCTGGTGTAGGCGGTGAACACGACGACGGGCACGTCGTCCTCGTCCACGTCACCGTCGCCGTCCGTGTCGTTGAGCGGCGCGACCGCCGGCGTCATCATCACGTTGTGGCGGTTCTCGTGCTCGGGATTCTCGCCCCAGTTCCAGTCCAGGACCACCTCGTACGCCATGCGTGCGTCGCAGTCGGGATCGATGAGGACTGGCTCGTGTCCCGGTGGGGTGTCGGCGCACCCCTCGCTGCAGCGGTCGTCGTCCGGTGCGCACTCGAAGGTGGCCATCAGCGTGTCGCTCACCACCATGTCCCAGCCGCCCAGACCAGGTCGCATGTGAATGACCTGCAGGGCCACGTCGGTCCCGAGGAAGGACAGGTCGCCGGGCAGACCGACGACGAAGGTGTGCTCGCCGTCTGCCGCGGCACTCTCGGTCGACAGCTCGATGGTGGGCGGGAGGAGGCCATGGCAGAAGTCGAAGATGCAGCCACCCGTTGTCGGCGTCGGGGCATGCCCAGCACGAGAGCCCCGCAGGCGCAGGAGGTCACCGGCCACGAAGGAGCCGGTGACGGTCACGTGGGCCTCATGACCGACGTAGAAAGGCTCCGCGACAAGGGCGTATTCGTGGATGGACGGCGGAGGGGGCGCCTCTGGAGCGAGGAGCGCCTCGGCCTCCCAGTCGAGCATCACGGGCTCGGGCTCCTGGCATGCTGAGAAGCCCATGAGGCCCATGAGGAGCGGTGTCAGGTAGCGCATTCGTCCTCCACTATGGCCGCACTCTCTCACAAGCGATGCTGCGGAGTCGAGCCCGCGGCGCCCGGATCTGACGAGCCCTCAACGAGCAGGCATGCACTTCGTCCTTCACCATGCCGCGCTCGCCACCTTGTACAGGTTGTTCGAACGTCTACACTGGCAGCAACAGCCTAGCGCCGCACATCGGGGCTTTTTTCTCCAACAGCCGGGATACGTCCGCTGGCCAGGCCACGCGGAGTCTCAACTTGCCCATCGCTCACCTCGTCCTGCTCGCCTCCGCTCTGGCCGGAGGGCCCACGCCCACGCTGTCCATCGAGGGCGAGTGTGCGGAGCCCCTAGCGGTCGAGGTCGCCGGGCTCACGCCTCGAGGGCGCTACCAGATCCTCTACAGCCTCGAGGGCGAGGGCAGCGACACCGTTCCCGATGGCCGCTGTGCCGGCATCCGGAGCGACCTGTCGGGCGTGCTCTACCACAACACGCGGAGGGCAGACGCCGCCGGCACCGCCTCTCTGACCCCGTCGATCCCCGAGTGGGCCTGCGGCGCCACGGTGCAGATCGTCGACATCACGACCTGCACCCCCAGCAACACCGCCCTCCTCGGTGTGGCGCCCCCTGTGTGCAGCGACGAGGCCGTGCTCGAGGTCCCGGCGGACTGCCCCGCCGAGTGCACCGGCGGCTGCGACGGGGCGACCTGCATCATCGACTGCACCGCCCCCTCGTCCTGTCAGGTCGTGCCGGTCACCTGCGCAGAGGACATGAACTGCGAGGTCCGCTGCTGGGGGGATGCCTCGTGCCAGGTCGCCGACGTGACCTGCCCCACCGAGCGCGGCACCTGCGACGTGCAGTGCGAGGGCGCCGCGTCTTGCGAGCTCGTCGAGGTGTTCGGCGGAGCCGGGGGCCTCGATGTCGCCTGTGACGGCATCTCGTCCTGCCGTGTCGGTGCGGTGACCTGCGGCGATGGCCCATGCCACTCGACCTGTGACGGACTCACGGCCTTCCTCGGAGCTCACGACTGCGGTGACAGCTGTGAGTGCTCCTCCTCCTGCCTGTGAGGCGCCGACACCGTCGTGACGCCACTGCACGCCGACAGAGGCCCGTCACGTGGGCTCGCCTCACCAGCGGAGGGAACGCCTCCGAGGCCCAGGCAGACGGGGTGCCTC
>PKDJ01000196.1 GCA_002862545.1 Pseudomonadota bacterium
CGACTACCCCCTCGGATTCTCCCTCACCATCCCCAGCAGCAACGAGCTCGCCGAGATGGGCATGACCGAGTTCGAGTTCGTCCAGGCCGTGACGCCCACCTCCGCGCTCGTCATCGAGGAGCTTGGAGAGTCCGGCGAGGGGACGATCCTGGTCGACAACCGCGACGCACTGTCGGACGGCCTGCAGGGCATCGACCAGGGCGCCTCCAGCGAGGAGGAGCAGGGAGGCTGCGGCTGCAGCACGGGCAGTCCAGCGGGCGCGGTGGGTCTGCTGCCCTTGCTCGCTCTCGCCTTCCGTCGCCGGCGCTGATCGACGTCTCGGGTGCGAGCATGCGGCCTGTACAGGTATGATGGCCCTCGGGGAGTCCCCCGAGGACTTTCTCGCTCTCCGGATTCCGAGACGGAGAGCCCGCGTCACAGAAGGGGTGTGATGCGGACGAGCCGCAGCACTCCTACCCGAGGACGCCCTTGCTTCGACGCATCCTGCCCGCCCTCGTCCTGCTCGCCTGCTCGCGCGGAGCGACTCCGGACATCGCTCCGATCGCCCTGACGCCGACCGAGTACAACAACACGATCCGCGATCTGCTGGGCATGCCTGACGACCCGGGTGCCTGGCCTGCGCCACCTGCCGTCGCCGCGCGCCTGTCGCCTGCAGTCGGATCGCTGCGGGGCTTTGCTGGCGAGCGCGAGGCTCCACCCTGGCCCTGGGTGCTGCCCGACGAGGTGGGGGTCGATGGCTTCGAGGGCCTCGCCGACGGCCAGTCACCGTCGGCCTACCAGCTCGAGGAGCTGCAGAGAGCTGCGGTGCACTACGGCGCCTACACCCTGGTCTCGGAGAGCTTCTTCGCCTGCGACGACTGGGAGAACCTCGCCCCCGACCGCCAGGAGTCCTGTGCCTGGGACAGCCTGGAGCGCTTCACCCAGCGGGCCTGGCGGAGGCCGATCACCGACGCCGAGCGCCGACGCCTGAGGGACTTCTGGACCACCAACGTCGCCGCCGGGGCCCTCGATGAGGCCGTCGCCCTCACCGCCGCCGGCGTCCTCCAGGCCCCCCAGTTCGTGTACCGGATCGAGGTCGGAGACGAGACCAAGCGCGAGCGTGGCCGTGTGCGGCTGACGGACTGGGAGATTGCCTCCCGCCTGTCGTACCTGCTGTGGGACAGCCTGCCCGATGCCGAGCTCTTCGCCGCTGCCGATGCCGGCGCGCTCCGCTCCGAGAAGCAGATCCGCGAGCAGGCCGAGCGCATGCTCGCCGACCCCCGGGCGCGACAGGCCGTGATCCGGTTCCACACCCAGTGGCTCGGCGCCGACGCCATCCAGCGGATCACCCCAGCCCAGCGCGCCTTCGGACCAGACTTCGGCCTGCCGACCGCGCCTGGCCTCGACACCACCAACGACCAGGACTGGCCCTCGGTGCTCGGGCCGCTCCGCTCGTCGATGGAGGCCGAGCTGCACCTGTTCGTCGAGAAGACGCTCTTCGAGGGCGAGGGCACCCTCGGGGCGCTGCTCACCGACAACCACGGCTACCTGTCGTCCGCCACCGAGGTCGTCTACGGCGACGGGGTCGAGCGCCTGAGCCTCCCCACCGAGAGCTGGAAGGGCAGCCACGTCAGCGCCTCCTTCGGCGTGACGAACACGCTCACGATGGAGGCAGCCGCCTTCCCGCCGGACCAGCGTGCTGGCATCCTCACCCTCCCTGCCATCCTCGCCATCGGCGCCCACCCCGTGCATCCGTCACCCATCCTCCGGGGCAAGCGCATTCTGGAGCGCGTGACCTGCACCGAGATCGGCGCGCCCCCACCGAGCGCCGAGGCCTCCAGTCCTCCCGACGCCGTCGAGGTCGAGTCCACCAACCGGGCCCGCACCGAGCTCGCGACGAGCCCCCAGCCCTGCGCCGAGTGCCACGACCTACTCAACCCGCCCGGGTTCGCCTTCGAGGCCTACGACGCGCTCGGCCGGTTCCGGACCGAAGACAACGGCGAGCCCGTCGACACCACCGGGAGCTTCGAGGTCCACGGCGAGCGGGTGCGCTTCACCGACGCGGTCGACCTCGTCGGCCAGCTCGCCGACCTCGACGCCGTGAAGGACTGCTACGCCCAGCGCTGGACCGACTACGGCCTCGGCTACCGCGCCGACGCCACCGACCCAGACGTAGCGCGCATCCTGGAAGACTTCCGCGACGACGACGACGTGCAGGCCCTGCTCGTCGCCATTGCCACCAGCGAGATGTTCCGCTTCCGCAGCCTCGGAGGTGACCGATGAACCGCCGCCACTTCCTCCGCGGCCTCGGACTGACCAGCGCTGGCGTTGGCCTGGGTGCCCTTGGGCTGCGAAGCCCCCTTGCCCGCGCCGACGAGACCACGGCTCCCCGCCGACTGCTCGTGATCTCTCACAGCCACGGCTGGCCCTACGACGGGTGGAGGCTGCGCCCGCAGGGCCTCGACGAGGACACCCCGTGGGAGCTCGACCTCACGACCCTCACGCCCGAGGCGCTGAGCCAGCCCCTCGCACCGCTGCATGCGCACCGCTCTCGGATGGTCGCCCTGGACGGGCTGTCCCTCGCCACCGCCGAGCTGGACGCCGAGGGCAACCGGCACGACACCGGCTGGGTGCATGCCTGGACGGGCAACAACGCCGACTTCAGCGGCACCAGCACCAGCGCACAGTCCGCCTCGATCGACCAGATCGTCGCCGCCGCCATCGCGCGTCCCGACCGCCTGCCCTCCCTCGAGCTGGCCATCGACGGCGGACCCGAGCCGGCACGCCCGATCAACTACGCCTCCACCGGCGTCGAGCTGCCCCAGCTCAACACACCCGATCTTGCTTGGCAGCGGATGTTCGGCCCCTCCCTAGGCGATGCCTCCCTGGCCATGCGTCAGCGGGCGGTCCTCGACTTCGCCCACGGCGAGTACAGCGCCGTCCAGCGCGGCCTCAGCCGCGCCGCACGGAGTCGTCTCGACGCACACTTCGGCCTGCTTGCGCAGCTCGGAGACCGCATCGAGGGCCTGGCGTCGCTCACCTGCGAGGCCCCAGATCCCTTCGGTCCACTCACGGTCTACGACGCCCAGTTCGATGCCTTCACCGACCTGATCACGGCGGCCTTCTCCTGCGACATCACCCGGGTGGTGAGTCTCTCCCTCGGTGAGATGCCGACGGCGGACTTCGGCGCCGACGCCATCACCGACGATGTGCACAAGGGCCTGGCCCACGAGATCTACAACGACCCGGCGAAGCACGCTGCGATGGTCGACTTCCTCACCCATCACGCCCAACAGGTCGCCCGGCTGCTCGACGCGCTGGCGGCCCAGCCCGACGTCGACGGGCGCTCGGTGCTCGACAACACGCTGGTAGTGTGGGGCTCTGAGCTGGCCAACGGGTGGCACGGCTACAAGGACTACTGCGCAACAACCTTCGGCGGCGACTGGGCCTTCCGCACGGGCCGCTACGTCCGCATGCCCCACGAGACGCCCATCGGCGTGCTCGTCCCCCGGACCGACAACGGCGGTGGCTACACCACCGTGTCGGGCCGCCCCCACCAGCACCTGCTGGTCAGCGTCGCCCAGGCGATGGGCCTCACCCTCGACCACGTCGGACTCGAGGCCGTCCAGGGCCAGAGCGGCACCCGCGTCTCCTTGAAGGGCGCCTTGCCAGAGCTGATGATCTGATGGAGCACCGCATGCGAACGACGACTCTGGGACTCCTGCTGGCCCTCGGGATGCTCGGCTGCGCCGAGGAAGACGAGGAGGCCTGCACCGACTGGTTCTGCGAAGACGCCGACACGGACACCGACACCACCGGCATGGGCGGAGGAGCGACCACCGGCAAGGGCGGCACGGGCGACAAGACGGGCACGGGCGACAAGACGGGCGGCACGGGCTTCACCCCGAGCGGCACGCTCACCTACCTCCTCGACCCCAGCACCGGGCTCGGGACGATGTGGCTCGACGGCGCGGACTGCAGCTCCAGCTTCGTCGTCGACGGCGCGCTCGAGCGGCTCGACTGCGACGCCTGCGACTTCGCCTGGGAGGTGACGGCCGGCTCGACGGGTCCGGACGACGCCCCCTGCGAGGGGGCCGAGGGCTGGGTCGGCCTGCCCATTGGACTCGGCCACGCTGACCCGGCGACGCTGTACTACGACAAGGAGGGCTGGGCGGATCTCACCGGGTTCGGCACCAGCGCCGTCACCGACGAGGGCTGGGAGGTCTCGTTCGGCGTCTTCTGAGGAGGCGACACACCGAGAGCCGGCTAGACAGGCCCGACGGAGGACGATGTGCTCGTCTGGCTGCGAACCTTGACGCTCGACGCCTGGAGCGAACTGCTCCGCGCGAACCCACCCGATGCGGAGCCCTCTCCGAGCGACACCTACAAGGTCCTCGGCGTGTACCTCGTTGCCGGACTGGTGCTCTGGTTCAACAAGTTCTTCTCCTGGAACAGCTTCGGGATGCTCGGCCTCGCTCCTCCCGAGTACACCGGGTACTGGAACCGGGTCTGGTGGGCCTGCGTGGTCTCCACGTCGTACTTCGTGCCGGGCGCGCTCTACGTGAAGCTGGTGCTCAAGCACCGCCTCCGTGACTACGGGTTTCGCCTCGACGGGCTGCTGTCCCACCTGCCGCTGTACTTCTTCTTCTTCGGCGTGGTGTTCCCCTTCGTCGTCGTCCTCTCCGGCACCGACCACTTCCTGCGGGCCTATCCCCTGGCGAAGGCCGCCGGCGCTACCTGGACGATGCTCATCATCTGGGAGCTGGCCTACGCCCTGCAGTTCGTGACGCTGGAGTTCTTCTTCCGCGGGTTCATGATCTTCGGTCCCCGGAAGACCCTCGGTGTGTGGGTCGTGCCGATCATGGCGATGCCCTACCTGATGCTCCACTTCCAGAAGCCGCCTCTGGAGGCGGTGGGCTCGATCATCGCCGGCATGGCACTCGGGATGGTCGCGCTCCACACCCGCTCGATCTACGCCGGCATGATGATCCACATCGCCGTCGCCTGGTCGATGGATCTGCTCGCGCTCTACCACAAGGGCGACCTGATGCGGCTGCTCGGCCCCTAGCCTCGAGGCGGCCCACACCGCCGCGCGCATCACCGTGCACTTCGTCCGCTCGCGATACACTCGCCGCCGCTAGCAACGAGGAGAGGCCACGTGAACTGGACCGTCTCGTACCGTCTCCGCCGAGAGACCCCTGCCACCCCCGCGGAGCTCGACGCGCTGGCGCGACACAGCCGGGCGATCCACAGCTCTCTGCACGACTATGACCTCGTGATCGCCGTCGAGGCCGTCGACGACGACGTGATCGCCCACGGGCAGCTCGAGCGGTACTACGACCCCGACGACAACGACGTCCGGCTGCTCCTCGACGCGCTCACGCAGCTTCGCAGCGTGGTGCCCGATGGCCGGGTGGAGGTCCACGACGACTACGACCTCATCGGCTGGAACGGCACCTCGGCGCGCTTCGACCTCATGGGGCACTGCGACGTGCCCCGCTTCGACCTGCCCAGCCCGAGCGGGTCACGCCGCAAGGTCTCGGACCTGCCCGACGATCACGAGTTCAGCCCACCCGACTGGACGGCGCGTCCGGTGGCCGTGGCCCCCGTGGCGCGGGACGACGGCGCAGATGTCGCCCTGCACCTGCCAGAAGCGCCCGTCTTCAGGGCCCGCAGCGAGGGCTACTGGCGCCAGCTGTCGGTGCAGACCTGGGTCCACAACCCGCACGGTGTCCTCGCTCGCCTCCAGCGCCTCCGCGTCGTCCTGCGCGACGCCGAGGGACGGGCGCTCGACGTCCTCGACGAGGGGCTGCACCAGCTCGTCGCCGAGGTGCAGTTCCTGAGCACTCGATGCGCCGTCAGCCCCGGCTCCCTACGCGAGGCCCGCGAGGCCGAGCTGTGGCTCGAGTACGACTACGAGGTGCGGCAGCCCCTGGCGCGCCTGTCGACCGCACCGCTGCAGCCCCGGCTCGACGAGACGTACCGGCTGGCCGCCTCGGTGACTGCCGAGGACATCGAGACTGGCCCCCTGGCCCTGGACGTGACCGCGCGGGTCTTCCACGGCCACCACCACGACGGCTTCCTTCAGGTGCTCTTAGAGCTCACGCCACGCTTCTCGGCAGGCGGGCTGTCGGGCCAGGTGCGGGTGCTCGCCAAGGACGAGACCGGCATGGCGCTCGGCGCGGACGAGGTCTCCGTTGCGTTTCCGACCGACGGCAGCGCTCCCGTCGTCGCGCTCTCCATCGACCTGCCACGCACGCGGATCGACCAGGTGCGCCACCTCGAGATCGACCTGGAGGCGAGCCGGGATCTGCTGGTGCACCTCGGCCGGTTCGCCCTGGGACTGCCCGCGACGTGAGCGCTCGAGCACCCGCGAGGAGTGCGCCCCGCGCTACCGCGAGGCGCGCACTCTCGGCTCACTCCCCGCAGTAGCGGTAGCTGCAGGAGAGCGGCTGGTAGAGGTGGTAGACGTAGTAGTCGCCACAGTGGGTGATCTCGATGTCGTTGGCCTGCCAGCATGGGGCAGGCGTCCAGCTGTAGCAGACCTCGCGCGTGACGGTCTCACCCGGCGTGACGGGATGGGCGCCATTGAGCCAGCCCGCGGCATGCGTGCCACAGGCGTACTCATCCGGATCGTACTCGGGCATCTGGGTGCCGGCGGCTCCGACGAATCGGAACCACTGGCCGTCGGCCGGGATCCAGGAATCGCACCGCGCATAGTCGTACTCCCAGCCCACGTTGCGGTCGGCCTCGGCCAGCTCGGTGTACTCGGTACACTCTGCGGGAAGGTCCGCCGCGAACGGGCGCACCGGAGAGACATCGCAGGTCGTGATGTCCACAGCGACCGCTGACAGGGAGCAGACCGGAGCCGGGAGGGACGGCGACACACCCGCGCTCCCGCCCCCATCGGCCCGCAGGGGCCCGTACCAGTTCAGCGGACCCGCAAGTCCGCTGTCAGCGCCGGCACACGGACCGCCGGGGATCGGTGCACTCCCCGGACCCGAGCCGGTGAGCACCACCACACTGGCGCCGGGGGTAGCGCCCGTGATGCGGATGTCCATCGGGCCAGGGCAGGAGCCAGCCAGAGACAGGTCGACGGCCAGCGCCGAGCTGGGGAGAACGAGCAGAGAGAACAGCAGGGAACGCGGCATGACAACCTCCACCGCGACGATAGCAGTTTTGATTTGGCACCGTATGACGTAGAGGATCACGGAAGAGCCCTCCAGCACCGCCAGGAGGTCTTCCACGCATCACGACCGCTGCACAGAACAGGGAGTCCCTCTTGGTCGAGTCGTGGTCAAATGGGGCACACGACATCACCACGCCACCCCATCACACAGGAACCAGACGATGAAGCAACGCGCCACAGCCCTCCTGACCGCTCTCCTGCTGTCGTCGTCGGCTGCTCGCGCCGACGCACCC
>PKDJ01000314.1 GCA_002862545.1 Pseudomonadota bacterium
GGGAGATGGACGTGACGACCTACGCGTTCACGAACAGCTCTCGGGCCACTGCCGGCGAGGTCTGCCTGCGCGCCTACCAGTCCTGCTCGTCCATGTGCACGCCGTAGAGCCGGCAGCGAGCCCCTGCCCGACGACGCCGAGAGCCGAGACCCGAGCCGACGCTCTCGCACAGACCACCGACGAGATCCACGAGCTCGACGACCCGAATGAGAACATGCTCCTCGCCAGCCGTCTTCGCGGGGGCGTGGCCGTGCCGCGCTGTCGCGAGCTGGTCGACCTCGTCGAGCTCGCAGCGTCTCTCGTGGAGCGCCACTCGGCGTCCCTCCTGCCAGCCCCTGGCCCGGTGTGGGTTGAGGGCGACGCACGACTCCTTGAGCGCGCCGTCGGCAACCTCCTGTCCAATGCACGACTGCATGGTGCCCCGCCGATCGAGCTCGGTGTCCAGCAAGACGACAGCCATGCTCGCCTACACGTGCTGGACCGAGGACACGGCATCGCCGAGAGCGATCGAGAGCGCATCTTCGAGCCCTTCTTCCGCCCCGAGGGCCACCGGGAAGGCGATCCCGGCGTCGGCCTCGGACTCTCCCTCGTCGAGGAGATCGTGAGGCATCATGGCGGAGAGGTGTCGTGCTCCGCTCGCCCCGATGGTGGAACGCGCTTCACGCTGGCGCTGCCGCGAGCACCGACGCCCCCAGCATGAGCGCCACCGTCAAGCCCGAGCTCAGACAGAGCGCCCGCGCTTCTCGAGCCACTCGGCGAGCGGACAGCCCTCGTCCTCACAGGTGTGCTCGGCGGCGTGGGCGAGGGAGTGCGCGATGGCATTCTCCAGCGCATCGAAGGCGGTCTCCTCGGACGGGAAGAGGTTCTCCTCCTCGAGCACCCCAGCCACCCGTACACGACGGAGGTAGCGGATTGTCTTGTCGCGCATCCCCACGAGCACGAGGCGTCGCCCCTCGGCGCGCAGCCGCTCCGCGACGGCCGCCAGTGAGCGTGCTGCCGTGATGTCGATGTGCTGCGTCCGCTTCAGGCGAACCACCAACACACGCAGCTTCGGCTCCCGAAGCTGGTCCTCCAGCGCGCGCTGAAGCTCGCTCGCAGAGCCGAAGAAGAGCGACCCCTCCAGGTTGAGGATGCGCACCACCGCGCACTCTCGAATCCGCTGGACGTTCGCGAGGGCGGCCTCCCGGATGCGCAGGGCATCGTCGATGCCGACCGCCCGAACGGCCAGCAGCCGCTCACGCTGGAGGAAGAGCACGAGGCTGATCCCCACCCCCAGGTAGATCGCCTCGTCGAGGTGAAGGAAGAAGGTGCCGAAGAGGGTGGCGACGAAGGCCACCCGGTCGGAGTTGTGCGAGCGAAGAATGCGTATGATTGGCTTTGGCTCGACAAGATGCGCACACACGACCAACAGGAGCCCCGCGAGGCTGGCCACGGGGACGAGGTCCACGACGAAGGCCAAGCTCGCCATCACAGCAAGCACGAAGACGCCAGACAGTGCCCCCGCGAGGCGAGTGCGCGCCCCTGAGCGCTCGTTGAGCACCGAGCGAGACAGGCTGCCCGCCGTCGGAAGGCCACCGAAGAGGCCCGACGTGAGGTTGGCGAGACCTTCGCCGAGAAACTCGGTCGTCAGCGAGAGCCGCTGCCCCGTCCGCGTGGCGATGGCGCTCGCGATGGCGCTCGACTCCACCAGCGAGATCACCGTGCAGGCTCCCGCCATCGGCAGCAGCTCCCCGACGAGGCCCAGATCGGGAAGGGTGAGCAGCGGCAGGCCGCTCGGGACGGGCGCAAGATCTGCGACGGTCCGCAGTTCCTGCTCACCCAGCAGCAGCGACACCCCAGTCATGATGAAGATGGCCAGGCTGGCGCCCGGCAGGCGACTGTCGAGGCGACGGAACCCCAGCACGAGTGCTGCCGTGCCGAGGGCCATCACGACGCTGGCCAGATGGGCCTCCCCCAGGGTCTCGGACCACGCCATCACCTTCTCGACCAGCGTGTGCCCCGAGGAGGTCGTGCGGGTGATGTTCGGCAGCTGCCCGACGCCAATCAGCACACCCGCGCCGGTGGTAAAGCCCACGAGCACCGGCGCCGAGATGAAGTCCACGAGCGAGCCAAGGCGCAGCAGGCTGGCCGCGATCTGCAGTCCACCAACGAGCACGGCCAGCGTCGCCACTGCGGTCGGGAGGTCGGACTGTCCCACGGTCGCGACGAAGGAGCTGCCGACGACCACGGAGACCGCGTTCGTCGGCCCGGTGATCGCGTGACGCGACGAGCGCATCAGCGAGCCGATGATCACGGGCAGACCTGCCGCATACAGCCCCATGTGAGGGGGCAGGCCCGCGATCAAGGCATAGGCCACGCCCTGCGGGACCACCAGGAAGGTGACCGCGAGGGCGGCCCCTAAGTCCCGAAGCAGATCCGCTCGCTCGTACTGCCGGAGATCGAGGAAAGGGAGCACGTCGCGCTGGACCAACCGATGGAGGGTGTGTACCGAATCCTGCCACGAGGGGCCCCCTGCTGTCGTGCCCGCGTCACCTCTAGTGCTCGACGAGACGCAGGAAGCTGACACTCACCACGCCGCAGGAACGCCCTCTCCATGAGCTACAGCAAGCCCACCATCGTGTCCAAGCACTACGCTTCCTTCGCTCAGCGGCTCCCCCGGCAGGAGGGAAGAACCGTCGCGATCACAGGAACGACCTCCGGAACGGGCTTCGTCGCTGCTCGCACCGCTGCCGAGCTCGGCGCCCGCGTGCTCCTGCTCAACCGGGAATCGACGCGGGCGAGCAGCAGCCTGGATGCCCTTCGGAGCGCCGTCCCGCAGGGTGACTTCGAGCCCGTCGTGTGCGACCTGCAGTCCTTCGCCTCGGTGCGCACCGCGGCGCAGCGGGTCCACGCACTGTGTCCGAGCGGCCTCGACGTGCTCTGCAACAACGCGGGCGTGATGGCGCTCGAGGACGTGGCGACCGCCGACGGCTTCGACGTGCAGATGCAGACGAATCACCTCTCCCACTTCTTGCTGACGAAGCTCCTCTGGCCGCTGCTCGAGCAGAGCACCGACGCGCGCGTGGTGAACCACTCCAGCATCGCGCGCCTCGGCGTGAAGACGCTCGAGGCGCGCTACCTCGGCAAGAACGGGGGCAGCCTCGGCGGTAACGGCAGCAGCATGCTGTTCGGAGGCGCCCGGTGGGTCCGCTACGGGCAGACAAAGCTCGCGAACGCCGCATTCACAGCCGCTCTCCATGCGCGAACACAGCAGGCCGGCTCATCGGTCAAGGCACTCGTCGCCCACCCAGGCCTGGCCAACACGGAGCTCCAGGTCACCTCGATCCGTGAGGGCGGAATGGGTGCCCTCTTCACCGGACTGATGATGCGCACGTCGCAGAGCTCCGAGGACGGCGCGCTCGGCATCCTCTCGGGGATGTTCCTCCCCGAGGCCGAATCGGGGCAGTTCTGGGGCCCCGGCGCCAGCATGATAGCGATGAAGGGGCCCGCGATATCGTTCCCGCTCGAGCGGCGGTACGACAACGAGGCGACGCGGGAGCTCCTGTGGGCCGAGAGCTGCAAGGCCATCGGTGAAGACTTCGAGCCCAGCGCGCCCGCAGCGTGAGTCCTAGGCGAGCTTGGTGGCGACGAGCCCCTCGGGGCCGGTGATCGCGTCGATCTCGCCGACGACGGCCGGCCCCACAGCCACCGCCGTGCGGGTCGGCACACCGCCGAACTCCGTGCGCCCCGCGTCGGTGATGAGCGAGGTGGGCAGACCGCGCTCTCGCGCCGCCTCGTGAATGCGCAGCAGATCGGCCTCGGACTCGACCGAGAGCACCACCTTGGCCGAGCCCCGCCGGAGCCACACCGCCGCAGCCCCATCGAGCGGCACCACGAGCTGGTCGGCGGGCCCCCGGTCGGATCGCGTGAACACGCCGAGGCTGGCATGGGCACACTGGGCCGCGATCTTGCCCTTTCGCATCTTGAGGTCGCGCCGGTAGGCCATGACCTGCTTCACCCGGGAGCGCCGGTACACAGTCACCGTCTGGCCGGCACCCGTCTGCTCGACCACGGTCAGCGCATCGCCTAGGACCCGGCGCGTGGCCCGCAGCACGACCGCCCCGCCCTGCCGCGCCTCGAGGTGGAGCCCCGACGCATCGAGCCAGCCAAGCAGCTCGACGCCGCTGGGCTGGCGGTGTGGCTGGCGATCGAGCGGCACGGTCAGCGACATCGCGCTCCGCTCTCCGTCGGCCTCGGTCCAGTCCACGTGAAGCCAGACCCCATCTGCGGTGGGCATCAGGCAGTGAACGGCCCGAGCGAGCGCGTCGTCGTCACTGGCTTCGGAGGCAGCCGGGTCGAGCACCCAGGCGCCGAGGTAGGTCTCGAGCATGGCCGCGGCCTAACCGCCGACGCGACCACAGGCTGCTCGGACCGCCCCGTACGCCAAGGCTGGGCCCGTCAAGCCAGGCACCGACGGGTGGACGGACGCCCGCCCGAGCTGCTCAGGCCAGGTAGGTCAGGAGCAGGCCGATCGAGGCGCTTGTGGCGTTCGCGCCGAGCGAGATTGCCCAGGGGCGCTCGATGCGCAGCGCACGCAGATAGAGCGCCTCAACGACGACAGCGAAGGTCTCGGCGACGACGAAGTAGGCGAGCCAGCCCGCGACCGGGATGAGGAGTGGGGGAAAGACGAACCACACTAAGGGGTGCGTCAGCGCGCTCGTGCCGACGGCCGCGGCCAGTCGCGTCAGCGGACGCAGATCCTGTCCCCGCGTCGCGAAGAGGTAGAGCGGCGCCTCGACCAGCAGCGTGAGGCCGAAGGCCACGGGCCACGTCATCGACGGCCCCCTCGCGCGCTCCTGGGAGCCCCGACCGACCCCTCACTGACGACCGACCCGCTCAGTCCCAGTAGCCATAGGTCGTGTACGACGAGCCGTACTCCCAGACCCGACCCGCACTGCCCGAGCACCCCGCCTCCCAGCCCCAGCAGGGCTCGTAGCCACCGTCGAGGTAGTAGCACCAGCCGGGACCAGCGCAGTCGCCGTCCCGTCGCTCACACTCCCCCGGGTAGCTGGCCTCACAGGAGAGCTGTGCCTGCGCCTCGTCGATGGTGCCCGTGGGCACCTCGTTGAACCAGACCACGCCCAGCCCGTTGTCGTGGGGGAAGTCCGACACGCCACCCGCGAGTGGCACCGAGCGGGAGGCGGTGCAGGTGTTGGTGTCGAGCACCGACGCATACCGCGGACACAGAGCGCCACCGAAGGCGCGGGCGATCACGTACTCCCCCGAGACATCGGCTCGGAAGGGACCAAACTGCCGAGCCAGCCGCTCCAGGCTGCTGTCGATGCCCTCGCAGGGTCCGGACGGGACCGGATCGGAGCCCGGCGCTCCACCAAAGAGCAGGTAGACATCCGCGCCGGGAGCGACATCGCTGATGCGCAGCTCGAGCAGTCCGGGACACTCCCCCTCGATGCTGAGCGAGGCGGCCGGCGCCGTAGCGGTGAGGGCGACGAACAGAGTGAGCATGGAGCCTCCCGTCGGAAGTCTAGCGCAGGCGAGACGGCGCCAGGATCAGAGTGCCACGTCGGCGGCGAGGGCCTCGCGCAGCCGACGGCGGGCGCGGGACAGACGCGTGCGCACGGCGCCGGGCGTCATGCCTGTCTTCTCGGCGATCTCCGGCCCCGTCCAGCCCTCGGCGTCGGACAGGATGACGAGGACGCGGTCGTCCGCCGAGAGCACGAGCAGGGCCTCCCCGAGTGCCTGGGCCAGCTCCCCTCGCCCGGCGAGCGCCTCCGGCCCCTCGCGCCCGTCGGAGAGCACCGCCTCGGTCGTGTGGAGGGATGCGTCGTTCTTGCGCCCCCGCGCCTTCTGACGGCAGGCATTGATCACCATCCGCACCAGCCAGCCCTCGACGCTGCCCTCCCCGCGGAATCGCGCGAGGTGCTTGCCTGCCTGGACGTAGGTGTCCTGGACGGCCTCGTCGGCGTCTTCGGCGGTGCGGCAGTAGCGGCGCCCGATCTGAACGAGGCGCTCGCCGTAGCAGCGCGACATCCGCTCCAGAGCCGCCAGGTCTCCCGCCCGCATCAGTGCGACCAGCTCTGCCGGCTCACACGTCGCGTCACTCACCGCGTGCCCTCGAGCCAAACGCGACGGAGGCGCAGCGCGCGCTCGTCGGCGTCGTCGCTGAGCGTGAGGACAGCATGGGTCGCGGGAGGGGACTGCACGGTGATGGTGAACCGCATCAGCTCGTCGCGCCGGAAGGCCACGACCTCTGCGCTCTCCCCCGGGGCCATCTCGGCGATGCGCTTCGGCAGGCTGGAGCCCGTCACCCGGAGCCCGTCGAGGGCGACGACGACATCGCCTGCAGACAGACCGGCCGCCTGGGCCGCGCCACCGTCGAAGACCGAGGCGAGCTTCGCGTCGCCTCCCCCGCCCGTCACGCGTGCTCCGAGATCGCCGCGAGGCTTCAGCTTGGCAGGCTTGCCACCAAGATCAGCCTGGTCCTTCGCAGGACGGAGCATGAAGTCGACACCGACCTTCGCGAGCAGCGCTGCGAGAGGGAGGTCCTCGGTGCCTCGAATGGCGTGATCGAAGAAGGCGTCGAGGTCGAGCCCGCTCACCTCGGCGGCAACCCGCTCGATGCCGTCCTCCGCCACACCTGCGCCGCCGGTCGCCAGCCAGTCAGCCCACAGCCGCCGCATCACGTCGTCGAGCCCCACGGCGCCGTCGGTGCCGTCGAGCAGCGTGAGGTCGAGGGCCAGGGCCACCAGCGCACCCTTCGTGTAGTACGAGACGATGGCGTTCGGTGCGTTCTCGTCCTGCCGGTAGAACTTGGTCCAGGCATCGAAGCTGGACTCGCCGACGGGCTGCTTCAGACGCCCGGTGCCCTTGAAGACCCGCGTGAGGCTGCGGCCGATGCGCTGCAGGTAGCGCTTGGTGTCGATTCGCCCGGAGCGAACCAGTCCGACGCTCTCGTAGTACGAGGTGCAGCCCTCGAAGGCCCACAGCAGCGTCGTGTTGGACTCGGTGGTCAGGTCGTAGGGCACAAACTTGGCCGGCTTGATGCGCTTGACGTTCCAGGAGTGGAAGTACTCGTGGCTGCACAGACCGAGGAACTTCTCGTAGCCGTCCGTGACCTCGTCGACGCCTGCCCGAGGCAGGTCGGCCCGGGAACAGATCAGGCTCGTCGAGGAGCGATGCTCGAGCCCGCCGTAGCCACTGCCCACCACCATCACCTGGAAGAGGTACCGGTCGAAGGGAGCGGGCTCGCCGAACATCCGGATCTGCATCTCGCAGATCGGCTTCAGATCAGCGACGAGGCGATCGAGGTCACAGCTGTGGCGCCCCGTGACCGCGACCTCGTGGGGCACGCCACAGGCCTCGAAGGTCGCCAGGTCCCAGGTGCCCAGCTCGAC
>PKDJ01000086.1 GCA_002862545.1 Pseudomonadota bacterium
AGCGCTGCCCAGATGATGGAGCTGCAGAGCATCGGAGCGCTCATCCTGCTCGCGGTCGTGCTCTCTGCGGCGGCCCTCGGCGTGCTCAACACGATGCTGATGAGCGTCTTCGAGCGCATCCGCGAGTTCGGTGTGCTTCGCGCCCTCGGGCTCGGGCCCGGGCGACTGATGGCCTTGGTCGTCCTCGAGAGCATGATGCTCGCGGCGGTGGCCTCGGCCATGGGCTTGGTCCTGGGGCTGGCCCTGGACGGGTGGCTGATCGTCTATGGCCTCGACTTCTCCGTCGGTGACGGCAAGGGCCTCAGCTTCGCCGGCATCACGCTCGACCCCGTGATTCATGCGGTCATTCGCCCCGAGGGAATCCTCATCACGATTGCCTCGGTGTTCGTCGTCACACTGCTGGCTGCGATCTGGCCGGCCCTGCGTGCTGCACGCATGGAGCCGGTCGAAGCAATGCGGGAGATCTGATGCTCGGACTGCTCAAGATCGCGGCGCGCAACCTGTCGCGCAACCTGCGGCGCACGCTGATCACCGCGACCGCCATCGCAGGTGGGCTCTCGCTGCTCGTGTGGGCCGACACCCTGGCGCAGGGCACGTACAAGGGCCTGATTCAGCGTGGCGTGTCGGAGCTGGCCGGCCACGTGGTGGTCCAGGCCGAGGGGTACCAAGACGACCCCGACATGCACCTGCTCGTGCCCGACCTCGCGGCCGTCGAGGCCACGGTGCGCAGTGTCGGTGGGCCCGAGGCACGGGTGACCAGCCGGGTGCAGGTGCAGGGGCTGCTGCAGTCGACCAAGAACGTCTCGGGGGTCGCGCTCCTCGGGATCGACCCCGTCACTGAGGCGACCGTCTCGACCTGGCACACCAAGCTCGTGACGGAGGGCGATGAGCCTGGAGCCTGGCTCGAGCCAGACGACGACCGCGGCATCGTGCTCGGCATCAAGCTGGCCGAGGCCCTCGAGGTCGAGGTAGGCGACAAGGTCGTGCTCGTGCTGCAGGGCAGAGACGAGGTCATCAACCAGCTCTTCCGGGTGCGTGGGCTCCTCCGCACGGGTGAAGACAACGCCGATGGTTTTATGGCGCTGACCACGGTGGCCGCCGCCCAGGCGGCTCTCGAGCGGCCTGACACCGCGACGATGGTGACCGTCCACCTCGACGATCCCGCCGCCGTGCCCGCGGTGCGCGAGGCCCTCGACGCTGCGCTCGCAGGGTCACCCGTCGAGGTGCTCCCCTGGCAGGAAGCGCTCCCCGAGATGTACCGGTACACCATCCTCGACCGTCAGTCACAGCTGGCCATGTTCTTCGTCATGGCGGTCATCGTGGCCATGGGCGTGCTCAACACGGTGCTCATGAGCGTCATGGAGCGCGTCAAGGAGTTCGGCGTGATGCTCGCCCTGGGCACCACTCCCTGGCAGGTCTTCCGCATCATCGTGCTCGAGGGCATTGTCTTGGGCTTCTTCGCGATGCTGGCCGGAGGGGCTCTCGGGATCCTCGCCACTGTGCCGACCATCACCTACGGCATCGACTACGCCCAGTGGATGGGCGACAACATAGAGGTCGCCGGGGTGACCATGGACGCCCAGGTCTACGCGGCGTGGAACTGGCCGGGGACCATCGGCTTCTGCATCTGTGCCTGGCTCATGACCATCTTCGCCAGTCTCTGGCCGGCCTGGCGCGCGAGCCGTCTCGCCCCCGTCGAGGCCATGCGCCACGTCTGAACCTCTCGCCACCTCTCGTCTCAGCGGAGGGCTCCATGCCCATCGTCACCGTTCGCGACCTCAAGCGGACATACCAGCAGGGTCAGCTCGAAGTCCACGCACTCCGAGGTGTCGATCTCGACATCGAGGCGGGTGAGTTCACCGCGCTCATGGGGCCCTCGGGCTCCGGCAAGACCACGCTCTTGAACCAGATCGGCGCCCTCGACACGCCCTCCAGCGGCAGCGTGCTGGTCGACGGGCGCGAGCTCGCCGGCATGACCAAGGCCCAGCTCAGCGCGCTGCGACTGAACCGGCTCGGCTTCGTCTTTCAGGCCTACAACCTCATCCCCGTCCTCACCGCCTACGAGAACACCGAGTTCGTCCTCATGATGCGCGGCATGCCACAGGCCGAGCGCCGGGAGCGGGTCATGCGGACGCTCGCGGCCGTGGGCCTCGAGGGCATGGAGCACCGCCGTCCTGCGGAGCTCTCGGGTGGTCAGCAGCAGCGTGTGGCCGTGGCACGGGCCATCGTCGGTGAGCCTGCGCTGGTCCTGGCCGACGAGCCGACGGCCAACCTCGACTCCAAGACCGGCAACGACCTGATCGCGCTGATGCGGCGGCTGAATGCCGAGCAGGGGATCACCTTCGTCTTCGCGACCCATGATCCGAAGGTCATGGAGGCCGCGACGCGGGTGGTCGACATGGTCGACGGCGAGGTGTCGTCGGACACCCGCAAGTGAGCCTGCTCCTCGCGTCCCTCTGCAGCCTGGCCGTCGCCGGCGAGCTCGAGGCCGAGCTGGGCGGCAACCTCAAGCTCTTCCACATCGCGACGGTCCCCTTCGACAACGACCTGTTCGCTACCGAGGTCCAGGACGGCAGCGCATTCCTCCTCCCGGACTACCCGCTCAAGCCAGACACGGTGCGGGCGCAAGCAACAGGCGCTGGACTGCTGACCGGCCGGCTGGTGGGCTCGGTCTCGGGGGGCCCTGTCACCCTCGATGTCCATCCCCAGCTCACCATGCAGCCGGGCAACCCCGCGAGCGGAGGGCTCGCGCTGACCCAGACGGGCGTGGGGCTCCCCGAGGCGCTCGACCTGTCCTGGGAGGCCGTCGATGATGACGATCTGCAGGTCCAGCTGCGTGCGGACCGCCTCTCCGTCACCGTCGAGGGCGGGCCGGTGCGCGCCACGCTCGGGCGCCAGGCCATCACGTTCGGGCATGGGCTGTTCTTCACACCCATGGACCTCGTCAATCCCTTCTTTCCGACGGCCGTCGACCAGGAGTACAAGCCGGGGGTCGATGCTGTGCGGCTCGATGCCTTCTGGGGCATGGCAGGACAGGCCACGGTCGTCAGCGCGTACCAGGGCGACTGGGACCTCGCGGGCACGGTCCACGCGGCCTACGTCCAGAGCACCCTCGGCGTCTGGGACATCGGGCTCTTCGGCGGTGCTGTGCACGGAGACGTCGTGGGTGGACTCGGCTCGGCCGGGTCAGCCGGTCCCGTGAGCCTGCATGCCGATCTGACGGTCACGGCCCCCGAGGCGCTGATCGACGAGGCCGACCGCCTCGCGCCCGATGACGAGGTCTTCGTGCGGGGGGTCATCGGTGCCTCGGGCAGCCCGACGACGACGACGATGCTCTCCGGCGAGGTCTACGTTCAGTCGAACGGGGCTCAGAGGCCCGGCCAGTACCTGGACCTGTACGGAACGGACCGGTTTGCCCGGGGTGAGCTGTGGCTGGCGGGGCGCACCTACATGGGCCTCAGCCTGACGCAAGAGATCGTGCCGGTCCTCAGCGGGAGCCTCTTCACCATCATCAACCTCGAAGACCCGAGCGCCATGCTGGGGCCGGGCCTGGCGTGGTCGGTGTCGGATGATGTGTCGGCCAGCCTCGGCGCCTACGTGGGCGCTGGCGCACGACCGCGGGACTACCAGGTCGAAGACTACGACACGGGCATCGACGCGGCGCTGGCCGCTGCCGACCTCGCGGACCGCTTCGTCCGCAGTGAGTTCGGGCTCGTCCCGGTCGCGGCCTTCGCGAACCTCTCTGCCTACTTCTGACGGGACACCCATCTCGCCAGGACAGCGCCCACGCCCCTGGCCTTGCCCCAGCAGCTCGAGCCCTCGGCGATCCGGGCGGTTCAGCAGGCGCGACCCCGTCCCAGTGCTCTCACTCGGCCGGCGACTGGGGTGCGGGTGACCGCCAGGCCAGCCCGAGCGTGGCGCGCGTGTCGGTCTGTCGGACGTCCACGGGGAGCACCGTGTCGTGCAAGAGGTTGACCGCCAAGCGCGCGGAGAGCGGACCCGCGATGGCGAGGTCGGTGGCCACGTCGAGGTAGGCCCGGATGTCTCGCGGCAGGACGGGATTGACCAGCACTCCTCCGACGAAGCGTCCGCTCAGGCGGGAGCCCTTAGGCCGCAGCCAGCCGTTCGACTGGAGCGTGAGGCGGGGAACGAGACGCGCGTCGGCGTCATCCACCCAGGCCGGGGCGAGGGCTGCACTCGCGAAGCCCGTCCGCTCAAGCTGGGCTCCGAGGGCCGCGCGCAGGAGGCGGTCGGCTTGACGGATGGGCGTGTAGCCGACGGCCGCACCCCCGTTGACCCTGCCGCTGATCTGCCGAAGCTGCGTGTGCTCGTAGCGCGCCGTACCCAGCACGAAGACCCGCTCGGAGACATAGGCGAAGGGCAGGGCCGTCAGCGCGAGGGTGTCGCCGATGGGCAGGAGCGGGGCATCGGGCGCGGGCCGGACCCACATCCGAAACACGGAGCCGAGGAGGTCGTAGCCGAGCCGCTCTCCGGACTGCGACAGCTGGCCAGAGCCCATGACCTGCGCCTGGGCAAGGTTCCCGGTGCTCAAGCTCCCGGTCGTCGCGAGGTTCACCCGCAGCGGATGAATGTCGAGCTCCTCTGCGCTGGCTTGGGAGACGACGAGCCCGAGGGCAAGTGCGAGGGTGTACAGGAGACCTCCATGGAACCGGGCGCGACGAAAGGCGATTCCGTCTCGCCGCGGCGGTGTATACCGTACGCAGCCAACAGGACGTGCCGTGTCTTCCTCACCCCCAAGCAGCTCGCTGCTCTCAGGCTCGGTCACGGGCGCACTTCGTGAGATGACGGTCCCCATGCTAGTCGGCATGGTGGCCATGATCCTGGTCAACCTGATCGACACCTACTGGGTCTCGCAGCTGGGCACCGACGCTCTCGCCGCGATGACGTTTGCCTTCCCGGTCGAGGCGGTGGTGATCAACGTCGCCCTCGGCCTGATGATCGGCACGTCGGTCGCCGTTGCTCGGGCGATCGGCTCCGGGCACGAGGAGGACGCCCAGCGCCTGACCACCGACGCGACCCTGCTCGCCGGCGGGGTCGTCCTTCTGATCTCCGGACTCGGGCTGCTGTTTCAAGACACCCTCTTCCGCTGGATGGGCGCGGAGGGCCCCCTGCTGGAGAACGTGAAGCGCTACATGACGCCGTGGTTCGTCGGCGTGGCCTTCCTGATTGTGCCGATGATCGCCAACGGTGCGCTTCGTGCCATCGGCGACGCGAGGACGCCGATGCGGGTGATGCTGGGGGCGGCGGGCCTGAATGCCCTGCTCGACCCGGTGCTGATCTTCGGCCTCGGTCCGGTGCCCTCACTCGGGCTGCAGGGAGCCGCCATCGCGACGGTGATCGCGCGCTTCGTCACCATGGTCGTGGTGTTCATCGTCCTGCTTCGCCACACCTCGCTGCTGGGCCTCAGTGGCTTCAGCATCCGGCGGATGTGGGCGTCTTGGCTCACCGTCGCACGGGTCGCGGTGCCGGCCTCGGTGACGAACGCCATCGGACCCTTCGCCGTCGGACTGCTCACCGTGATGGTGGCTGCGCACGGTGCCGACGCGCTCGCCGCGTGGGGCATCGGCGCCCGCGTGGATGCACTGCTGATGTTGGTTCCTGGGGCGCTCGCAGGGGCGGTGAGCCCCTTCGTCGGTCAGAACGCTGGCGCCCGCCTTCGGGCACGCGTAGCGGAGGGGCTGCGGACGTCGCTGATCTTCGCGGCTGCATGGGGTGTCGTGGCGACCGTGCTGCTCCTGGTGAGCGCCCCCTGGGTGGCCGCGATCTTCTCCGACGACGAGAGCGTCAGAGAGGCCCTGGCCACCTACCTGCGAATCGTCCCGCTGGGGTACGCGGGCATCGGTCTGGTCTCCATCTGCTCATCAGCCTTCAACGCCGTCGATCGTGCCACGCTGTCGACCTGGCTCTCGGTGCTCCGCAGCCTCGTCTTCGCCGTCCCGCTGGCCTGGCTCGGCGACCAGTGGCTCGGCATGCCGGGACTGCTCGGAGGCGTCGTCGTCGCCTCGCTGCTCGCGGCAGGCCTCGGCGTGATCTGGCTACGTGGGCTCCTCTACCCCTATGGCACGCAGCCCGCAGGAGCGGGGAGGGCGCTGTCGGAGGCTCAGGTGGTCGCCTGGCTGGAGGGCACGCCGGGCTGGCGTCACCTCGGCGGCAGCGCGAGCGCCATACTGGAGCACGACAACCTCTCCGCCTACCGCACCGCGGGCGGCCGTCTGGGTCTGTATGTCGGCGCGATCGAGCTGCTGCACCTCGAGCCCGGTGGCATGCTCGACCTCCCTCTGCCTGTGGAGGTGGGCGAGAACCTGGTCCGCTTCGGCTCGCTGACCCGCCATCCCGACCACGACCAGAACGGCTGGTACCGCCACGCCGCGGAGGGGGAGTCCGACACCACGCTCTGGCTGGTGGGGCTGAGCCACCTGATGTACGCGCTCTCGCAGCGCGGCGCAGACGATCCGATCACCCAGTCGGAGCTGGAGGCCTACACCTACACGCCGCAGTGTGTGACCGCGATGCGTGCCGCATCGGCGCGCTGGGAAGAGCGCATCGCGAGCTGAGGCCCCCCCGTCGGACCACCGCCTACGAGATCGCGTAGGGGCGATGGAACAGGATGTCCACGCTGACCGAGGTCCTGGCCGGCTTCAGGTGCTGCTCGAAGAGATCCGGATGGTCGTCCTTGAAGGCCTTCTGATCGAAGGTGGGGCTCTGCTCCTTCAGGGCCCGCTTCCACACCACGAGGCCCTCGATGGCGTCGTCCTCACCGACCCTCCTGGCCAAGCGCGCTTCCCAGCACTCGACATCCCAGTCGGCCCGAGCGACGGACCCGATGCTCTGTACGAACTCGGCATGAAGCGCCCTGTGGGCGTCGGTGCGGGTCGCCGGCGCGACGCCGGTGGACACATGGGCCGCGGTGAACGTGGGCTTGGCGGCCTTGGCGGTCTTCACGCGGTCGGCCAAGTCGGCGTCGAGCTTGGCTAGCGACAAGGCGCCCTTGCACAGCAGCGACCCCTTCACAGCCGGGTCTCTGGGCTTCAGATAGCCGGCACAGAGCTCGGAGTGAGCGGCCTCGAGAGCCTTCCTGTCGAGCGTTGGCTTCCCGGACTTCTCGACCAGCCGCACCACCCCCGAGATCCCACAGGCGTCCCCGATAGCAGCGCGCAGGGCCAGGTCTGCCAGCTGCTTCTTGGCCTTGGCGAGGATCAGAGCCTCCCTGGAGGACTTCCAGCACGCCCAGTCGGCGCGCTCCTCCTCGGTGGGCTGCCGCGATTCGCCGCTGCTCAGCCTGTCCTTCAGCTCGGCCTGCTGCTCGAAGTCTCCCCGGAACTTGGTCTGCTCGGC
>PKDJ01000242.1 GCA_002862545.1 Pseudomonadota bacterium
CGAGCTCTCGGCCCGAGAAGCCATTCGACGAGAGCATCGACGCGCAGAACTCGCCACCGAGAGCGCCACCGAGGCGCAGGCGCTCCATCAGCCAGGCCTCGGCCCGTGCCGGGATCGGGTAGGCAAGGCGAACGAAGCAGCCGTAGGACTGCCCGACGATGCGTGCTGGGCAGCCGTCGCACTCGTGGTCGTACTTGTCGAGATCCTCGGTCTGCACCTCGACGTCGTACAGCGTGATCGCCCCCTCCCCGCGGGGACTCTCGTAGATGCCCCGACACCGAGCGGGATGCAGGCCTCGCGCACCTGCAGCTTCCTCGAGGGCCTCTCCGAGCCGTCGTGCTCCGAGCATCTGCTGGATCACCATCGACCCATCGAGAGCACGTCCTCCGCCATGACGACGCTTCGGCCCGCACTCCATGTGCACCAGGATCGAGGCACCACGGCTGACGCTGATGTCGAGATCCGTGAGAGGTCCCGTGGGCCGCTGGTGACGGACCTGCGTGACATTGGCCTCCGGGTCGAGCCACTGGGTGGGGGCGAGCCGCGTCTCCTCGCCGTTCGACCGGTCCATGCGGGTGCGCGCCTGGGAGAGGCGATCGAGCGCACCCTGCTCGATCTCGGTCGAGCTCTTCAGTCGTGTCGGCTCGTTGCCGATCGGCGGGAGCATGAAGGTCGAGCCATCGCCCCCCCCACTCGGAATGGGACGCGGAGCCACGGGCGAGCGACCAGAGCTTGCGACGGCTCCGAAGGCCCCGATGCGCTTGGGAGGCTCCACCTGCTTCAGGGGTCGGACCAGCGACGGCGTCTGGTCACCGAGCGGTGGTGCCTCGCGTCGGGCGGCGCTGAGGTCGCGCGCCAGCTCCATGACGCGCTGGTAGCGGTCCGAGGCCTTGTAGGCGCAGGCCTTGCGAATGATGGGGCGTAGCCCATCTGGCACCCCATCCAGAATCTCCGGGCTCATGTCCGCGACGAAGAGTCCCATGGAGTTCCGACTCGTGAGCAACATGAACAGCGTGGCGCCGATCGAGTACACGTCAGCCCGCGCATCCACGTTCTTTGCGTCCGCCCGCTGCTCTGGAGCCATGAACCCGAGCGTGCCCATCACGGTGCCCGTTCGGGTGAGCGAGGCGTTGCCATCACCCCGAGCGGCCTACGCGATGCCGAAGTCCGTGACCTTGACCCGCCCACTCCCGTCGACGAGCAGGTTGTGGGGCTTGACGTCTCGGTGGATCACGCCCCGACTGTGCGCCTCGTGGATCCCACGACAGAGCTGCAGCGCCACATCGAGCGCCATGCGCGTCGGCATCGCCCCGTTCTCGTCGATCCAGTCGGAGACACAACCCCCTCGGCGAGCTCCATGACGATGTAGGGCGTGTCGCCCTCCACCCCCACGTCGTACACCCGAATCACGTTCGCGTGCTCGAGGGCTGCCATCGTCTGGGCCTCGGCCCCGAATCGCGTGCGAACTGACGCGCTGCGGCCCAGCTCGGGCGCCAGCAACTTCACCGCCCTCCAGACTCGAAGCTCGTGATCATAGGCCCGGTAGACCGATGCCATTCCCCCTGAACCAAGCTAGTGAACGAGCGAGAAGCGTCCAGTACGCAGCGACGTGGGATGGCGTTGCTGCATGCCTCTGAGGCCTCCTTCGCAGCGTCTCGACGGGCAACTGCGACCCGTTATCTCATTCCGCAGCAAGTGCCGCAGAACCCGGGTACCGTGGCTGGGTTGGGGGGTCTGTAGATGCGTGAGGTGGCGCTGGGCATACGCCTGTGTGGGCTCGTGGGGGCTCTCGGCCTCCCGTCATTCGTCATCTTGGCGCCAGCCTGCAAGAGCAGCCAAGAGACCGAGCCGGGCCCCACCTACGTCACCATCGAAGATGCCGATGCCGATGCCGATGCCGATGCTGATGCCGACACGGACACCGATGCCGACACGGACACCGATACCGACACGGACATCGATACCGACACGGCAACCGACACAAGCCCCACGCCGACCTCAGAGACCGGCGACACCGGTGTGACTGCAGAGTCCGGAGACACTGCACCGATGGACACCGGCCCTGTCGACACGGGCCCGAGCGCAGCAGGCCCCATCTGGGCGGCGGCCGGACGAGGACTCGGCCGACGCCTGTACCGACTCGACCCGCTGACCGGGGACGTCACCTCTTCCCCGCTGCGACGCCCCTACACCGATCTCGCCGTCGATGGTGCGGGTGGACTCTACGGGGTGGTCGGCGCCGCACACGACGATCGGGGACAGGTGTTTCGGATCGACACCGAGTCGGGGGTCGAGAGCCCCCTCTTCTCGGTTCCTCTCCCCGATGAGTTCGCTCTCACCATCCTGCCCGACGCAACCTTCCTGGCGGCAGAGGAGGATGGTGAGTGGGTCCGGCTCGACGGGGCGGGGACCGAGCTGGAGCGAGGCTCGTCAGATCTGCGCTTCGACGTCTATGGCGCGGCTCTCACGGTCGGATCGGCAGGAACGGCCTGGTACGCCGCAGGGGATGCGGTCTACACGTGGAGCGGCCTCGGCTTCGTCCTGCGATCGGAGCTCCGCACCGATCTCGTCGGCCTGAATGGCGGTGGCGCCACCTGGCATGACGGCCTGCTCCTTCTCTCCGAGCTCGACGCGAAGGCCGAGGCCACCTCGCTGTGGAGCGTCGACCTCACCGACGGCACCGCGGCTGCCACGGGCTGGACGCTACCGTCGACCTTGATCGACGCCATCGTCAGCGAGACGCCCTAGGCAGATCGAATCGTCGTGCTCCCGCTGGCCGCCTCGATCCGCGGCGACGCCGTCAAGAGCTGACCTCGCTTGATTTCGAGACGAAAGAAAGTCAAACCACATCGCACCGTTGTACGAGCAAAATTCGCGAGCCAATCAAACGCGCCCGATCTGGGAGACAAACGACTTACGCAAAAATGTTATCGTGACATTTCTCGACAATCACACCGCATGCCACCGGCCTAGAAACGGGGCGTCAATCACAACGGCATTCGCCGGGGTGAGCGATCCCCCCAAAATTGAGGCAACAATGTCCTTCATCAACGACGAGTCCGGCGCGACCTCCATCGAGTACACGATCATCATGGCCCTCATCGGCGGCGCCACCGTGGTCGGTCTCACCCAGCTCGGCACGTGGCTCGACAACCAGTTCTTCACCACGACGAGCGCCTTCAGCTCCCTCGGCTGAGCGCGCACGTGTCGGGGCCTCCTGCGAGTTGAGGCCTCGCCTAAGCGCATCCGCGTAGCTCGAGGGTCACTCCGGCCAAAGCCGGGGCCCTCGACGAATTGCTCTCCGCTCCCGTGGCGGGGATGTGCATGCGGACGGAGAATCCGCTAGCGGTCCCTCGTTCAGAGGTGCCCATGTGGCCGTTCGCCAGTCCGAAGACGAGCCTGCGACAGCAGAAGTACGCCGACTGGTTCCGCTGCCTGGATCGCACTGGCGACGGGTCCGTCGACCGTGACGACTTCGAGGCCATCGTCCTCACGATGACGTCGGCGCTCGGCAAGGGCGCGGCCGATTCACAGAGCCGCGCTCTGCGAGCCGCCTACATGGACCTGTTCGATGCACTGTCTGCCCACCTCGACGAGGACGGCGACGGCAAGATCGATCTCGACGAGTTCGTCGGATTCTACAGCTCGCTCGCCGCCGACGTAGAGCGCACTGGCACCGTCCCTCGGTGGGCGCTCGCACAGCTTCGCTGCCTCCTCGAGAGCCTCGACACCGACGGGGACGGCGCCATCAGCGTCGAGGAGTTCGGAACCTACCTGCGCGCCGTCGGATCGGACGCAGCCGCCGAGACAGCCTTTCGCCTCCTGGACGAGAACGGAGACGGCCTCGTGAGCTTGACCGAGCTCGAGACCCGCTTCCGAGAGTGGCTGACCAGCGACGACCCCTCTCGGCCGGGCAATGTCCTCATGACGGGGCGACTGCCGGAGTGAGGCTCACCTCACAGCGCCCCTCACCGTCGAGGTGCCCGACGGTGGTCACGGAGCGCTGAGCTTGATCGGAGAGGTCTGACGCGAGCGCTGGCGTCCTCGCGGAAGGAATGCCCTCGGCGGCATTCGTCAGCGCCCCGGGTGTAACCGTCACCCACCCGTCGGCATACCCCTCACCACAAGCAAGGAGGTTCGTGCATGACCCATCGTCTTCTGCCACTGCTCGCCGTCCTGTTCGCCTGCAGCGACCCGGGGAGCGCTGAGGCCGGAACCCTGCTCGACGCCAAGGGACATCCTCGGACCCAGGCCGCGGGGCCGCTCGCTGAGGGACAAGCCGAGGCCGTGTTCGCCGGTGGGTGCTTCTGGTGCATGGAGAAGCCCTTCGACAAGCTCGATGGCGTGCTCTCGACCACATCCGGCTACACGGGCGGCGAGCGTGAGGGCCCGACCTACCGCGAGGTCGGGTACCACGAGACCCAGCACCTCGAGGCCCTGCGCGTCGTCTACGACCCCAAGAAGGTCTCCTACGACCGCCTGCTCGAGGTCTTCTGGCACAACATCGACCCCACCCAGGCGGACGGCCAGTTCTGCGACCGAGGGCACCAGTACACGACTGCGGTCTTCGTGGCGAACAACGGTGAGCGCAAGGCCGCTGAGAAGTCGAAGAAGGCGGCAGCCAAGACGCTCGGGCAGCCCATCGTCACCGACATCCGTGAGGCCGCGACCTTCTGGGTCGCCGAGGAGTACCACCAGGACTTCTACGTCAAGGACCCCTCCCACTACAGCCGCTACCGGCTGGGCTGTGGTCGAGACGCGCGACTGAAGGAACTCTGGGGCGACGCCGCTGGCCACTAAGCGAGTTCGATAGAGAAGAACCAGGAGCGCCGGGCTAGACCCGGCGCTTGTTTTTCTTGCCCCTGCCCGATCTTCTCTCTAAATAAAGTCATATAGACTCTTTCCTGTCTAAACTGACTTGTTGGAGCAGAAATGCCGAAGGTACACCTCCTCGTCATCGATCCGCAGAACGACTTCTGCCGTCCGGATGGCGCCCTCTCCGTTCCTGGTGCCGACGCCGACATGGATCGCCTCGCGGTGCTCGTGCGGCGTCTCCGGGATCGCCTGACAGACATCCACGTCACCCTCGACAGCCACCGCACGGTCGACATCTCCCATCCGCTGTGGTTCCGAGACTCCTCGGGAGCCAGTCCCGCCCCCTTCTCCTCCATCTCTGCCGAGGACCTCCGGGCAGGACGGTGGACCACCACGATGCCCTCGGCGTGGGAGCGCACCCTCGCCTACCTCGAGGCTCTGGAGAAGGGTGGCCGCTATCCCCACACCATCTGGCCCGAGCACTGCCTGATCGGCAGCGAGGGACACGCGGTCGTGCCGCCACTCTTCGAGGCCCTCCAGGAGTGGTCGCAGCGCTTCGCGATGGTGGACTTCGTGACCAAGGGCAGCAACCCATGGACCGAGCACTTCAGCGCGGTCCAGGCCGAGGTCCCCGACCCCGACGACCCCTCCACCCAGGTCAACCTGCGGATGGTCAGCACCCTCGAGGACGCCGATGTGGTGTTGCTCGCCGGTGAGGCCAGCTCGCACTGCCTGGCGAACACCGTGCGCGACATCGTCGCTCGCTTCGGCGACCCCTCGACGGTCCGCAAGCTGCACCTCCTCACCGACGCCACGTCACCCGTGCCCGGCTTCGAGTCCTACGCCGACGACTTCCTCCGCGACATGGTCGCCCTCGGCATGAACACCCTCGACACCGCAGATGCCATCCGCAGCTTTGCTGCCTGACCAGGAGCCCCCATGCCTCTCTTCGACACCACGTCGTCTCTGGACGGCACCGCCTACGGCTACTCGGGTACCCGCTTCGGCGATCTGGGAGCCAGCGAGTACACCCTCGTGGCCATCACCGCCGATCAGTCCGGCTCGGTGAGCGCCTTTGACCGCGAGATCGAGACCTGTCTCAAGTCCATCGTGTCAGCCTGTCGCACGTCACCTCGGGCCGACCACCTGATGCTTCGCCTGTCGACCTTCGACAGCCGGGTGCATGAGGTCCACGGGTACCGCCCCCTCTCCGCCTGCCCGGTCGACGACTACGACGGCTGCATCCGCCCCAGTGGCCTCACCGCGCTCTACGACGCCGCCCACAACGCGGTCAGCAGTCTGGTGGACTACGGCACCAAGCTCACCGAGCGAGGTCTGTCGGTCAACGGCATCGTGTTCGTCGTCACCGACGGGGGCGACAACCGCTCGAGCCTCACTCCCAGCAGGCTCGCCGCCGCCGTTCGCGACGCCACCACAGCGGAGGCGCTCGAGGGAGTGCTCACCATCCTGGTGGGCGTGAACGTCAGCGACCCTCAGCTCGGCCGCTCGCTCATGAAGCTCTCGACCGAGGCCGGCTTCGACCACTACCTCGAGCTTCAGAGTGCCGACGCCTCCACCCTGGCCCGACTCGCCTCGTTCGCCAGCCGGAGCATCGCGCTCACCTCGACCGCTCTGGGCAGTGGCTCCGCGGTGCGGTCCCTGAGCTTCTGATGCGTGTGCACGCCGCTGGACGAGCTGTCACCGTCGGCCCCGAGAGCCTGCTCGCAGCGGGTGGCGAAGGCACCGCCTGGGCCAGCGGCGACCACGTCTTCAAGATCTGGCACGACCTCACGAAGGTCCCCTGTGCGGGCCGACTCGCCGAGCTCGCCACCGTCGGCTCGCCAGACGTGATCGTTCCGGACATCCACGTCTACGACGACGCGGGGCGCCGAATCGGCGTCCGGATGCCACGGGCTCCAGGCTGGCCCGCCGAGCGACTGACTGCACGCTCCTTCCGAGAGCGGGTCGGAGCCGACCTCGGCGTCACCCTAGACCTGGTCCGGCGGGCTCGCGACACCCTGCACCTCATCCACGAGGCGGGGCTCCTGGTGGTGGACCTACGCTGCGCCAACTGGGTGGTACCAGATCGGCTCGACCGCGTGAGCTGGATCGACACGACGAGCTGGCAGACCCCCTCCTTTCCAGCCACAGCACTCGCCGACACCGTGCGTGACCGCCACGCGCACGGACTCTCTCGGCAGACGGACTGGTTCGCGTTCGCCGTGACCGCCTTTCAGCTGCTCACGGGCCTCCACCCCTACCGAGGCAAGCATCCCTACCTCACCACCCTCGATGCTCGCATGATGGCGGATGCCTCGGTGCTCCAGCGCGGCGTCCTCGTGCCGCCCGCATACCGCTCCGCGGACCGCCTCCCCCGCGCCTGGCGAGACTGGTTCTGGGCGGTGTTCCAGGAGCGCTGCCGGGAGGCCCCACCGCAGAGCTCAGCCCCACCGGCACCGCTCCTCGTCGACACACCCGCCGCCCAGCTGACCTGGGCCCCTCTGTTGAAGCAGCCCGGCATCCA
>PKDJ01000036.1 GCA_002862545.1 Pseudomonadota bacterium
TCTCTGCTGTTCCTCCTCGCTGGGAGAGCAGCGCGGGAATGCCGCGGAAGGGGTGAATCGTGACAGTGTTACGTAACAGTGTTACGGATGGTGCATGCCCCGACAGAGCGACCCACAGCTTCCCGAGCGACTCCTTCAGCGCGCCCTCCTGATGCTCGATGCCGGGGGCGGGGCCGGCTTCTCGATGCGCGCGCTCGCCGCGGCCGAGGGCTACGCCGTCACTGCGGTCTACCGCTGCTACCCGAGCCGTGCGGCGCTGCTCAAGGCGCTGCAGCTGCGGCTGTTCGCCGAGCTCCCGGGCGTGCTGCAGCTCGAGCAGCTGGCCACTCTCTCCCTCCCCGAGGCTCTCGAGCAGCTCGGCGTGCGCTTCGTCGCATGGGGAGTGGCGCACCCGGCGCGCTACCGGTTCATGTTCCTCACCGACGAGCCCGAGGCGCTGCTCTCACCACCCGAGCAGGCGCTCGCCCGCGCGCCGCTCGTGGCGCTGACGGCGGCCCTCGCCGGCGCCCGCCTCCGCGATGGCCTCGACCCTGCGGCGGCGGCCACGTGGCTATTTGCGGGGCTGCATGGTCTCGTCGCGCTTCACCTCCAGGGGCGGCTCGACCCCGTCGCCGTGCCGGATCCGCCGGCCTTCGTTGAAGCCCACAGCCGAGCCTGGATCGCCACCTTCCTGCAGGAGTCCTCCTGATGCCCGCCCGCCTCTCCACGGGGCTGCGCCGCGCCCTGTTCCTCGCGGCCGCGCTCCTGTGCCTGGGTTTTGCGCCCGTTGCGGCCGAGTTCGGACTGGTCACGCTTCAGGGCGAGGTGCCCACCTACGCCCGCATCCTGGCCGCCCTCGTCTCCGAGCCCTTCGCCTACGGTCCCGAGTCAGGGTTCGCCCAGCTCACACCCCACTGGCTGGGCATGGCGGGCTGGCTGCAGGTGACGCTGGCGGTGCACGCCCTGCTCGCGTCCATCGTCTTGGTCGCGTGCCTGGGCCTGCTGCACGATGGGCTGCGGGCTCGCTGGCCAGAGCAGCATCGTGTCGCTGGCCGCTGGACGGCGCTGCTGGCGACGGTCGCGATGGTGCTGGCGGTGGCCTACCTCTCCGCCACACCGATGGACGCGATCTATGGCGGGGCGCCCTTCGCGCTCGGACTCTGGGGCATGACGGTGCTGTCGATGTGGGCTCTCGGAATGGGCGTCGACCGCGCCCGCCGTGGCGACGTCGATGCCCACAAGGCCTTCATGTGGATGTTCGCCGCCGCGCTCTTCGTCGCGCCGAGTCTGCGCCTGCACTGGGTGCTCTTCGGGTGGCTGCTCGGCGACGGCACGCACGCGACTCAGGCGACGGCGCATGTCCTGGCGCTTGTGGTCCTCTCGGTCCAGACCCCGATGCTGGCGATCGTGGTGATGGCGCGGCACCGTCGTCGTCGTCGGCCGCAGGTGGTGGTGCATCCCGCCGTGCTGTCGGTGCCGGTTCTCGGTGCGGTCGGTCTCGCGTGGGCCAGTGGCCCCTTCTTCACCCCGCTCGGGACGGCGGCCGCGGGGCCCGTCCTCGGAGCCTCGGCGCTCGTCCTGGGTGTGTCGGCGCTGCCGCTCGGGCGCGCGCAGCCGCGGTGGGTCGTGGGGGGACTGGGGCTGCTGACGATGGCCTGGGCCCTTGCCCTCGGACAGCACTGGCCCGAGGCGGGGCTGGCGTCGGCCCACCTGGCTCTAGGGCAGGGGGCCTTCTTCGGCGTCCTCGTCCTCTCGGCGTCGGCCCTGCTGGGACTCGCGCTGCGGGGCTTGTCACTCGGCGACCACGGACTCGTGTGGGAGCAGGGCGTGCATGGACTGGCCCTTGCGGGCGTCCCGGCGGCCCATTCACTCGGCCTGCAGCTGGGCCTCGACGCGGGCCTCACGACCACCGACGCGTGGCTCGGTGCCATGGTCCTCGTCCCGGGAGTCCTGCTGAGCTTCAGCTACTACGTGACGGCGTTCCGCGGCAGCGTGGTGGCGGCGCACGACGGGGTAGCGCTGGCGGCGTGACTGAGCCCTCTGTGCGATACTGGCGGCCTCGTGGGAGGTCCGATGATCGCGCTGCTTACCCTGTTCGCGTGCGCGCCCGAGCATGCAGCCCAGAACACCCCTGAAGACTGGGAGGCCGCATCACTCACGGCTCCTGCGCCGGGTGACCTGATCTTGCGCGTCGACGGAAACATCGTCGGCAGCCTCGCCACCTTCACGGTCGTCGATGCCTACCCCTACGAAGACGTGGAGGTCCTCGTCAACATCGGGGCGACCGCTCCGGGTCCCTGTCCGGCGTCACTTGGGGGGGTGTGCCTCGATCTCGGGCCCTCTACTCGACGAATCGGGCGGGTCTACACGGACGTCGATGGGTTCGGCACCCTCGAGATCCGCCTGCCGGTGCTCGCCGATGCCATCGGAGAGGAGCTGTGCGCTCAGCTGGCCTCGCCCCGAGGGCCAGGCGGTCTCGACAGTGCGGTCTCTGAGGTGGTCTGCGTGACGCTGGACGGCGACCGTGATCGCGACGGACTGTCCGATCTCGAGGAGGCGGAGCTGGGCACCGACCCACGACGTCCTGACACCGACGGCGACGAGGTGCGCGACGGTGAGGACTGCGCACCCCTCGATCCGAGCCTCTCCGTCGACTGTGGCGGCTGTGGCCTGCTGCCGTCGGACTGCACGCTGGACCGGGCCTCCTACGTCTCGGACTTCCGCCTGAGCCCAGGCACCGCCTGCACTCAGATGAACGTCACCTTCGATGGCACCCACTACTGGGGCTACTCGGGAGGCACGCCCTCCTGCCGCCTCAACCAGTGGGAGGCCGACGGGACCTACCTCGGCGACTACGGCCCGGGAATCGACGGCCGCTCTGTGTTCACCAAGGTCGGCTGCGAGGGGCCCACCTACCTCAACGGCTACGCCAGCACGGAGATCCGCGAGGAGACGAGCCCTGGGTCCTACAGTGGCATCCACTCCCTCTCGGGGGGCAGCCTGTCGTCACAGGCGGTGATCGCCTACGACCCGGTGCGCGAGCTCTACGTGGGCGGCGACGCCGGCTCCACCACGGTGGACCGCTGGCGGGGCAGCGACGGGGCCTACGTCGACAGGCTCATCCTCTCGGGCGGGTCGCACGAAGGGTACGCCCACGCCGTCTCGAACAGCGGCTGCTACCTGACCTTCTCGGGGTCCACGCTGTACTCGTACGACGGCGACAGCGGCGAGCTGATCGACAGCGCCACCCTCGAGGGCGCGAGCAGTCCGAACTACACCTTCAGCTACGCCAATGGCTACGTCTTCATCGAATCGGGAGACGGCTGGGACGGCTGGTTCGTCGGCCTGTGAGCGTCGCGGAGCGCGTGGTTCGAAGTCGGATGCGTCCGCCCGCGCAAATCTAACGACAGGTAGATATCGGGTGAGTAGACGGCGCGTCCTCATGAATGGGAGAGGAAATGCACACCGTGATTGCCCTGCTGGCCCTCGGAGCCTGCGCACCCGAGAGTGACGATGCCACTGGAGTCCCCAGTGGTGACACGGCGGCCGTGGTCGTCCAGGAGTCGACCTTCGCGCCGCTCTCCGACGACGGCATGACGGTCGCCCAGGTCGACCCCGAGCGCTACCTCGGCGTCTGGTACGAGATCGCCACGACGCCGTCCTTCCAGCAGAGCTCCTGCGCCAACACCACGGCTGAGTACAGCCTGATCGACGACGAGACGGTGGGCGTGCTCAACCGCTGCACCCTCGGCGTCGATGGTCCCGAGAACATCATCGAGGGCACGGCTCGCGTGGTCGACGACTCCTACGCCCGCCTGCTCGTCGACCTGGGCTTCGGCTTCGAGGCGCCCTACGACATCGTCGAGCTCGACGGGGCGACGGGTGACGCGCCCTACCGCTACGCCGCCGTCTCGAGCATGGGCTTCCAGTGGTGGATCCTGTCCCGCGAGCCCGTGATCGACGATGGCATTCGGGCCGAGCTCGAGGAGCGACTCGAGGCCCGTGGCCTCGACCTCAGCACCCTGGTCGACACCGAGCACGCCCGCTAGCAGCGGGGTGCTCGCGCTGCGCTCGGTCTAGGCGCCCGTCCACGTGAGGCGGATCGTCTGCTCGAGGCCGACCGGCACGCTGTAGATCAACGTCCAGGTGTTTGCGAGCTCGTCGTGGACGGCCTGCCAGGAATCGTTGCCGACCGCCGAGGACGTGTCGACATCGACCCAGGCGTCGCCCTCGAGGCGCTGCAGCTGCCAGCCGTCGGGGCGGACGAGTCCCGCGAAGGAGACGGGGCGGTAGCCGAGTCCGCCCGAGAGGGTCAGCTCACCGGCGACCGCGCCGCCCATGGTGTCGACCACCAGGGGGTAGACGGTGCGGAGCTCGCCGACGCCGGCGCTCGCGGAGATCGTGCCGTCGCGGGCGATCATCTGCATCATGGCGGGGGTGTCCCACATGCCGGTGTCGCTGGCGTTCAGCCACTCGCTGGGCCCGTAGTAGACCTCGGTCCCCGAGGGCGGCACCACGTACTCCACCGTGGCGTAGACGGAGCTTCCCGCGGGGACGAAGTTCCGCCGGCCACCGCAGGGGTCGCCACACCACTCGGCTCCCTCGTCATACGGGAGGCCCAGCTCGAAGGAGTACTGGGGCGAGCCACCGTTGTTGGTGCTGTAGATGCTGACGTAGGGCGTGGTCAGGAGGGTGCCGCCGATGTCGGCGAAGAAGTCGCGGACCACGAAGCCGACGCTGGCTGTGTCCTCGGGGAGGTCTGGGTCAATGCGGGTGTTGCCGTACAGGTGCACCCAGGGGGCGTCGCCAGCCAGCTCGATGCCGCGCGGGTGGATGCTCTCGTAGGCCCACGCTCCGGTGGCCTCGACCACTCCTTCGAAGGTGACCTCGTCGGCGTTGCCCCAGGCGTAGCCCGTGAAGCCGTTGTCGCTGTAGTTGTCGGCCGCGACCTGGAAGAAGGCGAGCCGGTCGTACTCGATGTCCTCGAGGAAGTGGAACTCGAGCTCGACATAGGTGCGCACGATGTCGTCGGTTGCGATCAGGCGCGGTGAGGCCCGAACCTCGATCTTCCGATCGCTCGACATGCCGGAGTAGGTCACGTCGGTCATGTTCGGGCCGTGGCTCGTGTAGGTGGTCTTCACCTCCTGCACGCGGCGGTTTCGCCAGGGCTGTGCCGTGTCGCGGTAGCGCAGGAACTCGGCGCCGCCGACGTTGCCCGACCACCAGAAAGCCTCGTCGTTGTCGACGAGGAAGGGTCGCACGTCATCTTGCATGGACCGGTAGGTGGAGTCGGGGTTGTAGGTGATGGACTCACCGAAGCACCCGAGCGCGGACTCGTCCCAGCGGGCCCCGCGGGAGCCCGACCAGCCGATCAGGCTCAGCTGGGAGTGGGAGGCGACGAAGACATCCCCCCACTTGGCGGAGGCGACGGTCAGCTCCAGCTCGACCGGATCGGCGCCGACCACCGGCTGGGTGTAGAGGTGGTACCAGTTGTTCGGCCAGCCCTCGTGCCAGTTCTTCGACATCTGCAGGGGTGTGCCGGTCGGCTCCCCGTTGGTGTCACGCAGCAGCGCGAGGCCGCCGGTGATGTACCAGGAGAGCCGCTCTGGGGCGAAGAAGGCGATCGGCACCGCGAGGGGCTCTGGCGTCGCCGTGTCGATGGAGACGGCGTGACGGCCGTGCCAGTGGTGGTAGGCCTCGTCGTGGAAGTTGGCCGGCCAGGGCGAGCCGGAGTCCTGCAGATCGCCGAGATCGGCGCGGAAGGCCCCCAGCGTGGGGTCCCATGCGGCGACAGCCTCGTCCCACACGGCGCCGCCGTCGAGGTTCAGCAGGGTGGTGGTCACGGTCGCGGCGCTCGCGGGGTCGATGTAGAGCAGGCGGTCGGACTCGGTGAGCGAGGTGCTCGGCGCCATCAGCAGCGACGCGGTGGCGGCCCCGAGACCCGCCGGATCGGTCACCTCCACGACGACAGAGCCGTCGGCGTCGATGCGCAGCTCGGTGTCGCGGTCGGCGGTGTCGTAGGCAGCGAGCAGCCAGCCACTGCCTGCGCCATCCGTCAGCTCGACGATGCGACCGTCGACGTGCCAGGTCTCGACATCGAGACCGGCGAAGGCGTCTCCCCCAACGACGATCCGAGCGGTGCTGCCGGCCTCACCGCCGCTGGCCTCGTGGGTGAGCACGAGGTGCTTCGGCATGCTCGCCAGGAAGACCTTGCCCGTCGTGTCGGGTGCGTCGGCGTATTCGACCACCGGCATGCGGTAGCGGTTCATGAAGCGACCGCCGTCGATCATGTGCAGGCGCTCGCGGTGGTCGATGGTCGTGGAGTCGACGGGAAGGCCGGGCGGGTCTGCGGAGCTGAGGAAGGCCGTCGCCTCGGCGGAGGCGTCGACCGAGCCGACCTCGTAGTGCACGTCGATGGCCGGCAGCAGCTCGTGGTCGGCCGGGTTCCAGTCCTGAGCCGTGCGCGCGTCGGGCAGGTCGACGGCACCGAGCCGGGTGAGCGCGCCGCTGTCCTCGTGGAACACGGCGGCGTAGTGACCCGTCAGCAGGTGGTGATCGAACGAGATGGTCGGCCAGGTCTCGTCGGGGAAGTGGTTGTCGGGCCAGTAGCTGTAGGCGAAGTCGCGGGCGCTCGCCGTCGGGACGGTCGTGGCGGGCGCACAGGCTGGGTCGAAGGGGTCGCAGGATTCGCCGTCGAGGCGTGCGGGCGCCGAGACGCTGCAGGTGCTCACCTCCACCGCCACCAGCTTCTTCGAGCACGCCGCCTCGGGGATGGAGGGCGTGATGTCCAAGGTGCCGTCGCCGTCCAGTGGTGGCATCATTATCGGCTTCAGCGGCGATCCGGTGAGGCCGAGATCGAGGCCGGCGCAGGCACCGCGATCGAGGATGGTGCTGCCGTCGGCATCGCCGGCCACGAGCACGACTGGGGCGCCGGGTGTGCCCGAGACCGAGATGTTCATGGCACCCGGACAGGACCCCTCGATGGTGAGCTCGGTCGCCTGGGCGGTACCGGCGAGCAGGAGGGGCAGGAGCATGGACATGATGGCCTCGAGGGGAGTGGTTTGTTCGGATGTCGAACAAAGGGGATGGCCGGATCCTAGCAAGGCGAGGCCACGATTTCGAGGTCGAGCGTCGTTGTAGGGCTGGACTATGCGGGCTGTATGTTCGGCTTTTGAGCTTGTGTTTGCTGATCGGTGTTCCGGTGACACGCGAGTGTCATGCCCCCCCGACTCGCGCTCTGCAGCGCTGCGGTCAGCACAACAATGG
>PKDJ01000127.1 GCA_002862545.1 Pseudomonadota bacterium
GGCAGACCGGACAGCGTGATCACGACATCTCGTCCCGGCGCGATGGCCCCACTGTGCGTGAACGAGCGCCCTCCCCCGCAGTCGAGCGAGACCTCCACCGAGCCGGAGACCCCAGGGTGGAGCGTCAGCGACGGCGAGGCCTTGCCGTGCTCGACCACTCGCACGGCGTCGAAGGTCAACACATCCGCACCATGTGCGAGCATCGCGAGCAGCAGGACCACGAACTCCTCCGACCAATCTGGGCTGCAGGTAACGCTCGTCAGCCCCTGCGGTGTCTCATCACCCGAGAGCGCCAGGCCCCCTGGCCTTGGAGGAGTTCATGACACGCGCGACGCTTGCCTCGCTGGCTCTGACCGCCCTGCTCGGCGGCTGCATCATCTACGAGACCCGTGACACCGGGGCGCCGTGCCTCGGTGACTGCAGCGAACGACCCACCGATCCCGCCGTGCTCGCCCCCAATGAAGCAGCAGGGACCCACACCGACGAGGATGCTCGCGAAGCGGGCCTGCACCTGACCATCGCGGAGGGGCAGCCTGGCCAGGTGCTGTTCACGACCTTGGTGAGCCCCTCGGGCCTGAATCTGCTCGACGTGAGGGACGTTGCCTTTGTCGGACCCGTGACACTCGTCGACCGCGTGGATCGGTCCAACGAGATCCTGATGGTGCTCGAGATTGCGGAAGACGCGCCGCCCTCCCAGGTCGACGTGTTCGTCGTCTGGGGTGACGACGACGTGGTCCGCGTACAGACGCCCTTCGTCATCGTGGCCCACGAGCACACCGACACGGGCTGGCCGGACAAGGGCAGCGCAGGAGACGTCGGCGACACAGCCGCAGATTCAGCAGCTACGATGGACAGTGGCATCGACGACTGCCCGTGAATTCCCGGTATCCAGGCGCCGTCTCTTGGCGCTGCAGGGAGGAGCACCCGTCGCCTGCCGGCTCCCGGAGCGCCATGAGCCGTCTGGACATCGCCGACCTCTATCGACGCTACGGAGACATGGTCTATGGCCGCTGCCGGACCCTGCTCGGAGATCCCGGCGATGCAGCAGAGGCGACTCAGGACATCTTCCTGAAGCTGCACCGCTACCGCGCTGGCTTCCGAGGCGAGGCCTCACCGACGACCTACCTGTTCAAGGTGACCACGACGACCTGCCTGAACCACCTTCGGAGCAAGAGACGTCGTCGCGAGGAGCCCGTCGCAGAGCTTCCTGCCGCGACCCATGCCGGCGACAGCCTGCTGGACCGGGTCGCGCTGCGAGATCTGGTGGCTGTGCTCCTCGCGGAGGAAGACGAGAGAACCACGGCCGCCGCGGTGTACTGCTTCGTGGATGGCATGACCTACGCGGAGGCTGGCGAGCTGCTCGGAGTGAGCGGCGGCGCCGTCCGAAAACGCCTCGGCAAGTTTCGCCAGCGAGCCCGAGCGCGGCTGAGCTGGCTCGAGGACGTAGGATGAGCGGACACGTGTCCACGCTGGACCTTCATCGCTTGCGATACGGAGAGCTCTCCCCTGCCAAGGCTGCAGCGCTGCGGGCACACCTGCAGACGTGCGAGCTGTGTGCCCGTCGGCATCGCACGCAGCTCGCAGAGCGAGAGGTGTTCGCCCTCGCGTCCGTCCCTCCCGCCATCGCTGCCCTGAGCACCCCTCCCGCGAGAGGCCGGCGGTGGTGGCGGTACGGCGGTCTGGCAGCCGCCCTGACCGCTGCCGTGGTGGCGTGGAGCCTCACTGCACCCGAGCCGACGGACGATGCGAGCATGAGCACCCGTGCGAAGGGCGATTCGATCGACCTCGAGATCTGGGTGAGCACCGAGAGCGGCCCCCGTCCGCTCCGGCCAGGCGAGTCCCTTCGGTCAGGTGACACGGTGCAGCTGCTCTACGACCCTGGGGATGCGACCGCCGTCTGGCTGGCAGGGCGCGACAGCGACGGCACGGTCGAGGTCTATGGCCGCGTGCTCCCACGCGGCAGCGGCCTGCAGCCCGCCCCCTTCGCGCTGACGCTCGATCACAGCTCCGGCGCACAGGAGTTCGCCCTCTTCGTCCCAGACCAGCAGGTCACGGCTGCCGATGTCAAGTTGGGCATGGCCGGCGACGCCGACCTGCCCGGTCGCTGGAGTCGCATCGACGTGCCCAAGGAGTGAGTCCGTGCTCCTGATGCTCGCCACCACACTCGCTCTGGCAGCGCCCGTGCGCCATGCGCTGGTCGTGGGCGCCAACGACGGAGGCGGTGTCCTCGAGCCGCTGCGCTATGCCGAGCGCGATGCCGAGACCTTCGCAGATGTCCTGGTCGAGCTTGGAGGATTCGACGAGGAGCACGTGAGCGTTCTCTACGCTCCCACAGCCGAGGGACTGCGTGAGGCTCTGGCTCATCACGCCGCCCTGTCCGAGGTCGCCGATGACGCGCTGTTCGTCTTCTACTACTCGGGGCACGCCGACGGCAGCGGCCTTCGCCTGGCTGACGAGCACTATTGGTTCGATGCCCTGAAGCACGACATGCGGGCCGTCGGGGCAGACGTCCGCGTCGGGCTGCTCGACGCCTGCCGCTCGGGCTCAATCACCCGACTCAAGGGCGCATCCTTGTCGGCCTCCCTGTTCACAGGTCAGAGCACCGCGCTCGAGGGCGAGGCTTGGCTGACAGCATCGTCGGCCGACGAGCTTGCACAGGAGTCCGACCACCTCCGCGGCGGCTTCTTCACGCACTACGTCGTGTCCGGACTCCGCGGTGCAGCGGACACGGGGGATGGGACCGTCGACCTCGACGAGCTGCGCCGGTACACGGAGGACCGCGTCGTCGCGCGGACGGGCGCGACGGCGGCGGGGGCCCAGCACCCCCACTTCGACTTCAACCTCTCCGGCTCGGGACGCGTCACCCTGTCCGACGTCCGCCGGGCCTCAGCACGCCTGCGCCTCCCCGAGGGGCTGTCCGGGCACATCGCCGTGTCACGCCTGCCCGATGGCACACAGCTCGCCGAGGTGACGAAGCAAGCCGGCACAGAGAGCGCGCTCGCACTCCCGCCAGGGCGCTACCGCGTGCGACGGCGTGACGGCGATGCGCTCTACGACGTCACCCTCGAGGTCGCCGAGGGCTCGCTGCTCTCCATCACGGACTGGGGCTCCCCATGGACGCCGGAGCTGGGCATTCATCGTGGGGACCGCCGTGCCCACTACGCTGATCTGAGCCGCTCTTGGGAGCGCAAGCAGAAGCTGGGCCACTCCCCCGGCATCGCCGGCATGGCGTCTGTCGCGATCCCCGGAGCGGGACAGCTCTACAACGGACAGATCCTCAAGGGCGTCGCCTACTTCCTCGCGTCGAGCAGCCTGATGGCCGGTGTCGTCGTCGATCCCGCGGTCACCGACATCAAGCCCACGCTCTGGCCGATGGTCGGAGCCACGGTCTGGGGGGCCTCCGTCGCGGACGCCGTCTACAACGTGCACCGACGCGAGCAGAGCCGGCCGAGGCTCGGTGGGCAGCTCGTCGCCGGTGCCTCGTACAGCGACGACCCCACGTTCCCCTGGCACCTGGGCCTCTCCGCAGACGTCATGCTCCGTCCTGGCATCTCTCTCGGCCTCGACCGCGTCGGGCTCTCTCGCTACGCCGACCTCGGCTGGGATGCCCACGTCGGCTCACGCCTGATGGTTGCAGCCGAGACCGAGAAGCTGCGCCCCGGCGTGTTCATGGCCTTTGGCCTTCGCCACGGCAGAGATCGCCTCGACCCGGTGCCGATCAGCACGATCGACTCGGTGACCGATCGCCGCATCACCCGAACCGTGTTCGGAGCCGGTGGAAACCTTCGCTACTACCTCGTCCCCCGGTACTTCACCGAGGCGGAGGTGAGGTGGGAGCGGGACGGCAACGACGAGAACTGGCGCACGGGAGTCGGCCTGGGGGTTCACCTGGGACGGTGATCCCGGCTCGGCTCCCCGTAGGCTCTGCCGGCCGATCGACGAGCGAACGGCTGGCCTCGCCGGGGGCCACCGGCTGGCCGGCCATGAGCCCGGCGCTCGCCCACCCGAGCCGACCTCCTGCAGACCGGTCCTGGCCTTGAGCCCCGGCTGACGTTCTGACTGCGGCTTCGACGGGCGGATGGCGGCCGGGATCGGTTACCCTGGTCCGCACTGACCGGGATCCAGCGGCATGCGGCATCTGACCCTCCTCGTACTCCTCGCTTGCGGCAGCGAGCCGATCGACTGTCCAGAAGACACCAAGATCACGGTGTTCGTCGACGAAGACGGCGATGGACACGGCTCGGGCGCTGCGCAGCTGGCATGCACCCTCGAAGACGGCTTCTCCCGCGACGCCGACGACTGCGACGACACCGAGGCCAACGTCAGCCCCACGTCGCTCGAGATCTGCGACGGCCAGGACAATGACTGCGACGGAGAGGTCGACGACGGCCTCCGCCAGCTGACCTTCTACAAGGACAAGGACGGCGACGGCTACGGCAACGCGGACCGCGCGCGTCAGGCCTGCGCCGCTCCCGACGGCTTCGTCGAGAACAGCTACGACTGCGACGACGACGACGAGTTCAGCTACCCCGGCGCCGTCGAGTTCTGCGACGGCAAGGACAACGACTGCGACGAGCTCGTCGACGACGACGACCCCACGCTGACAGACGAGGGCACGCCCACCTGGTACTTCGACGGCGACAACGACGGCTACGGCACCGAGGAGCTCTCCGTACAGCTCTGCAATGCCCCTCCCGGCACGTCCGACAACGCCGACGACTGCAACGACCTCGACGACACGATCAACCCCGACGCGCGTGAGGTCTGTGACGGCCAAGACAACGACTGCGACGGGTACACCGACGACAGCGACGACAGCCTCGACCCCGCTGGGCGCAGCGAGTGGTGGGCCGACCTCGACCAGGATGGCTACGGCGACCCACTCGACACCAAGCTCACCTGCGTTCAGCCTTGGTTCTACACCGACAACGACCTGGACTGCGACGACGACAACCCCTTCCTCGGGCCCCCCGAGACGGGCCGTTGGGTTGTCGACTCCGACGGTGACGGCTTCGGCACGGGGCCCGTGGTGGGAGACCCCTCCTGCACGCCGCCCGGGCCCGGCTACGCCCTGGCCGCCCTCGCCGAAGACTGCGACGACGGCAACGAAGACATCAACCCCGACGCGGTCGAGGTCTGCAACGAGGAAGACGACGACTGCGACGGCCTCGTCGACGACCGCGACGACTCCCTCGACGAGAGCACCCTCTCGACCTGGTACTTCGACCTCGACTTCGACGGCTACGGCGACGACGAGTCCGTGATCCAGGCGTGCTCGCGCATCGCCGGCACCGTCGGCTCCGGGGGTGACTGCGACGACACCCTCCGCCTCGTCAATCCCGATGGAATCGAGATCTGCAACGACGGCATCGACGACAACTGCGATGGAGAGGCCGACGACGCCGACGACGACCTCGACCTCAGCACGGTCGAGACCTGGTGGGCTGACCTCGATGGCGACGGCTACGGTGCCGACGGGTCAGAGCTCGAGGCCTGCGAGCAGCCCGAATCCTACGTCGGCAACCCCGACGACTGTGACGACACCGACCCCTTCCTCGGCCCACCGAGCCGCTGGGCCCTCGATACGGATGGCGACGGCTACCCCGCCGGAGAGGTGGTCGGCGACGAGACCTGCTTCTCGCCTGGCCCAGACTACGCCCCCATCAGCCTCGGCCTCGACTGCCTGCCCTCCGACCCCGAGTCCTACCCCGGTGCCGCGGAGATCTGCGGTGACGGCATCGACCAGGACTGCAGCGGGGCCGACATCGACTGCGGCCCACCTGGCTCCTGTGCAGAGGTGCAGGCCCTGAACCCGCTCGCACCGAGCGGGGTCTACACGATCGAGGCTGCCGACGGTGAGGCCTACGACGTGTACTGCGACCTGGTCACCGACGGCGGTGGCTGGACCCTCGTGGCCTCCTCCATCGACGTCCTCTCCGACGAGGCCAACGACTACAGCGACCAGCTCCAGACCGTCGAGCCCACGGATGTCATGAATGGCATCTGGCCGGGGATGCTGCACGTCGCTTCCGGTGACTCCGACATCCGCTTCACCTGCAAGGACAGCCCAATCAGCGCGTTCATGCGGGTCGACCTCTCCTTCTACGACATCCACTGGTACGAGGAGATCACGACGGGGCTCGACTTCCAGTCCTGCTTCAACGAAGCCGACGGCATCGGCTACGACTCGCCGGCACCGGCGCGGCGCAACAACATCACGCTGGAGTTCCTGCCCGAGGGCGACGACTGGAACACCGTCGGCTACCTCGAGGGCGAGAACGCCTGCGGCACGGCACAGTTCACAGTCGACTTCGACGACCGTGGCGTCGGCGGCGACCCCTCGGACGGCACCGACTGGGGCATGGACACCCGGCCCAAGTGCGCGACAGACGGCTCCGGCGGCGCCTGGTTCATCTTCGTTCGCGAGTAGCCGCCCGCCTCATCGGACCCGGCGGACGCGAGCTTAGCGTCCGTCGTTACCCACTGGCGCGTCGTCGTCTCGACGCGTGATGTCGACGACCTGCCGGGTCTGAACGCCACGCTGCTCCGAGACCTCCCCATCGGGCCAGACGATCCGGAGGTCGACGGACTCGAGCTCGGCGAGCCCGAAGTGAACCTCTGGTGGCCCGCCGCTCGAGAAGCTGGTCCCCCCAGCGCGCACGACGCCCCACCAGGTGCGCTGCTCTGCCGACACCTCCACGCGCGCCCCAATCGCGTCGGGATTGAGTCCCCCCTGCTCCAAGCGCACCCTCAGCCAGGCCTGCTCTCCACAGCGCGACAGGTAGACGCGCGTGGGGCCGTCGAGCACGCGAACGACGATGTCGAGCCACCCATCGTCGTTCAGGTCCGTCACGACGGACCCGCGAGAGATCCCGCCATGGTCGAGTCCCCACGCCTCGCCCTCGTCTCGAAACGTGCCATCCGCCTGCTGGATGTACAGCGCGTCCGGCTGCACGCGCTCCGACTCGTACGTGCTGTCCAGATGACCGTAGGAGACCGGTAGATCCAGGTCGCCGTCGTGGTCGAGGTCGACCAGCTCTCCGCCCCAGGCGATCTTCTGATCGCGCTCGAGGTCATTCGCGAGCCCGCGCGCTCCGGCCCAGTCGACCCACACCCCCGCAGCGCCCGACTCGTAGAGATGTAGACCATCCCACTCCGGCATGAACAAGTCAGGGAGGCCATCTTCGTTCAGATCACCGACTCCGAGGCCCATGCCCGTGATGGCTATGTCCAGCCCGCTGCG
>PKDJ01000333.1 GCA_002862545.1 Pseudomonadota bacterium
GCGAAGTCCCGGCAGTCGTCGGCCGTCGGCGGCCCACCCGCAACGTTGTCCTCGAGGATCACGACGTAGCCGACCTCTCCCGTCGCGATGGCATCGAGCAGAGGAGAGCCCGGATCCAGGAAAAAGGACGCCCCCCCCGTGAGCTCCCCGAAGAAGGCCTGATCTGGCGGGCTCCAGGCCGCACTCACCTGCACCAAGACCGGCCGGTCCTCGCCCAGCAGGTCGTACAGGTCGACCTCGTCGCCATACTGGTCCGCGAAGACCGCCCGCGGCATCATCTCGCCGACGCCATACGCCCCACCGAAGCCCGGGTCGGGCAAGGCATCGGCGTCGGGATTGCACGGCCAGCCGCCGATGTAGTCGCAGTCGTCGACCCCCGGCTCCACCACGATGCCCACCGAGGTGGACGGTGGCGAGCTCGAGCCAGCCTGCATGAACAGCCGCGGACCAGGAAGGGACGGCGGCACGCGCCAGTACAGCGTCGCCACGCCGTCGGGGCTCGCTGTGGCCGACCCGAGCAGCTTCACCGGAGGCGCGAGGTCCATGCACAGTCCGCCGAGCACGCCCGGGCACGGCCCAGCACCAAAACCCGCCACGTTGCCCGCGAAGTACACGAGCTCGCCCGGCGTGGCGCCGTCGACCGTCAGCGTCGCCAGGCCGCCCGGCACCACGCCCCGCGCAGTGAGCCCCAGGCTGCCCGGAGGTGGCGCCTCGGCGGGCTCCGCCACGACCCGCTCGACCGGCACGTCAGAGACCAGGGGACCCGCACAGGCCGACAGCAGCAGCAGGGAGACTCGCATCACACACCTCTCGGTGCCCACTCTACATCGCGGTACCTCCTCCGCTGCTGAGGCTCGAGTCCACCGCCGTCATCAGCCTGCGGTGCGTGCTGACCGTCCTCCCGAGCACCGGCATGCTCGGACTCGTCATCGGAATGCTCTGATGTAGTCGTATCACGCGGACTCTCCGGCGAGTGCAGCCGTCTCGGGCGCGCCTTCGGCATCGCCGCGGTGTCGGTGGGCCTCGGGCTGTCAACAGCTCTCGCCAAGTAGGGAGGCCTCATCGCGACGCCTAACAGCGCGCGGCTCCTCCTCGGCGGCCTCTTGGGCGTCGGAGCCTCGCTGGTAGCGGGCCTGGAGGCATGGATCCTGTGGGACGGCGACCCCGCGTCGGCCCGCCGGCCCTGAGCCCTACTCGCCGTCCTCGCCGTCCTCGCCGTCCTCGCCGTCCTCGCCGTCCTCGCCGTCCTCGCCGTCCTCACCGTCCTCGTCGTCCTCGTCGTCCTCGTCGTCGTCGAGTGCCTGCAGGCCACCCTGACCCCGAATGAAGACCTGGGACACCGACTCGACGCCAGCCGAGACGGCCTCCGCCGCAGTGACCTTCTTCTCGCCGCCTCGCTTGCGCAGGACCAAGAAGCCGACGATGCCGAGCACGAAGATGAAGAAGCCCAGCCCGCCACAGATCGCTGTGCCGATGACGAGCAGGAAGACGGCGATGGTGATCGGATCCATGCGGGGACTTAACCTCGGGCTGAAGCGCTCCCTAGCTTACCGCAGGAGCACCGGCGATCCCAAGCTGCGGCGCCGAGGCCCACAACGGGGAGCTCGGGTCCACCGGTGCTCTTCGTGTTCGCTCGTGACCTCTGAATGAGGGTATCGTGCACCTGCTACCTCTGTTCCTGCTCCTGGCCTGCGGCGGGAAGTCGTCCGACAGCGCTGACTCGGCCACGACGACGACCTCCGGCGGCACCACGGCGGCGGGCTCGACCGCCGGCGGCACGACGCCATCCGGCACCACCGCAGCCGGAACCACCCCCACAAGCACCACGAGCCCCCCAGGAGGGCTTCGAGAGCTTCGCTCACACCTCCGGCGCGACCCTCGGCTGCCTGAACCACAGGATCATGACCACCGTGCACGACCCCGCCGCCTGCGCCCTCGCCGACTGGGACCCCATGAACTGGGCGCCCCGTGGCGCAGGGGCCTGCCACCCCTGACCGTCAGCCGGCGGCCCTCGGCCGACGACGCCCAGACCGTGTCGCCATCCATCATGCTCGCGAGGGTCCACAGGATCGGCGGTGGTGGCGCGTCCGCGCTCTACCCCAACCCGAAGTCCGGGAGCACCCTGGCTCTGACATACTGCCCGGTCCTCAGGGCCCGTGGCCTCCCTGTCTGACCCAGATGTCTACAAATGTCATCGCGGAAAAAGAAAGCGATCCACAGGCCGCGCTTGTTCGTACTTCCTGGCAATCATCAGGAGGACCTATGCAGCCGCACGTCGCCGATGCCCCCACCACCGCGCCGCCCCTGATCTACATGCCGGATGGCACGCTCCGGCCGGCGCAGCGTCGCGTCGCCGCACCGTCGACTCGCATCCGCGTGATCCCTTCTCCCTCCGCTCAGACGGCCATCGCGCGCATGCTCGCCAAGTCACCGCTCCATCCTTGGGTGTGGACCTTCCGCGCCGCCCTCGTGACCACGGTGGCCGTCGGCCTGATCACGCTCGCCGTCCTCGTCGCACCCTCCCTGTCTCCCGCCGCCGCGTCGCTCCTCGCCAGCGCCGAGGCCACCATCATCTCGACCATCCCCGAGCTGCTCCTCGCCGCGACCACCACCCTCGGCCTGCTGGCCTCGCTGCTCTTCCTCGAGACCGTCCGCATCGGGCGCTCCTACCCGCCGCTGCCGTCGGAGCGTGCCCAGGCCAGGTGGCTCGACGACCTGCGCGCCGCTCACTGACCCGACGGGAGATCCAGCGCCGCCCGGAGCGCGTGGAGGAGGTGGGCCGCATCGCCAAAGTCGGCCCCTGTTCCCTCCCGCGTGCCTGCGGCGAAGGTCCACAGCTCGCGACACGTCGTCGCGCCAGTCGGCGCGAGGAACGCCCCGACACGAAACCACTCCCGCGCCTCCCGCACGCGCGCCGTGCCCTCGTGGACCAGATCGAGCACCACGCTGCCGTCACGCCTTCGGTGTGCTCGGACGTGGCGCACCTCCTCTAGAGGAATCAGAATCTCCTTGCCGAGCTGGTCTTGGAGGAGCTTCATGCGAAAGCGAAGCTCCACCAGCACCCACTCGCCCTCGACCACCACGCGGTAGTCCCGGAGCAGCGTGGCCAGCATGAAGACGGCGAGCGCCAGGAAGGCAGCGACGAAGGCGCCGACGACCACCAACGGGATCAGCAGCCAGAACGAGAAGTCGGAGAGCACGGCCACCAGCGTCTGGCCGAAGATCCACAGTGGGATTCCAAAGAAGATGGCCCACGTCCCTGCCACGATGATCCGCGAGCTCCAGGTCTCCTCTGTCTTCAGAGACCAGGCCGCACCCGCCGTGGTCGTCAGGCGGTGCAGGAAGCGCGAGGGCTCTGGAGCAACCACCTCGACCGGCTCCCAGGCCCGGAGCACGGGTCGAGACCACCCCCGGTCCACGGTGTCGTGGATGGGCACGCCGAGCACCTCGTAGAGCGCCATGAGCTCGCTCTCGAAGCGACCCGCATGGGCATCGGCGAACAGCCAGAGCTCGGCCTCGTCCTCGAGCTGCGCGGCCACACACCACTCCCAGTCTGGTGGCCCGTCACCCGGCTGGTCAGCCTGGGTCTGCCGGCTCACCACGAGCCTCCGGACCTCCGACAAGGGGAACACCAGCGCACGCTCGCGCGACGTCTTGTAGACCGAGAGCGTTCTCGCCTCCGGGTCGACACGGAGGTGGCTGCGGAGGTCCATGCGCTTCTGGTTGTTGGCGCCCGCCCAGGCCACGACGCCGAACAGCATCGCCATGAGGCTGAAGAAGGTGATGTCGTCGACCCTGCCCTGGCTCGCGGTGCCCAAGGCGACCAGGCCCCCGAAGAGCACCAGCGGCACGGCAATCACCCGCAGCAGGCAGGCGTTGCCGCCCGTTCGGACATGGGGGTGCGGATCGTCGACCCAGACCCAAGCCCCGTCCTCGTGTGGCACCGCTCCTCCCGCAGACACGCAGACTCGTGCCCGGGGAGAGCCTACCTCGCGCCAGGCTCGGGCTGGTGGCGTCCGCTGCGGCCGTCCAGGCGCAGCGAGAGGAGAGAGTCCCTACGCAGGCCTGTAGAGCCGGGGCCTGGGCTGCTGCCTCACGCGCCGACGCGTCGGGGCCGCCGCCGAGCGGTCGTGTGCATGCACGCGCGGCGGCTCACTGCACAGCGCCACATCCGCCTTGCTCGCTCCGTCGGAGCGCTGCAGCAGGAGCAGGAAGCCCGCGCCGAGGAGTGTCACGGACACTCCCAGCACAGCCAGTGACGCCAGGCCGCCCTCAGCTCCCCAGAGCGGTAGGTTCACGAGCGGCAACAGACCGCCCACCAAGACCAGCACGGCACCGTTGGTGCGCGTGAGGCTCGCCGCGCTGCTCGAGTCCTGCAGTCCGACATCCATGGCACTACTCCTCGGGGCGCTGACACGGTAGTGGCTGCTGCACCAGAGTGAAGCGGTTCTTGGACACACTGAAAGCCCACAGCGACAAAGCTGCTTCATGCTGCGACTCCTGAGCACCCGGAATGCACCCATGAGACAAAGCCTCCTCGCGCTCGCGGCCCTCCTCCTGGCCTCGACCCCGGCCGCAGCACGCTCAGACGAGGCGCTGTCGGAGCTGCTCGAGCGCTCGGTCACCCGAGCCGAGACGCTCGTCGCCGAGGGTCGCATCGTCGAGGGCCTGCACCTGGCCTCGTTCGCCATGGCGCTCTACCCCGACGACCCACGCGTCGAGGCGCTGGAGTCCACCGGCTACGACACCAAGGTCTACAGCCGGGTGCTCGGGCACAACCTGGGTCGACGGGTGCCGCGCGATTCGCCGTCGGTGCTCCGGCGCGTGGTCTTCTACGTGCCCGACCGCATCCTCGATCTCGTCGACATCGTGACCCTGCGCGTCTCGGCAGGTCCTCAGCTCGGCTTCCGCACACACGCGACCCATGCCCTGCAGGCGGATCTGTACGCGGGCACCTCCTTCGCTGCGGCCATCGGTCCAAAGCACTTCGCGGGGCTCGACGCCGAGCACGCCATCGAGGTCGGCCTCGGTCCCGTCGGCGCCGAGGTCTTCGGGGGCTTCAAGGTCGGCACCAACCTCGACGCAGGGGCTGGAATCTCCGTCCTCCAGCTCCCCACGAACCAGATCTACCAGAACTACCGGGACTACTGGGCGATCGGAGGTGGCGTCGGCATGGGCCTCGTCGGCGCCGATGTCGCAGCACACCCCGTCGAGCTGGTCGACTTCCTCATCGGGCTCGTCGGCGTCGACCTGCTCCGAGACGACCTCGGCGCCACGAAGCGACTCCAGCTCCGCGGCGAAGACCGCACGCTCTACCTCGACCTGGCCAAGCGGATCCGCAAGGGCCGCCTGCGCCGCTTCGTGCGTGAGCACCCGACGCTGCCCGGTGCCCCAACGACCGACTGAGCGGCGGGAAAGCTCCACGACTACGGGCCGTACCCGCCCCCGTGAGCGTCGCGAGCACGTGACTCGAGCGAGGACGCCCTGCGGGAGAATACGCTAGCGACACGGGTGTCGCAGACGGTCCCCGAGCGGGCTCAGCCCGTAGCCCCCGACCTCATCGGAGCAGACATGAGACCTCTACACTTCCTAGCCGGCATCACGGTCGCGCTCGTGGCCGCGGCGCTGCTTCCTCGCCCCGCAGCCGCTACGGACTGCGCGTTCTCCTACGAGGGTGAGCAGGCGGACCTCGTGCCCGTGTCGCTGAGCGTGGACGACACCCCTGGCGATGCCACGCCCTTCACCGAGTACGCCTGGCACCTCGCCACCGATGTCAACGGGGACCTCATGCTTCAGCTGGAGTCGTCCACTGGCGTCGACCTGCTCTACATGGACCGCGACGACGACGGGGGTGAGTGATGCGCAGCTTCTTGCTCGGACTCGCGACCGGCGCGGGCCTGCTCGTCGCCGCGGGCTGCCCTTCACCATGCGGGAAGGCCAGCGAGGCCGTCGAGGTCTCCCTGGAGACCGGCAGCTACGCAGGGGTGGTCACCAACAGGAATGAGGCCCTGGTCAGCCTCGGCGTGCCCCTCGACGAAGCCCTCGACGGCTCGCTCGACCGTGACGCCGGCACGCTCACCTTGACGTGGACCGATGACGCAGGCGCTACCGTCGAGCTCGAGCTCGAGCTCGGCGAGATCGAGCCGTACCAGGGCTACTACTAGCCGCTCGAGTGACCGACCTCGCGCGGTCCGGGCCGCGGGCACACGTCTGACGTCTGGCCCGGACCTGTGCTCTACAGCGCCTCGTCTGGACCGCAGCGGTGCTCGGGAGCCGCCGTGGACGGATCGCCCACCACGTGATCGTAGGTCTCGGACGCAGCCGTCAGTCCCTGAAGCACCACGCCTCCCGCCGACAGCATCTCGAAGAGCTCCTCGAAGCCGCCAAGCCCCGTCTCGTTCACGTTGCTCGCATGGGTGACGAAGCCGAGCGTGATGGCCTCCGGTGAGCCCTCGAAGTCATAGAACACGCGCTCGACCTCGGACCGGGTCGTTCGCTGTGCCCCCTCGCTGGTGTACAGCCGCATGCGCGTGCGCCAGACCCAGTGGTCGTCCTCCTCCCAAGCACAGGGCTGGCTGACGAGATCACCGCCATCGTCGGGTCCCCCGTAGGCCGTCGGCCCCCGCGCCCCTGTGTAGCGAATGCCCCCACCGTCGGTCGCAAACTCCTCGGTCGTCCCGCTCGCGACCGAGCGCGAGACCTCCCAGACGTAGTCCATGAAGTCGTCCATCGTGCCCAGGAAGTCTGGGTCGCCTCCTGGCGGACCATCGGTGAAGCCGTCCCAAGCATCGATGGAGCGGGGGTGATGGTGGATCCCCACCTCGTGCCCGTTGCGCTCCCAGGCCTGAACCAGCTCCAGGCAGGTCGCGACTTCTTCGTCGAGGTAGCGGTAGGTCGGTGGGCCCCCGTCATCGGGCAGGATGCACGTGGGCGAGGTGACGTAGACGGCCCACTGCGGTGTGAACATCGGTGTGAGCTTGTGCCCGCCCACATCGGCCGCTTCGATCAGCTCCATCAGGTCCGTGAAGTACAGCGCACCCCGATCCGGGCTCGGCCCCAGCGGACCTGCCGGAGCACGCCCGGGCTCCAGGTGGACGGCAAAGAACCCCCGAATGGGCGCTGGAGGAGGCTCTGCAGTCGTGTCGGTGTC
>PKDJ01000278.1 GCA_002862545.1 Pseudomonadota bacterium
AAGTCGCAGACGATCCAGTCGGTGCTCGTGTTGCCCAGGATCGCGACGGCCGCGCGATCCGGAATGTCGGTCGCCGTGAGCAGCCCCGCAGCGATGCGCTCCATGCGCTCGCCGAGCTGCCGCCAGCTCAGGTCGGTCCACGCCCCGTCGCGCTTGTACCGAATCGCCGGTGAACTTGCCGAGTTCGAGACCCGATCGAGGACCATCTTGCCGATCGTGGAGTGCTGCACGCGTTCAATCCGAGGTGGGAGGTTGGCTCGACCACGCTCTATCCGCTTGGGTCCGGGTTGCACGTGCAGGCTTCGTCCTGTGCACCGAGCGCAAGCGGCAGACTCCGGGTCCGCTCCCTGTGGTATGTCGTGCATGCTTGTGAGGGCGCATGGCCGCGTGGGTCATCGGAGACATCCACGGCTGCTTCGAGTCGCTGCTCGCGCTCGAGGAGTCCATCAAGAACGTCGACCCGGGCGCGACATTCGTGGCCGTCGGCGACCTCGTCGATCGGGGGCCCGACTCCATGAAGGTCGTCGAGCACTTCTGTTCGTCCGAGGATCACACCTCGGTCATGGGGAACCACGAGGAGTTCCTGCTCCGCATCGTCCGACAGGACCGCCCGGACCTGATGGACGGGATCGAGCTTCCGCCCTGGATCGAGTCCACGGCGACCCTCCTGGAGCGCAAGGTACGACGCAGTCAGATGGCGTCGGTCGCCGACTGGGCGGTCAACTCGAGGCTCATGTGGCTGCTCCAGGGCGGTGCCGAGACGATCGAGTCCTACGGCGGAGACCCGGCCGACCCGTCCTCGTGGTCCTTTCCAAGAGCGCACCTCGAGTGGCTGGCCGCCCGACCGCTGATCTGGGAAGACGAGGCCGTCGTAGTGACGCACGCCCTCGTCGACGCAAACGACCTCGGAGTCCTCCGAGGGAGCGAACCCACGCCACGGGAGATCGCCGGACGCACCCTCTGGAGTCGCTCGCTGCCGCGCGAAGCGCCAGACCCCGACAAGATCCATGTCTCTGGGCACACCGTGCGACCACGGGTGATCCATGACCCACGGCGGAGGCTGGTCCAGCTCGACACCGGCGCCTACATGGCCGGACGACTGACCGCCTACTGCGCGGCCCTCGACGCCGTGACCGGCGTGGTCTCCGACGTGACGTGGGAGATGGCCTGACCCGCACCAGGGTGTGCGCACAGCCGCGCGGCCCCGCTGAGCTGCGGGCGACACCTCGGACCCCTGGATTTGCAGTCACGGGGCCGGAGTCATAGTCCGTCGCCAGTCGTGCGCGCTGCCCCCCTGACTCGGAGGTGCGGCTGCGTCTTCAGGAGCGCGCCCGAGAGGTGGCGTTCCGCCACATCGCTCCCGAGGAACCTGCTGCATGTACCGCTGTGCTCTCTGTAACGTCGCCGTTGCGCCGAACCGTCGTGCCCGTCAGGTGGTCACCGAGGTCCGCCCGAAGTCCTACCCGATGCGCATGCGCGCCACTCCGGTGAAGGGCCGCGGCAAGAAGCGCATCTGGCGCGACGACCCCGGCGGTCGTGGCTGGGAGGCCAGCAAGGTGGCGATGGTGTGCGAGAACTGCCTTCCCGAGGCCCAGGCGCGTCTCGAGTCGAAGATCGCCGGCATCGAGGCCACCCGTGCCCTGCAGCCGGTCACCGAGGAGGGCGAGGTTCCCGAGGCGGTTCAGACCTCCCTCTGATCAGCGCCTCGCCCACCGCCAGGCCAGCCCTCCCGCGAGTGTCGCGACGATCACGAGCGGGAGCCAGGCGCTCCGCTGAACGAGCAGGTCGAGGCCAGCCATGGCCTCCTCTCCGAAGTAGAAGCCCGCGCTGGACAGCACGGTGAACCACAGCAGCCAACACACGGCGTCGATCACGACGAAGCGCGCTGGCGCGACGCCGCTCATGCCGATCGCCATCGGCACGACGGTCCGCAGCCCGTAGAGGAAGCGGTAGCCCACGAAGAGCCACGCGCCGTAGCGATCGAGCAGCTCTCGGGCGCGCTCGACCTTGGGCTCGAGCTCGGGTCGGCGCTGCAGGATCCTCGTGCCCGCTAGCCGCCCCCCCACGAACCAGGCCTGGGTGGCCAGGAAGACCCCGACGGTGCCGGCGAGCAGGGCGAGGTGCCACTGCAGGAGCCCAGCCCGGGCCGCCACCCCGGCGCTCACCTGCACCATCTCGCCCTCGAGCATCGAGGCGAACAGGACCGCGCCGTAGCCGTAGTCCCGCACGAGGCCCGTGATGTCCACTACCCCTCCATCTGCCGGAGCCCATAGCTCTGGGTCTGGCTAGGACCCAGCGACGTGACGCGTGCACTGACAGCAGGCGTCCACACGCAAGCGTGAGACGCCAAATTGGGTCGCGCGCCGCCTCGCGATGCTGGCGTCCTCATCCCACCTGTCTCCCGGCTGACGCGCCTCCTTCAGTCAACCTAAAATTTTCGCCGATTAATTCTTCACACCTACACTATCGACCACACCCAACACTCCTGACCCAGACTTGCCTCAATACCCTTTGTAGTGGGATGGTCTTCGCCTACGGACGGAGGAATCCATGCGTCTCATTGCCCTCGCAGTACTCTCCCTGCCCCTCGCGGCCCAGGCGGCCCCCTCGCTCTCCATCGAGGGCGAGTGCCCCGGTCTGTCGACCATCGAAATCACCGGCCTCACCCCCGGCGGGAACATGACCATGCTGTTCTCGGCCGGGCTCGGCGAGGGCGCCATCCCGGCCGGCGGCTGTGGCGGCACCATCACCGGACTCGACCCCGTCCGCTGGGCCATGACCATGCCCGATGTCGACGGTGACGGACGCATGCGGTTCAGCCCGTTCATGCCCGAGTCTGCCTGTGGCAAGCACGTCCAGATCATGGACCCGACCGACTGCTCTCTCTCCGGCATCGCCACCATCGGTGACGGTGGGCCGGCTCCCGAGCCCGAGGGGTGTCAGGGTGGCGCCGACATGACGGCTGTGTCCCCCGGCGGTGACATGGTGCTGTGCGACGATCCTGCCGATATCACGTGCGAGCAGGACTTCGGAACGCTCTGCCCCGTCGACTGGCACCTCTGCTCCCCCGAGGAGTACAACAGCCGCAACGATGGCTGGCTTGAGCCGCTGCCGGCAACCCAAGCGCTCGGGACGATCTACTGCCGATCCGGAGACAGTGGTGCTGGTCACTACACCCTCACCTACGCTGGCATCGGCACACTCGGAGAGGACGAGGCCCTCAACTGCGGCTACGGCTCCTCTCGCGCGACCTGCGAGACGGGCTACGGCTGCAACGAGACAACCTCCCTGGCTCTGTGCTGCGCTCCGAACCCCTCGTGTGGCAACGGCATCGTCGACAGCGTCGAAGAGCTCTGCGACGACGCCAACGACGACGAGACCGACGCCTGCCTGAGCAACTGCACGTGGCGGAACCCCACGTCCAATGGGCTCGGCGGCATCGGCTGCTGATCCCACTGGTCTCGGTGGCCTCCGCCCTGCGCGTCGTCCAGGCAGCAGAGGCCCCACATGCATGCGGCGCCCGGCGGGACCCCTTCGCCGAGTGCATGCCACCCAAGCCGGGTCACACCGAGCGCCCGCGCTGAACATCGCGTCTGACCCACCCTGTAAGACATGAACCTGACGACGGAGGTTGCACCGCGAGGAGCGGATGTGAGAACATCTGCTGCGCTCCAACACGGAGGAATCCATGCGTCTCATTGCCCTCGCAGTGCTCTCCCTGCCCCTCGCGGCCCAGGCAGCCCCCTCGCTCTCCATCGAGGGCGAATGCCCCGGTCTCATGACCATCAACATCACCGGACTCACGCCCGGCGCGAACATGACCATGCTGTTCTCCGCCGGACTCGGTGAGGGTGCGATTCCCGCCGGAGGCTGCCGTGGCACCGTCACGGGCCTCGACCCCGTCCGCTGGGCCATGACCATGCCCGATGTCGACGGTGACGGGACCATGACGTTCAACCCCTTCATGCCCGAATCCGCCTGTGGCAAGCACGTCCAGATCATGGACTCGACCGACTGCTCCCTGTCCAACATCGTCACGATTGGTGAGGATGAGGGTGAAGCCCCGTTGGCCTGCGGCGGCCACGTCGATCCTGTCCTGGGTGGCTGCTGGTACACATCGCCCTCCACGGCCACGTCGTGCGACACCGTGTGCGCCGACCATGGCGGTGTCGACCTGGAGACGCTGCAGCACACCGGCAACGACATCGGCTTCCACTTCTGGCCGTCCAAGGCCGACGGTGGCGACTGGGAGACCATCGAGTGCTCCTCGACCGACAACAACACGAACTGGGGTGCCAACGGAGCTGCACCCAATGTTTCTTGGACACACAGCGCCTGCCACGTGAACTGTTCCTGCAACGAGTAGTCGTGCAGGTGAGGTGAGGATGTGGTGGGCGGTGTTGCTGTCGGCGTGCTCCGGCAGCCCTGAGCCATTGACGAGCAATGCTCTCCCGCCTCCGTCCGAAGCCGTGACGCCTCCGGAGCCTCCGGTTCAGCCGGATGTCTCCGTAGGCGTCGCTGCCTTTCTGGATGGGGACTTCGTGTCTGCGGAGCGCACCATCCGGGCGGCGGGTGATGAGTGGCCGCCTCGCGTGCAGCTGCACCTCGGGGTCGCGATGCTCGCCCAGGGCAAGACAATGCCGGGGCTGAAGGTCATCACGGGTGCGGTGGATCGCGTCGCGGCGGGCACCGACGCCGACGCCAAGTTGCTGCGGAACGTCGGTGCGGCCGTGGCCGGCAAGCCACCACCGATCCCGTGGGACGCGGTCCTGGCCGAGCAACCCGACGACTACATCGCCCGCTGGCTTCGTGGTGCTCTTTCTCGCACCGCCTCGGTCGAGGACAGACTCGCATGGTACGACGCAGCGATCGCGCTCGACGGGGAGCCCCTGCTCGGGTGGATCGGCAAGGTCACGCTCCTGCAGCAGGCAGGCCGGCGGGCGGAGGCCGTGGCCGTGTTCGATGCAGCGGCCGGGGCGTGCGGTGCCAACCCCGAGCTGTGGCGCCTGCGGGCCCAGCACCACCTCGTGGATGGGGACTACGACGCGACTGCGGCCGCACTTCAGCAGGTACTACCCCTCGATACGAGCGATGCCGCCAGTCGGGGACTGCTCGTGCGGGTGGAGGAGCTGGCTGGCCGGCCCGATCAGGTGGCGGCCCTTCGGTCAGAGCTGGACAGCGCCCCGCCAGCCGACCGCCAGGCGTGGCTCGAGAGGCTCCCCGCGCATGTTCTCGCTCTCGGCGGTGCGCCTTCCGAGGCGCTCGCCGCGGCCGAGGCCTGCGGAGAGGCCGCCCTCGCGGAGGCAGACGGCCGCTCTGCCGTGCGCTGTGGCTACGAGGCGCTCCGGGTCTGGGACCACACCCGCGTCGAAGGTGACCGCGTGGTCGCCTTCCTCGGGCGGCTGGAGGAGAGTGTCGACGGCACCGACAAGGACGATGCGCAGGTGCTCCGGACGTGGGTCGCGCTCATGTCCTCGGGCAGTGGTGACGAGGCGGCTCGGGCTGCGCTCCCAGAGCGTGACCTGATGCAGACCGGCATGTGGGTCAAGCGGCGACGGCTGCAGCAGCTCGTCTGGGCAGCGGCCGAGGATCCCCTGGCCGCAGAGGCCGCGGCCCGAGCTGCGGAGCCGGCACCCTCGCGGTGTGACGATGCGTGGGCACTGGCGGTCGCGCTCGACAAGAGTGGGCGGGAGACGGCCGAGGCGCTCGATCGCCTGGCTGCGGTCGATGGCCCCTGCCCCCATGACGGCTGGGGCAAGGCCAGGCGCGTAGACGGCGCATCGCGGAGGCGCTGACAGCAGCCATCGACTGACCGGAGGCCCACGGCCTGGCCCCTCGGACCCGCGGAGGAGACGTCAGGGGTGATCCGCGGCCCGGATACACGGCAAGCTCACAGGCTGCGGCCCATACCGTCATGATCACGTGCCAGGCGCCCACCGCAGACCTGGCGGGCCCGGCAGCCCTCTCTCCCGACGGATGTAGCCGAGGAAGGGGTTGGTCTGGAGCTCTCGCTCGAGGGTGGTCATCGGCCCGTGGCCGCTGTGCACCCGCAGGTGACCGGGCAGGGTGAGCAGCCGGCGCAGGCTCTCCACCGCGAGCGCTGGATCGCTCATCGGAAAATCGGTCCGCCCGATGGAGCCCGCGAACAGCGTGTCGCCGACCAGGATGTCGTGGTCGTCATGCCAGCAGCCCTGGCCCGGTGTGTGCCCTGGGGTCGCGAAGAACCGGAGGGTCGTCTCGCCGAGCGCGACGCTGAAGCCGTCGTCGACCCAGTGGTCGATCCGCCCACAGCTCCGATTCAGGTGCGGCATGCCGAACATCGTGCCCTGGATGGGCAGCGTCTCGAAGAGGGGGCGCTCGGCGCGCGGCATGTAGGTGGGCACGTCCCACTCGGCCTGCAGCAGCGGCAGCGCCCCGGCGTGGTCGAGGTGCCCATGGGTGAGCAGGATCATGCGGACGTCGGGCTGACGAGCCAGCAGCTGATCGACCAGCTGGCGACTCTCACCCGTGTCGACGATCGCGCTCTGGCCGGTGTCCTCGTCGGTCAGCAGGTACGTGTTGACCGCGAACGCACCGACGGTGAAGCACTCGACCCGCACCTACTTGCGGCCGGGCATCTTGGTGCCCTTGGCCAGGTAGAAGCCGACCAGATCGCCCTTCAGCACCCAGCCGCCCGCCTTCTTGCCGCGCTGGTGGATCGCCTGGGGGTTCTCGCCCTGGTCGGGGCAAGTGAGCGGCCCGTGCGACCCCTCCTTGGCGGTCTTCTTGTACACACCGGCAAAGCCCTTCGGCGGGACGTCGTCGATCCAGGCCAGCTCGACATCGCCGCTGAACGGAGACACGTCTGGCTCCTCGGCAGGACGATCCGCAGCCTGGCGCATGCGACGCTTCTCGCCGCTGAGCTTCAGGCTCACGTGCTTGTCGTGCACCTCGTCGACGGCCCACGTGCCCTCGACCTCGGTGTAGTCGTAGTCTTTGCCGCTGCGGTCGCGCTTCCAGGTGAAGGTGCCGTCCTTGCGCAGCTCCATCCGATCAGACCAGTCACCACAGGTGTAGATCCCGAGCTTGCCGACGATCGACGCCCAGTCGGTGTCGTCGAGGGTCGCGGCGGTGCCGCCGCCAGTGAGGCTGCC
>PKDJ01000343.1 GCA_002862545.1 Pseudomonadota bacterium
GCCTCCGAGGATGCCGCAGAGCAGCAGTGTTGTACGCACGTTCCCTCCGTGGAGCTGGGTAACGTGGCCTGTGCGCTCCAGATGCTGTGTGGGATTCCGGCACAGCTCATGGGGTGAGGTGCCAGGTACGCTGGGCCAGTGGTTGGGGGCTTGGGGGCGTTGTGCGTTGGTGCCAGGTACGTGTGCGTTGGTGCCAGGTACGAGGCGGTCGGGGTGCTGGTGTCCGGCACGTAGGCTCCGCATGGCGTGGGCTCTTCGTGGTGGCAGGTACGGCGAGCGGGCTCGGTGCCAGGTACGGGGCGTCGGTGCCAGGTACGTGGATGTAGGCTCGGTGTGGCTTGGTGCCAGGTACGTGGATGTAGGCTCGGTGTGGCTTTGGTGTGGCTTTGGTGCCAGGTACGTGGATGTAGGCTCCGCCAGGTACGCGGACGCCGGTGCGTGGACGCTCTCATCGCCGCGGTCACCGTTGTCCGAGCAGTCCTCGAACCACTAGACGTGGGGCTCCACTCGCGTGACGACTGCGAGACACATCTTCAGGCGCCCGGGCGGATGAGCAGCCCTACAGCAAGGTGCGCGGAAGCGAGGACCCTCGGGTGGGCCCAAGCCCTCCACAAGGGGGAGCAACCCGACTACCCGAGAGTCGAGGGAGGACTGCTTGGGCCGCTTGAACCGACTCGCCGCACCCGGCGACGAACAGCACGTGTACAACCGCACGGCAAACCGCATGTCGGTGTTCCATCATCCAGGAGCTCGCGAGGTCTTCTTCCGGCTTGTCGGACTCCTACGTTCGCGGTTCGGCATGGTCGTGCGGGCGGTGACGTTGATGCCGACGCACTTCCACATGGTCCTTGGTGACCCACGAGGCCTGCTTCCCCAGGCCATGCAGCTGTTCGGAACCAACCTCGCGCGCGCGGTGAACAAGCTCCTCGAGCGGGAGGGCCGTCTGTTCGTTGGCCGCTACAAGAACCGGGTGATTCGAACCGTTCGCTACCTCGCTGTGGTCTACGCCTACCTCGCTGCAAATCCAGTAAGGGCCGGACTGATAAAGCATCCCGAGCATCGCTGGCCGTCGACCCACAGGGCGCTCGCCGGCCTCGAGTCGGGTCCAGCGTGGCTCGATACCGATGCCCGAGACGACGTCTTCGGAGACGCCGAGCGCTACCGGGAATTCGTGCTCGAGCTCGGCCTAGCAGATGCGCTGGATGACGATGATCTCGCTGGCGGAACGACGGGATGGCTGCCGAGGCCCAAGCGACGCAGGGCGCGTGCGCCGTGCTGAGTCTCAGTCCGCATCGCTCGTCGTCGCGGTAGCGCCGATGGTCATGCGTCCGCCGGCGGTTCGTCCAAAGACCTCGGGTTGGTACATCGCCTCCACCGTCGCTGCCGGATGGTCGAAGGTGCCCGGAGTCGTGGCTCGCGCGACGTACCTCCAGGTGTGCACGCCCGGTGGCATGTAGTCGGCATACAGTCGCACCTCATCGTCCCTCAGCTCCGAGTGGTCGAAGACCCAGCTGCCGCCGAAGGCGAGGGGCGCCGTGGAATCACCTGGGCGGCTCTCGGGCCGGCGGCTCGACGTCGCCAGGCTTCCATCGAGCCCCTCGAAGCCAGCAGGTAGCGGATCGAGGAGAGCGACCTGGTGACGCTGAATCGGCGTGACGACCCGCAGGGTCACCCGCACGAGTGCCCCGGCCGTCACAGAGCCATCCGACCCACCCCCCTCCAGGATGTCCATCTCACGGATCAGGGTGAAGCCCTCGTCCCGGGCCTCGACAACCTGCGGAGCGTAGGTGACGCGCGCCTCGTAGTAGAGGCGTCCGCCGGAGGCGGTGATGTCGAGCGGCCCACTGGCCAGGTCACCCATGGCTACCTCGGTCCGTGCGCTTGCTGGCAAGGTCAGTGACTCCTGCGCGAGCTGTGCGCCCGCCAGGGTCACGGTCGCAGAGACCTCGCCTCCCTCGGACTCGTAGCGCTCGGCATAGGCCGCGAGGGCGGCGAGGACTCCGGCCGTGGCGCGCGTGTTGGCCCAGCGCCCCGACTTGCGAGCATCGGTCAGCCCTCGGGCAAGTCGCGGTGCCAGGGGATGTTCGTCCCCGAGCTGGAGCACCGCCTCGAGGACGGCCGCCGTGGCCCAGTCGTCGCTGCCCCAGAGACGGGCCCACTTGCCCGTCTCGTTCTCCCGGACGGAGGCCGTGGCGGCATCGATGTACATCCGCGACTGGATGAGGCGCTCCAGATCCGCCGTCCGCGAGTCAGGACCTGTCGTGCGTGCGATGGCCTCCATGACGGACGCCAGCCCCAGGACTGAGAGATCGGCGCGGTGCCGGTACAGCGTGTTGTTGTGCCCGGCGTCGCCATCGCCGGCACGGGCGAGCGCCACAGCCACGTAGGCCTGAGAGGACAGCTTGGTCAGAGGGTCCCAGCCCGAGGGCAGCCGTCGGCCGTTGAGGATCTCGCGGAGATAGCGGGTTGCCTGTGCCTGTCGTGCCGAGTCGATGCGGAAGCCGGCTGCTTGAGCGCGCCCCATGAGCTCGACCGCGTAGGCCGTGCCCATGACCGAGGCGTAGTACCCGCCCGGCCAGTAGGCATAGCCACCGCTGCGGTGCTCGAAGTCGCGCAGGTCCGCTAGTCCCTTCTCGACGTTGCGGCGCAGCTGCTCTGAGCTGACCTCGACACCGGCAGCGTCGCGGATCTCCAGCGCCACGAGCGAGGCCATGGCCTTGGAGGTCGTCTGCTCGACGCAGCCGTGAGGGTAGGTCCACAGGTAGTCCAGGCCGCTCCCTGCTCCGACGAGGACAGTGGAGGACAGGTCGAGCGTCAGGCCGCCGATGTCCGCCAGGCTCGCATCTGGTTTGGCGATGCGCTCGACAATCGTGTCTGTCGTCGTGCCCGAAGTCGCGACGACATCGAGGGTCACTGCCCGATCCACGGGGATGCGCCACTCGACGGCATCGCTGTCTTGTCCGCTCTCCACCGTGAAGGTGAAGGTCGCGTCCCCGGTCTCCGTCGCCTTCAAGCGGAACGGGACCTCCCGGGCATCGTGGGCCGGAACATAGACGTGGTGGGGGGAGCCCTCCACATGGACCCCTCCTCTGACCTCGCCGGCGACGGTGACACTCCGGGCCTCGTCGGTGTTGTTGTGCACGACCACACCGGCGTACGCCACATCGCCGACCCGCATGAAGCGGGGCAGGGCGGGTCGGGCCATGAGTGGCCGATCGACCTGAATCTCCTTGTCTCCGGAGCCGAAGGCTGTCGCACCCTCGTCCACGACCGCCATGATCCGGAAGGCCGTCAGGTTGTCGGGGAGGTCGAAGGTCGTGGTCACAGTGCCGTCGTCGCCCGTCGTCAGATCGGGCTGCCAGGTCGCCGTGGTCAGGAACTCCTTTCGGATCTTCGAACCGCCGCCCTCGTCGAAGCCGCCGCCGCCGCCGCGGTTGGCTCCCTTGGTGAGGTAGTCGGCTCGATCGAGGGCCCTCACGCGGCTGTCAGCCGTGATGACCGACAGCGGATGGTCGCGGTAAAAGGTCCCATGGGCGTCCGGTGTCTCGTAGGCTGTCAGCATGAGGATGGCCTCATCCACGGCATACAGGGTCACGCCGGCGCCAGGGACGGGGGTGTTCCCTCGACTGACCGAGACGGTGACTTCCACCGTCTCGCGTGGGCGGTATTGGTCCTTGTCCGTCTGGAGGACGACGCCGAGGTGCTCTCCCTCGGTGTCGATACGCAGCGCGGTCATGCCGAAGCGGACCTCGGGCTTTCCGGCGTCCGGGCTGTCCTGTGGTGGAGCACCCGAGATGGCGACGACGGACACGAAGACGTTGGGTCGGTAGGCAGCCTCGATGGGAATCTCGATGGTCTCGGCGGTGCCAGCCAGGTGGACCACATCGCGCGTCAGGACGCCCTCCCGCTCCACCGTCACGAGAGCATTGAGGCCCTCCTTAGGTGTCTTCACGAGCAGGCGGGCTGTCTCGCCGGGTGCGTAGGACGACTTGTCGGGGACCAGCTCGAGGCTGGAGTCGTCGCTCATCGCCCAGCCCGCGTACCCCGAGCCTGTCACGTACACGCTGTCCACGGTCTCCACTGCATTTCCGAGGGCATCCGTCGAGGCGACCTGGATTCGATACAGGCCAGGCTCGGGCGGCGTGAAGCTCCCGGCAGAGACCGCGCCGGACAGGACCACGGCGGTGGACGAGATCTCGGTATCTACGGGCGTCGAGACCCACTGCCAGCGCCCGTCCATGCCCTTCTCTCGGACGCGGTCCCAGGTGCGTCGGGTGACCGTCATGTCGGCAGCCACAGACTCCGAGCGAACGGAGCCATCGTGCTCGACAGCGACCAGCTCGATCTGGGCTTCTTCTCCCGCCTTGGGCAGTCGGTCGAGAGGGCGCAGGCCGAGGTAGAACGCGCTTGGGTGGGCGATGAGCGAGGTGCTGCCTGCGATGTGCTGGCGGTCGGGTGAGGCTACGTCGGCCTCGAGGGTGAGCGTCTGGGGGGCCTCCCAGCTGCCGGCCGGCAGCGCGACCTCGAACGTCCCGAGCTCACCGAGAGCACCCTCTTCCGAGGCGAGGACACCGCGGTCGTCCTCTGGACCGTCGTCCCACAGCCACCAGCTTCGCTCGGGTCCGAAGGACCAGCCGTCCCAGCTGTCTGGCGCGAACACCGTGGGGGTGGTCCACGCAGACCAGCTGACATCGCCCGAGGCGAGCTCGGCCCCGAACAGGTACCGAGCGTCGACGTGGGCCTCTACGGAGCCACCGGCGACGGCCTCCTTCGGGGCTGAGACATCCACCCGGAAGGCGGGCGGCCGGTAGGCACGCACGGGCACGGACGTCCAGGTCGTCTCGGACCAGCCCGAACTCTCGGCTCGTACTCTGAGGTCGTAGTTGCCGAGTCGTCCGTCCTCTGGCAGGTCGAAGTTGACGTTGAAGCCGCCGCGCGCGTCGAGGACACCCTCGCCGGAGGCCACGTCGGAGCCGTCGGGTCCGTCGGCGGACCACTCCACCTTCGTGCCTGCAGGAGGGAGACTGAGGCCTCCAGCGTCTTGAGTCCGGAAGGTGGCTCGGGCGTAGACGGGGTCGCCGAGCCGGTAGATCCCACGGTCGGTGAAGGCGTAGGAGACCTCCTCGAAGCCCCCGGGGTCGAAGTCGGTGTAGATGCCAAACTTCCAGGTATAGAGGCCGTCTCGCCACTCGTGTCTCGCGACACCGACCTCGTCGCCCTTGGTCATCGTGATCCAGAGCAGGTTGTCGTCTCCCCAGCTCGACCAGCCGTCGGTCGGAGCGCCGGCGAAGCGTGCCAGGCCGTCGGCATCTGTGGTCGCCACGCCTAGCCGCTTCGTGCCTTGGTGAAAGACGACCTCGACACCCTCGACGGACGCGCCATCGGACAGCCGCGTGACCCAGGCCTCCACAGCACCCGGAGAGACCTTCATGGTGGCGGCGAGATCGGTGACCGCGAGCAGGGTGCGGTACCGAACCGGCTTGTCGTTCCAGTCGTAGCGGATCTCCGGGGATGTCCACTCGACAGCGACGAGTCCGTTGCCTGCCGCGTTCAGGTGGGGCGCGAGGTCGAGGTGGTCGATCTCGATGACGTTGGGGCGGTCTTCGGTGTCGACGAGCTGCGGAGCCAGACCGTCCACGGCCTCCTCGACCACGTCGCTCCAGCTGTCGTTCGCGAGATCGGCAAGAGTCACGGAGGTGACCCGGGCCTCGAGGTGCTTCACGTTGAGGTGTCGGAAGGGCAGGGTCTTCGGGTTGTTCGCAGCAAAGACCTTGAAGCCTCGAGAGCCGTCGACCCAGGGGGGGTAGTCGCCGGTCGAGAAGCTCCAGGACGTTGGCTGGTCGAGCTTCTGGCCGTGCTGATCCTCGACGCCAGCTGCGAGCGTGACCGTGTAGGTGGTTCGCGGCTTGAGCCCCGCCCAGTAGCTGTAGTCGCGGGTCGCCCAGGTGTCGGAGGGAGGGTCCCAGCTCGAGGGCTCGGGGCTGATCGTGAGCCGATCGGCAATGTTCTCCGTCGGAACGCGGGTCGTGAACTCGATCTCCATGCGTGTGGAGGGGTCGACTGTCTCGTTCCGTGCCGGGGAGAATCCGACGACCTCCAGAGGAGGAATCGTTCGGAAGTCTGCGACGAAGGGCTGCCCCATCGGCAGGGGACCCGCTGTCCCCGTCGCATCTCCAGAGATGGTGAGCTCGTAGCCTGTGTCGGTCTGCAGCTCACTCCGGACGAGCACAGACTTTGGGTCGTCTGGGGCCGGCTCGACGCGCACGGCCACGGGGCCGCCACCGCCACGGAGGGTGATGTGAGGCGCGATCTCTTTGGCGTCCACGGGTTGGTCGAACCACACCCGGATCGGCTCCTCGGGGTGCAGGTCGTCGCGGCCCTTGCGTGGATCGGTGCGCACGACCTTCGGGCGTGGCGTCTCGAAGGACCAGACGATCGGCTTCTCGAGGGTGATGCCGTCGAGCGCCTTCACGCCGGCGGGCACGGTGCATTCGAACGCCGATGCAAGCGGGAAGGCACCCTCGTCCGCGTCGGGAATCAGGACAGCGGTCGTGGTTCCCGCCCAGCGGGCTCGTGAGGGGATGGGCGGGTCGCAGCTGATCGGCACGGACTCCGTCATGGTGTCGAGGTCGGACAGCGCCACCATGGGTCGATCGAAGACGACCGCGGCCTGCAGCGCCCGCCGACTTGGGCCGAGTGGCGCAATCTGGAGGACCTGCACGCCAGAGCCGGAGTCGACAGGTGGTGGGGCGGCGCCTTCGATCGCAATGGGGGGCAGGGCGTCGAGGGGGGCCTCGAGCTTCGTGGCGTCGATCGACTCGAGTGCCTCGGTGACGGTCGCGTCTTCGCTGCGAAGAAGGCCCGAGCACGCCAGTGACGCGGCGGTGGAGAGGACCAGGGTGGCGAGACGCAGGCGCATGCAGGGCTCCAGTCTTTCGAGGCTGAAGACTAGCTTGTTTGGTTCAGTGAGCGGCGGGTCGGAGCCAGGCCGAGATGGGGGCGATTGGGGGAGCGTCGGCGGTACCGGTGATGTGGGGCGTCGATGAGCGCGATGAGGGTGCCAGGTACGCCGAGGCAATGGGGGTGCCAGGTATCGATGAGGGTGCCAGGTACGCGG
>PKDJ01000116.1 GCA_002862545.1 Pseudomonadota bacterium
TCCTTCACTGGCAGCCGAATGCACGATGCCGGCGTCCGCTGCGGTGCCTGTCACGAGCCCCACTCTGGCCTGCTGCTGCGTGAGGGAGACGCGCTGTGCACCTCCTGTCACGCAGGGATGCCTGCCTTCGAGCCGCATGACCACCATGGCGGAGCAGTGGCCTGCATCGACTGCCACATGCCCCAGACCACCTACATGCAGCGCCACCCCAGGCGCGACCATGGGTTCACGCATCCGGACCCCGTCCTCGGGACCGAGCTCGAGATTCCGGACGCCTGCTCGAGATGCCATGCAGACGGGCCCGCTCCGCAGGATCGCGAGTCGCTGGCAGCGGCTTGGGTCGAGTGGTACGGCGACGACGAGCGCCCGCGGCGCCAGCGCGCAAGGGCCATCGCATCCGCTCGGAAGAATGCTCCGCAGGCCCACGAGCGCATCCTGGAGGCCCTGGCACTGGAGCGCAGCCCGTTCTGGAGAGCAGTGCTGCTGCGCGTCTCCGCGCCATGGGCCACGGAACCCCAAGTACGGACCGCCCTCGCCGCGGCGCTCGAAGACTCGGATCCCCTGGTGCGCCTCGCCGCAGCCGAGGCGCTCGCAGAGTCCGCCGCCGACCCGCGCTCGGTGAGCGCCCTCCTAAGTCCGTCACTGTCGGACTCGACTCGCGCCGTCCGCGTCGCAGCCTCTCGGGGCCTACGAGCCAGCTACCCTCCTTCCCACAGCCGGATGGAGGACCTCACCTCTGCCGTTCAGCTGCAGCGGGATCAGCCTGCAGGAGCGCTTGCGTGGGGCGGGTGGCTCCTCGAGCGGGGTGAGGTGGACCAGGCCATTCCCGAGCTTGAGCGCGCCACCCAGTGGGACCCGAACTCTGCAGGCTTGCGACACACGCTCGCCGTCGCCCTGAGCGCGGCCGGGCGGACGGAAGAGGCACGCGCACAGCTGCTCAAGGGAGTCGAGGTCGGTCCGGAGCAGGCGGAGCTCTGGCACGCTCTCGGGCTCGCCCACGCCAGCAGCGGCGATGCTGCAGCGGCCGAGGCGGCTCTCGGTCGTGCCGTAGAGCTCGAGCCAGAGCGCATGCGGAGCTGGTACAACCTCGGCCTGCTGCGCCACGGACTCGGTGACGGAGAGGGAGCACTCGCTGCCTTGGACGCCGCCGTGAAGCTCGATCCCGGACTCGACGCGCTTTGGGCTCGCGCGACCGTCGCCCGCGACCTCGGCAGACTCGAGGATGCGCGCCGCGATGCAATGCTGCTCCTGCAGCGCGACCCGACGCACTCCGGGGCGCGCTCCCTCGTGGCCAGCCTGCGACGCTGATCGAGCCCGCTGCACGAGCGCGCTACGTTTAGCCCCCCGCCCACTGGCGGACTGCTCGCATGGGGTCGCGAAGATGAGAGTGCTCGAGGATCGCGTCGCAGTGGTGACGGGCGCAGCAGGCGGGATCGGCCGTGCCGTTGCCCTGAGACTGGCACGCGACGGTGCTCATGTGGCCGTGGCTGATGTTCGCGAGGGTCGCGCCCAGAGCACTGCGGAGGCCATCGCCGCCACAGGCCGCCACGCGTCAGCCCACAGCATCGACGTGGCCGATCCTGCGGCTTGGCCAGCATTCGTGGAGTCCGTGCTCGGGCATCACGGCCATGTCGACATCCTGGTGAACAACGCAGGCATTGCAGTTCTTGGCGACTTCGCAGACATCTCCCCGGCGGACGCGCGCCGGCAGATGGAGGTCAACTTCTGGGGCGTCTACAACGGCTGTCACTTCTTCCTGCCGCACCTCCTCGCACGTCCCGAGGCCCACATCGTCAACATCTCGAGTCTCTTCGGCCTCATCGGCGTGCCCCAGAACTCTCTGTACTGTGCCTCCAAGTTCGCGGTTCGTGGGCTGACGGAGAGCCTGATGGTCGAGCTCGCCGAGACCCCCGTGTCGCTCACCTCCGTCCATCCTGGCGCAGTGGCGACCGACATCGCGAGAGACGCTGTGTACACGGGAGACGAGCGAAGCCATCGTCGCGGGATGAAGGCCATCGCAAACGGCATCTCTCCAGAGCAGGCCGCCGACATCATCGTGGACGGCATGCGGTCGAGGCGGGAGCGGGTCCTGGTCGGCCGAGACGCCCAGCTCATGGATCGCATCGTTCGCTGGGCACCGTCGTCACACCGGAAGCTGACCGGGCTCCTCGCGAGGCGTATCTTTGGGCGCAAGGCCACGTGAGCCGTACTCACGGTGGTCCATGTGCAGGTTAAGGACGGTCTCCCGGAGGTCCCATGCGCATCGACAGCGTCTCTCGAGTCCATCATCCACGCGAGGCCGTCTACAAGGCCTACCGGGACAACCTCCCCGAGATCGCTGCGTACATTCCAGATATTTCGAAGATCCTGGTTCACAAGCGAGCGGACACTGCGGCCGGCATCGACCTCCACAACGAGTGGTTTGCCGACACGGAGATCCCGAGCGTCGCACGAAAGTTCATCAAGCCCGAGCACCTGCGCTGGGACGACCACGCGACGTGGAACGACGAGGGCCACTACGTCGACTGGGTGATCAAGACGCGGGTGTTCACAGACTCCGTCACCTGCTCCGGCCGCAACACCTTCATCGAGGACGGGCCGAACAGCACCAAGGTCCAGCTGCAGGGCTCCCTGACCATCTCGGTGAAGGCCATCCCGGGTGTACCGAGCTTTGTGGCGAAGCGCATGGCGCCGCAGATCGAGGCCTTCATCGTCAAGCTGATCACCCCCAACCTCGAGCAGGTGAACCGGTCCATCGGCGCCTACCTGGATGCACGCGCGTGACAGACCTCGGACCCAAGACCACATCCGTGACCGCCGACGGGGAGCCAGATGGCTTCGAGCCGCCGGTGGCCTGGTACACCGAGATGGACCCGACGGGGTCTACGCGACTCGTCGTCTCGGTGCCCGTCGAGCGCCTGCGAGAGCTGCACCTCAAGCTGCTCTCTGCGCTTGCCGGCCCTCTGAAGGTCCTCTACCGCCAGACGGTGAACCGTCTCGAGCCGGGCCCCTCGGGTGCCCCGCCACGGGACTTCGTCGGCCTCGACCTGCATCCGGACCGCGTCTTCGTGGCCCTCGACACGGCTGCCTCCTTGGTGTGGCACGACGCGCGCCACCAGCTCTGGATCGCCGGTCGCATGAACGAGCAGGTCGTCCTCGACGAAGATGGCGTGCTGTACTGCTATCCGGACGACCCGGTCTTCCGAGACGTCCTGGCACAGAGCGGGGTGCCACATGTCCACACCGCACGCACCATGGCGGATGCCGACTATCCCAAGCGCTGGTTCCACGGAGCCAACGACGCGGCGGAACAGGGGCTGATCGCGGCACTGCGGCTGGCAGAAGTCCCGCACCGCAAGTGAGCCTTCACCCGGCAGCCAGAGCGGCCGCTCCGCACCTCGATCGGTGCTCCAGGTCTCGTGGCCTCCTGGATGAGAGCGCCGCGTCCGCAGTCTGGCCTAGACTGCACGCACCTGCGGGGGACGCGTGGCGAGGCGGCTGACCAGCAGTGACGAGGCGGCGCTCGAAGAGCTGCTCATGGTCGATCCGGTCGTGAACCTCTTCCTGCTCGGGTTCGCGGACGAGCATCCGCTGTCTCGCTGGCCCTGGTACGGCGTCCCGGGCTGGGGTGGGCGGCTGGTGGCGGCGGCTCTCGTTGTGCCGGACCGCCTGATGGTCCCGTTCGCACCCGACGAGCGAGATGCCCACCGCCTCGGTCTGCGCCTGCGTCGTCATCACGTGCCGTGCATGATGGTCGGTCCTCGAGCAGCCTGCGATGCTGCCTGGGCTGCTTGGGCACCAAGGACGCAGCCCGCACGGTGGCACGACCAGCGCCTGTACGTCTGTGACGCGCCCTCTTCACTCCCACCGATCGAGGGCTTCAGACGCGCGACGTGGGACGAGTGGCCCAAGGTCGCCGCTCTCTCGGCCGCGATGCAGATCGAGGACATGGACGTCGACCCACGCGAGCGCGGACAAGAGCACGCCAAGCAAGTGCAAGAACGCATCCGCGCGGGACGTACCTGGGTCGTCGAGCACGCGGGAGAGCTCGTGTACACCGTCAATGTCGGCACTCGAGGGCACCTGGGCTGCCAGATCGGCGGGACCTACGTCCCACACCGACATCGGGGGCGCGGCATCGCAAAGGCCGCAACCGCAGCAGCCGTCCGAGAGCTCCTGAAGCGTCACCCCAGGGTGACGCTCCACGTGAACGAGGCAAACTACCCGGCAGTTGCTGTCTACGAGCGAATTGGATTCGTGTCCCACGCGGCATACCGCCTGGCCACCGTGCAGTGAGGGAGGCTGCTGCTTGAACATTCGAGATGCCGAGTTCTCCAAGCGTGTCGAGGCCACCGTGACCGCCATCGAGGCGCGCACCGATGCCGAGCTCGTCGTCGTGGCCGCGTCGAGGTCGGCGCCGTACCGCGACCTCGTGTTCGGTGCCGCGACGGCGGTGACGTTCGGTCTCCTGCTCGCTCTCGAGGCCGTGCCGTTCGCGATTCATCCATGGGCGATGGTCGCAGACCTCGCCATCACCTGGCCCGTCGCAGCGTGGATCGCGAGCTCTGACCGCATCACGCGCTGGCTGCTCGGCTCGGCTCGGGCACGCCAGGCCGTGTCTCTCGCCGCAGCAGCAGAGTTTCACCGCGAGGGGGTCCACGCGACGCCGAACCGCAGCGGCCTGCTCATCTACGTGTCCACGCTGGAGCAGCGGGTCGAGCTCATCCTTGACCTCGGCCTCGAAGCCCGTATTCCGATGGGCCGCTTCGCCTCCGCCCGAGCACACTTCGCGCACCTCGACCTCGACCCGTTCATCACGGGCCTCGAGGCCATCGGAGACGTGCTGGCTGAGCACGTCCCCCACAACGAGGGCTCAGACGCCGTCGACCTCCCCAACGCTCCCCGGATCCGCTCGTGAGCCGCGTCTGGATACTGCTCTGCTCTCCGGGTGGTCAGAGGGCACTGCGCGCCGCGGCGCCAGTCCTCTTCCTGCTCGGCCTCAGCGCTGCGGAGCTTGCAGAGGCCCGCATCGGCGGCGGCCACACCTTCCGTGGCGGAAGCAGCCGAGGCGGCAGCTCTCGTGGTGGCGGTGGTGGCGGTGGAGACATCCCCATCGACCTGATCATTCTCCTGATCATCGAGTATCCGACCATCGGTGTTCCGCTGCTCCTCGCGGTGGTCGCCGTTGTCGTCGTCCGGGCCTCCATGCAGCCCGGCAGCTGGCAGCCCCGAGAGATTGGACACGGCGCACCGCCACCCCCTGCAAGGCGCCGGAGACCCAGCCGGACCACACGCGGTCTCACCGAGCTGCGGGCTCTCGATCCCGGCTTCTCGATGCCGGTGCTCCAAGACTTCCTCGTGATGCTCTTCCAGCGTGTCGATGGCGCCGTCGGACGGGGTGGCTGGGACGCGCTCGCGCCCTTTGTGGCTCCGGACGCCACGCAAGCCATCGAGCGGAGCTGGAAGGGAGTCTCCGCCATCGACGAGACCGTCGTCGGGTCCGTGAAGGTCATGTCGGTGCGTCATGGGAGCACCACTCGCCTGGATGTCCGCTTTGCCGTCACGCGGCTCGTGACACGCGCAGGTCGAGAGCAGCGACTCTATGCAGAAGAGACCTGGGTCCTGCGGCGAGACTCTGGCGCGGTCTCCCTTCCACCGGAGGAGATGCTTCGGATGGGCTGTCCCAGCTGTGGAGCGGCCGTCGAGACGACGCCGCTTGGCGCGTGCCGTGCCTGCGACACCCCCATCTCGAAGGGCCAGCTCCAGTGGCAGCTCGAGGCTCGACAGCTCGTGAAGTCCGAGCCGGTGACGGCCCCAGTGGTGGGCTTCTTCTCGGGTGGAGACGAGCCATCCGTCGGTGTCCCCACGCTGACCCACCCGCACCTTCCGGCCGAGGTGCGACGACTGCGCACCCGCCATCCGGACTTTGACTTCGCAGACTTCGAGCGTCGTGTCCGCGCGACCTACTTCTCGGTCCAGACGGCCTGGTCCGAGTCGCGGTACGGGGCCATCCGCCCGTTCGTGACCGATCCTATGTTCCAGTCGCTGCGCTTCTGGGTGGAGAAGTACGAGAGGGCGGGGCTTCGCAATCGCCTGGAGGATGTGAAGCTAGAGCAGGTGCGGCTCGTCAAGATCGAGGTCGATGCCTGGTACGAGGCCATCACAGTTCGACTGTGGGGCTCCATGAAAGACAGCACCCTCGATCGGTCGGGAGCGGTGGTCGGCGGCAACGCGACCACCGATCGCCGGTTCTCCGAGTACTGGACCTTCCTTCGTGCCGCTGGCGGCAGCGCGACAGCCCACCCCGAGTCCACCTGTCCTTCCTGCGGTGCTCCGCTGGACAACGTCAACCAAGCTGGCATCTGCGGCTACTGCGACACCAAGATCACGACAGGGACCTTCGACTGGGTGCTGTCTCGTATCGACCAGGCCGAGGTGTATCCGGGGTGACGGACGGTGGAACATGTTACCGTCCGACGGCGCTCGGAGAGCCACGTGCGTTGGTCGCTGCTACCCATCCTGCTGTTGTCTGCCTGCATTGCTCGAATCATCGACAGCAGCACCACCAAGACGATGGCTCCCGCGACCCTGCAGGGCACGGACATCGAGGCCAGCTGCTCGACGGGGCTGGCGCTCGGACCGGTCCTCGGTGCGCTTGGGCTCGATGGTCGCCGCCCCTACAAGGCCATGACCTTCACCCGTCTCGCCGCCGGCATGTGCGCCGACATCGACGCCTGGGAGGCCGAGCTCGTGCGTCTGCGCTCGCTCCACGCGGGTCAAGGCTCGACGACACGCGACCAGCTCATCATCGAGCAGCGCATCCATGCCGAAGCCGCCGAGCGCTACTACGCGGCCTGGTCCCTCCTCGATCTCGCCTTCCCCGACCAGGAGCTCGGTGAGGACTGTCCGCGGCTCAGCACACGCAGACGTGAGGACCTCCTCCTGCTCTTGGGCCTCACCAGCGGGGCGCTCGCGATGGTCCACGACCGCGCGGCCGAGGGCGCCGTCGGCGTCCCGACCGACCT
>PKDJ01000007.1 GCA_002862545.1 Pseudomonadota bacterium
CTTCGGTATTGCGCTGTGGCTGGGCACCTCGCAGCTCCCCGGCACCTTCGGCGCCCTCCTCACCGTCACACCGGCCACCGGAGGCTCACTCCTAGAGGTGGGGCACTTCGGCTCGTTCGTCGGGGTGCTGGGCCACAACCTCTCCGTCATGGTGGCCATCTTCGCGATCGCCGCGCTGTACCGGGCCTACGGGGCCGTCCTCGTGCTCAGCTGGAACGCGGCCGTGTGGGCGACCGTGCTGTGCGTGCTGGGCACACAGGCTGCGCAGTCCAGCAGCGGCTCCGGCTTGCTCCTCTTCGGGGGCTCGGCCGTCGCCGTGATGCCTCACCTCACGGCCGAGGCGCTGGGCTACTGCATCGCCGCGATCAGCGCGATCTTCGCGTCTCTGGCCATCGCCAAGTACGAGCTGACCGATCCGCGGATCCGGAGCGTCATGGGCTCGGTCGGCACACTGCTCGTGACGGCCATCGTGCTGCTCGCACTCGGTGCAGCCCTCGAGGCCCACTACGCTCCAGGACTCCTTGCGCTGCTCGCGGCGCCCTGAGTCACTCTGCCAGCAGCTCGAAGCTCCCGTACGGCTCGATGAAGGCCACAGATGGGTCGCCCCCCGTGCCCTGCTGAGAGCCGGAGAAGAGCAGCTCACCGCGCCACGTCGGCTCCTCGTCTCCTGCGCTGCCCGTCCACGGCAGCGCTGCCTGGGCCATGTTGGCGCTCAGCACGAGCGCCGCGTCATCGACCCCATCGAGATCGAAGCCCTCCGGAGCCGCCGTGCCGACGAGGCTACCCGCGGGAATGGAGGCCGCGAGCGTGGCCTGCCCATCGCTCAGCAGCCGAACCTCCGCGTCCAGCTCCTCGTCAAGCTCTGGAGTCGCCTCCAGCGTCGCTGGGACGGTGCGCACGTAGTAGTCCGCACAGTTGAGGAAGATGTTGGCGACGTCCTCGCCCTCGGCCGGCTCCGGCTCCTCCTGCCGAACCAGCTCCCAGGGTCCCCCTTCGTCGAGGGTGATCCTGAGCTCCAGCTCATCGTCCGCCTCCAGGGTCAGCGGTCCGGCGAACGCGCCTCCCGCGCGCGCCCACATGCCGTCGGGGCTGTCTCCGAAGCCCTCCAGGTGAGCCGCGGGGTCCTCGACGACCTCTCGCTCGACCTCGACGCAGCCCCACTCGCTGTTGCCCTCGTCGCCGATCTGAGTGCCGTGTCGCACACCACCGTCGGAATCGGGGGTACAGCCCAGGAGGGCCATCACCAACGACCCCAGCTCCAGCGCTCTTCTCACTCGGCACCTCCTGCACCCGCAACATGGCCCCTTCTCGGAGACCTAGCGACCGCAAATCCGCTCGGAGCCGCACATTTCCGCTCCCCAAAGCGCGCCCCATCGTGCGATTCCGAGACACCCACCGCAGCCACCTCGACGCCGCGCGCCACCCGAGCGCTCACCGCAGGTCGATCCAGTACCAGCGCTGGAGCGCACGGTCGGCTCCCGCAGGAGCCTCTCGCTCTAGACGACCTCCGCAGGCCTCGATCGTCTTCCAGGAGCCCACGTTGGTCGCGTCGCAGGTGAGCAGCGCCCGCTCGATCCCCAGTCGCCTGCAGGGCTCCAGCACAGCGGCGAGCATGGCCGTGGCGACTCCCCGTCGTCGGTGTGACGGCGCGACCGCATACCCGATGTGTCCACCGAGCTCCCGAAGTCCGGGAGACAGGTGATGCCGCACGTTGATCACGCCCTGCAGTGCGCCTCCGCTATCCCAGAACCAGGTCGAGCAGGGCACCCAGCCCTCCTGCAGCTGCTCCCCCCGAGCCCAGGCCGCCAGGGTCTCGACGCAGCGCTCGATCGGCCAGTCCCGACCGCAGAAGTACCCATGCAGCTCATCGGGCACGGCGTCGAAGTCCCGCAAGAAGGACTCGAGCTCCGCCGCATGTCGTGCCTCGAGTGCCGTCAGCATCTCTCACCCCCCTCGATGAGCGCTACCGCGACGTCAGCAAGGCCTGCAGCGTGCGCGTCGCGAGTGTGGACCGGGTCGAGAGCAGTGCCTGCGCGGGCCCCGGCTCCCCTCGGACGTGAGCATACAGGGCGCCGAAGGTCTCGATGGCCTCGGCCCACCGCTCGGGGTTCTCCGCCGTCAGCTCCGCCACCGTCTCCTGCCAGTGCCGCGCCGCCGCCTCGACCTCACCGGACTCGTGCAGCGCCGTGGCCAGCTGCAGCATCCCGAGGGCATAGGCCTCGTCACAGGTCGCCTCCTGGGCAGTCGCGACCGCGAGCTGTAGCTCTGAGAGCGCCCGCGAGTCCTTGGCAGCGAGCCAACTCTGCGCGACACCGAAGGCGCACAGCGCGACCGTCCGTCCATCGCCTACCGCTGCCGCCAGCGCACCCGCAGCCGTGGCCTCGACCGTCGATGCCGCCACCCGGCCCTCGATGAGCTCGAGCCAGCACAGGTTGTAGCGGGCCATGGCCTCCAGACGTCGGTCGTCCCCGCGACGCGCCACCTCAATGGCCGCCTCGAAGGCGGGCCGAGCCCCGACCTCTCCACGCCGAAGCGCCAGGTAGCCCAGGTTCATGCGCATGTAGGCCTCGCGCTCGATGTCTCCGCGGCGGGCGTAGGCTGTCACGTCGAGCTCGAGCGCCTTCGCCATCTCAGCATGCTGGCCCGTGCGGTCGTACCAGGAGACGAGGTTGCGCGAGGGCACCTCGTCCAGGCCGAAGGCGCGGCGGTGGGCCAGGATGAACTCGACCAGGCTGCCCCCACGCTGCCAGTCCTCCTGCTGAGGGATGACGTACAGCCGGGCCTGGAGCACCTCGTGGTGGAGGAAGGGCTCCTGGTGTGGCGGGACTGCGCCCTCGGCGATGGCGAGCTGAACCTCGGCCTCCTCGAAGCGGCTGCGCCGAAGGAGGTACCGCGCGAAGACCAACCCGACGCGGGCGCTCTGGTCCGCATCGACGACGATCGCGGAGGCCTCTTGGAGATCCGCATGGCCCTCGTCGGAGGCCGCCGGCAGGCCCTCGATGCGTGTGAGGAGAGCCTCCACAAGCCAGTGCACGTCGCCCGTCGAGCGCGCGACCGCGACCGCACGACTGGCGTTCGCAGCACGCTCGGCGACTGGGGCACCTGCCAGGAGTGCATCCCACACGATGCGCGCCGGAAGCTCCGTCTCGGGCAGAGCAACCGCTGCCTCGATGTCGCGCGTCCGCCGCACGAGTGCCGGATAGCCCCCAGCCGCTCCGCGCCGCCGGGCCTCCACGATCGCCATGCACGTCGCGACGGTGCGGCGTGCCTGTCGCAGCGCATAGACCTGCTTGTCTGAGCGACCCGCTGTGAAGGCGCGAACGAGGGCGAGGACACGGAACCGTGGCTCAGGCTCAGTCGGATCCTCGATGCTCTGGATCAGGCAGCGCTCGCACAGCTCCTCGAGGGCGTCGAGGAGCGGCTCCATGGACAGCCCAGCCACATCCATGAGCTCATCGAGGGTCGCTCCCGACGCAAAGGCTGCGCAGGCACAGAGGAGATCCTGCTCCGTCCCCGACAGCCCAGACCACGCACCGTCGAGCAGCCGCTCGAGCGCTGCATCGGACAGGGCTCCGCCCCGCTGGGCGAGCCGCCCCGCTGGGAGGAGTCGGAGTCGCCCCGAGACCAGCTCCAGCGCCTGCGGGAGACCATCGAGACTCTCCACCAAGGCCGGGAGATCAGGGTCGGACTGCCGGGCGGGCACGAGCCGTCCCAGAAGGGCCGCTCCCTCCGCTGGCGAGAGCGCTGGGACGCGGTGCGCCTGGCCCTCACGCGGACGACGCACCTGCGTCACCACCACCTGCGCCGACGGTGCGAGCACGCGCTGTGCCGCGCGCAGCTGGTCGAGCACGCCCGGCGGCGCATCGTCCACGACGAGCACCGCTCGACGCGCCTCGAGGCTTCACAGCACCGCGTCGTGCCCCTCGCGCCCCTCACCCGACGGCTCGCCGAGTCCGAGGACGGCGCTCAGCCGCTGCAGCGCCGCGGCCGCATCCCGCACACCGGCAAGATCACAGAACCAGGCCTCGCGCTCGGTGGCCGCCGCGAGGGACACAGCGAGTGCAGACTTTCCGACGCCAGGGGGGCCCCACAGCGTGAGCCAGCCGTGAACCGCGAGCGATGAGAGCAGCTCGACCAGCAGCGCCTCCCGTCCGACCAAGCTCACCGGCAGAGGGAGGTTGGACCGTGCGGGCGCGGGCGCACGCGGTGAAGGCGGCGACCACCGGTAGCCCTCACCCTGGACCGTCTGGATCAAGATCGGCGGAGACGCGCTGTCGCCGAGCTTCGCCCGCAGCCGCCGCACCGTGAAGTACGGCGCTCGCGAGACGACACCAGGCGCATACTCCCAGACCTTACGCAGCAAGGTCTCGTGGGTGACCGTCTGGCCGGCGTGCTCGACCAGCCAGCCGAGCGTGCGGCGCTCCATCGGCGTGAGCACCACCGTGCCACCAGAGCGCTCGACCCGTCCCGTCGCGAGCGTGACGCGTCCATCCGGGAGAATCACATCGGCCATGCGTCCTCGTACCGCACGGCCTCTCGCCTGGCGAGCCGCGGGATCGAGCGCTTCCTCAGTCAGGCATCAGCTGCGACTGCGGCACGATCTGCCACCCGGTCCGACCGCGCCAAGGGGGCTCGCGGACCTCCACGAGTGCGTCCTCCGCCATGGGCCAGACCGGGTCGTAGGCCGCAGCGGCGACGCCAGCGCGGCCAGCCCCGGTGTCAGCACCACCACGCCCTTCCTCCGTAGCCTCAACCAGCGCGACGGCGCTCGCTGCGGCACGCCGCCCGCGAGCCGGGCCATCACACGCTATGCTGCGCCCGGCGCGGCCCATCGCTTCAGCCCGCCGTGGGAGAGCCTATGCGCGGCTGGATTCTGCTGGTGTCGTTGGTGGCGTGCGAAGATCCGGCCACCGAGAGCCTCAAGTCCTTCGAAGACACCGCCGTCGCGACGACGACCTCCGCGGGCACCACGCCCACGGGCGGCACGAGTGCAGGGTCGACGACGGTCCCCGCGACCGAGACCGACTGCAGCGATGGTCTCGACAACGACGAGGACGGCCGCCCCGACTGCTTCGACACTGACTGCGAGGCGATCTGCGACGCTGACGGTGACGGCGAGCGCGGCATCGCCTTCGGTGGCGACGACTGCGACGACACCAACCCCGACATCAACCCAGACGCGACCGAGCTCTGCAACGACATCGACGACGACTGCGACGAGCTCGTCGACGATGCAGACCCCGACCTACCGCCGGCAGAGAAGAGCCCCTGGTGGCCCGACCTCGACGGCGACGGCTACGGGGATGTCGACGCCGACCCGACAGCCTCCTGCGCCCCTCTGCCCCTGGGCAGCGACAACGACGGCGACTGCAACGACGACGACCCAGAGATCAGCCCAGACGCCATCGAGATCTGCAACGGCCTCGATGACGACTGCGACGGGCTCCTCGACGACGACGACCCCGACACCGATGTCGACCTCGCGCCGATCTGGTACCCGGACGCCGACCTCGACGGCTTCGGCGTCCCGTCGCCGGACGCCGTCCAGTCCTGTTCCCCGCCGGCGCCCTCGGGCTGGTCCTTGTTCGACACCGACTGCGACGACGAGGATCCGACCATGGGTCCGACCACCGACTGGTGGCCCGACGACGACGGGGACGGCTTCGGCGCCGGCGATCCGCTCGGCGTCTCCGAGTGCGAGGCACCCGCTGACGGGCTCGCACCGGTCTGGCGCGGCGAGGACTGCGACGACACGCTCCCCGACTTCTACCCGGGCGCCGAGGAGATCTGCGAGGACGGCCTCGACCAGGACTGCGACGGGCTCGACGCCCCCTGCGCACGCTTCATGTACGCGGCGACCGCGGGCAGCGGTCCCTACGACCTGTGGGAGATCGACACTGACCTCGGCACCACGCGGCGCGTCGGCACCATCGGCGTCTCCATCACCAGCCTGGACTTCCTCCCGGATGGCACGCTGTTCGGCATCGGGGGTGGCGGCATTGCAATGGGCCTCCCCGAGGCCGGCAAGGTCTACACCATCGACATCACCACCGGCGCGGCCACCGAGTGGTTCACGTCCCCTGGAGGTATCCAGGAGGGCGCCATCGCGTATCTGGACGGCTCCATCTGGAAGATCGACCAGTTCGACGACGTGTGGGACATCGACGCGGGCACGCTCATGGGCACCCGGTACGACTTCCCGCCCGACGCCCTGACCGGCTACGGCAAGGACTTTGCGGCGAGTGACAGCGGCCGGCTGTTCTACGGCGGCGAGCGCGAGCTGTACGAGGTCGACCGCACCACGGGTGAGTTCACCCGCATCGTCGCGCCCTCGGGGCTGCCGGGCAGCAACCAGGGGGCCGGGTTCACCTTCCACGACGGTGAGCTGTGGGGCTTCTCCACCGACGGTGTGGTCACCCGCCTGGTCACGGTGGATCTCGTCACCGGCGCGACCAGCCCCACAGGCATCGAGATCCCAGCGGTCCGGCTCGACGCCCTGGCCTCGCCCACGCGCTGACGGCCCGCTTCACCGGCGATGTAGCCTCGTCGCCCAGCGGAGCAGCACGGAATGCCTCACAACCGCGCCACCGACCGCCCATCAACCGACTACACTGCGGAGCTTCGGAGGCTCCATGCGCCCACTCTGTCTGCTCTGCCTGTTCCTCACCGCGTGCGGTGGCACCACCACGGAATCCGAGAAGCCCCCAGCCGAGATCTGCGACAACCTCGAGGACGACGACCTCGACGACCTCGCGGACTGCGCAGACCCTGACTGCGCGGCCGTCTGCGGCGAGGTCTGCACCAACGGCACCGATGACGATCTCGATGGCCTGATCGACTGCCTCGACGACGACTGTGATGGCCTGTGCCCCGAGAACTGCGGTGACGGTCGCGACAACGACGCCGACGGCGCGATCGACTGCGACGATCGAGACTGCTTCGGCTCCTGCCCCGAGGTCTGCGGCGACGGCTTCGACAACGACGGCGACGGCAAGGTCGACTGTCTCGACGAG
>PKDJ01000108.1 GCA_002862545.1 Pseudomonadota bacterium
ACCGACACCGACACCGACACCGACACCGACACCGACACCGACACCGACACCGACACCGACACCGACACCGACACGGACGTCGACGAGGCGCGCGACGAGGCATCCTTCACGGTGCTCTGGCGCAACACGTCGAACCTCCTCGACGGTGGCCCGGCCGACATCGGCGAGCTCCTGCTCATCGGCGCCGTCGTCGAGGACGCCGATGGCCTGGCCAACTCGATGCTGTGCGGTCCCCTCGGTGCGTTCTTCGCTCCGTGTGTGCCGCTCGAGCTTCCGCCCGTCGGCGAGCGCACCGAGTACCGCGGCTGGGGCCCCGAGGACGTCAGCAACTACTTCATCGGCGATCCCGTCCGCCTCGGACCGTACGACTTCCCCGACCCCGCAGGCTACGGCGTCTACTTCGACATCCCGATCTCCGGGTACCTCGGGTACGCCGCCGGCCCCGAGGTCGTCCCGGGCGACGTGTGGGACTTCGAGAACAACGCCGATGGTGACTGGGCCGCCGACTTGGTCAGCGACGCCACGACGGCTCACGACCAGATCGTGGTCACCAGCCCCGACATCCAAGACCCCGATCTCTCGGTCTTCACGAGCGACACCCTCGAGCTCCGCTGGGAGACCTCGCCGCTGGGCGGTGAGGTCTGGCTGCACGTCTTCGGCGTCGGCTTCGGCGGTGATCCGATCGACGGGCAGTGGCTCCTCGACGACACCGGCGAGCTCGACCTCGACATCTCGAGCCTCGGACTCAACGAGTTCAACACCGACATCCAGATGTGGCTGTCTCGCGCCACCTTCGAGACGACGCGCGGCGTAGCCGGAGAGCACGACCTGCATGCCGGCCACATGTCCACGTCCGTGTGGAACGTCGGACACACCTGGAACGGTGATCGTGACTTCATCGAGGGCACGGACCGCTGCTTTGATGCCGAGGGCGAGCTGCCCGTGGAGCCCGGCTCCTACTGGGGCAGCCTGGCCGCCGCGACGGACGACGTGAACCCCGGCGCTGACGGCTGCACCGGCCGCGACGCCTCCTCGCCGGACAACATGTTCAAGGTCATCCTCGAGCCCGGGCAGCGCCTCAACGCGTCGGCCTCGGCCCCGGGTGGCGACGTGGCCATCTACATGGTGTCCGACTGCAACGACGAGTCCACCTGCGTGGCCGCCTCGGACAGCATCGCGTTCCCGGCTGGGGGTGACGAGGTCATCGAGTACGTCAACTCCAGCCTGCTCACCGAGATCATGTACCTGGTCGTCGATGGCCCGGGCGTTCCGATGGACCGGTACTTCCTCGATCTCGAGATCGAGGACGGCGAGGCCATCACGCCGTTCCCCGACTCCTGCGCAGAGGCCTCCTACGGCGGCCCCGTCGCGCCCGGTGAGTACGTGACCAGCCTCGAGGGCTACGCCGACGATCTCAACCCTGGCCCCCTCGGGTGCGCAGGGGTGGACAGCGCCGGCGGTGACGCCATCCTCAAGGTCGCGATTCCCTCCGGTCAGCGGGTCAAGGCTGAGACCTCGGGCTCCCACGCGGTGTACCTGATGCTCGACTGCGCCGATCCCCGCACCTGCATCGAGGGCGACGCAGAGGAGCCGCTGCGCTTCGTGAACACCACGCCCGCCGATGTGGAGGCCTACGTGGTCATCGACGACCTGACGGGTCGTCCCCCGACGGCGATCACCGACTTCAAGCTCAACCTCGACGGCCCGTTCGCCGGCCCCGACACCTGCGCTGACGCCATCGCCGCGCCGCCGCTGACCACGGGCCTGCTCGACGTGTGGGGCGAGCTTGCGTCCTACCGCAACGACATCGACCTCAGCGATCCGGGCCCATCCTGCACCGGCTACTCGACCGCAGGACGGGACATGATGCTCCCGATCCGCCTCGAGGCGGGTGAGACCATCGACGTGGACTACACGGCCTTCGACAGTGATGCGACCCTGTACATCCTGGCCGACTGCACGGACCCCACGTCCACGCTGGTCTGCGAGGACTCCACCCTGCTCGGTGGCCGGGAGCGCATGTCCTTCACCAACACGACGGGCGCGACGCTCGACGCCTTCCTCGTCCTCGACCTGTACGCCGACATCGTCTACGCGCCGGATTCGTCGACGATCGAGGTCATCGCCGAGATCTACTGACCCTCTCCGTCAGCTAGAGACCCCGCACCCCATCGGCCTCCGGGCCGGTGGGGTGCTGTCGCTCAGCCTTCGGTCGACCAGCCTCAGGCCGTCTCCGCCCCCTCGTTGAGGTCGAGGTCGCGGTAAGACCGATCCGGAGAGAGGATGCCGTGGGCGGCAAAGGCTTCCTTCACCCGCTCCGTCACGTCCGTCGCGAAGGCCTTCTCGTACCGCGCATCGAAGACGTAGGCCTTGACCCGCAGCACGGTGACGAAGCGCTCCCCGAGGAACTCGTCAGCAATCAAGGTGACGATCGGCTTCGACAGGTACGTGTAGCGGCTGGTGGACGTGGCCTCATGAGCCAGCCGACGCGCCTTACGGTAGTCCTCGGCAGCGGCGATGTAGAAGGTCATCACCACCATGCAGTCGAGCGCACCTGCGTTCGCCGACGCCACGGACTGGGTGAGGAAGAGGTTGTTCGGGATGGTCACGAGGTTGTCGTCCAGCGTGACGAGCCGCACGGAGCGCAGACCGATCTCGGTGATCTCGCCATAGCTGTCGCCGAAGGCCACGCGGTCGCCGACCTGGAAGGGCTCGTCGACGAGGAGAATCACGCCGGCGATCAGCGAGCCAAGAAGATCCTTGAGCGCGAAGCCTACGGCGACCCCGACCGTGCCTGCCACGGCCAGCAGTGCCTCGCTCCGGAGATCGAGGACGCTGCCAGCCACGATGGCTGCAATCAGGAAGTAGAGGAAAAACCGCGAGAAGGCCTTCACCTTCTTCAGGAAGAGCCGTCGATTCGCGAAGCGCTCTCCGAGGTCATCGAGGGCGCGTCCACTCACGGCCACCACGACCCAGCCGAGCGCGAGCACCAGCAGGGCGAAAGGCACCCGATCGAGGGCTACGAACTGAATCAGGTCGCTGTCCATCGACTCAGGCCCCCAGGTGAAGGAAGTGACGACGCCGCAGCGTCCGATTGACCAACGGAAGCTGTGCCGTGGGAATGCGAACGCCCTCCTCGGTGCGCTCCAGCAAGCCCCGCATCAGGAGATCGCGCACCGTCCGTCGGACCGCCACGGTCGACAGGTTCGTCACACCCGGCAGCTCGGACTCGGAGAGGCGCTCCTGCAGCCGGACCGCGACGAGCACGAACAAGGCCGCGTCCGTGAGGCCCTCGTGGACCGCGTTCGAGAGCGCGGCGCCGACCGTCACCCGAACATGATCGGGCTGCTCGGGGTCGGACTGCAGGGACCGCGCGTACAGATGCAGACCGACATGCGGGTTTCCATCACAGACCTCGACCAGCAGCCGGAAGAAGGTTCGCTCCGAGCGCTCGCGCTCGACCTCGGGATCGCCGCCGAGAGCGCTCGTCCGCACCAGGCCTGAGAAGTCGGGCAGCAGTCCACAGGCCTCCGTCCGTGCGAGCGCGAGAGATCGGAGATCATCCACCGACCAAGGCGGAAGATCGATGACGGTTGGAAAGATGCCGACATCCACCATCGAGCCGACCGACGCGAGGTACCACCAGGCAGGCCGGTGGACCGCCGCCACCCAGAACACGTGATCCGAGGTCGCGTTCATCACGTAGAGCAGCGCGTTGAGCGCCTCGAAGCCTCCGACACAGCGCGTGTAGGCGTGGTGCATGCCCTCCAGGAACACGACCCGGGATGGAGCGGCCTCGATCCGCTCGACGACCTGCTCGACCGACTCGACCTCATCGAGCCCGAGCACCTCTGCGAGCATCGCCACGGCCATCCGCTCGTCCCGAAGCCCCTGCGGCACGCGCAGCTCGGTGACCGAGGCACCATCAGCCTCGAGGCGTGCCCGAAGCCTGTCGAGCGTCGAAGACTTGCCCTCTCCACGATCGCCGCAGAGCGCGACCAGCCCCTGACGGCGCTTGGTGTTCCAGGAGGCCCAGGCCGCGTCGAACTGCGCGTCGACCTCCGGTCGAACCACGAACTCCTCACTGCGGGAAGGCCTCTCCGCGAGCGCATGCATCACCGAGGGAGCAACCGGCACGGCGACAGAGTCTTCCTGTGGCTGCAGACGATAGCGACTCACCGCATTGACGACCCAGCTCGTCCCCAGCCGCGTGCGTGTGATCCAGTCCCCCACCTCGCTGACCAGGCCCATCACGACGATACCGAGGCCACCGAGCGCTCGGATCACCCGCATGATGTGGCCCGAGTCCTCGCGAAGCAGCCAGGCCACGCCTCCGGTCGCCTCACTGACACGCGCTCGCGCCCGGTCCTGAATCACGGGGGCCCACGCCCACAGCCCGAGCACAGCAAGGCCCACGGCCGCGAGAGAGAACAGCGACGATGCGACAGACTCCACGCGATCGAGACCCAGGACATCCCAGAGCAGACGACTGACGAAAGCGCGCACGATGAAGTAGGCCGTCGCGGCCCGGACCGTGTGACGCGCGAGCTGCCAGGTGCGCGGCCGGAGCACCAGCAGAGCCGGGCGAAAGTCCGAGGGCCGAACCACAGCGAGCTCGAAGGCCGCAAGCACGAAGCGGTAGAGCGCGACCTGCAGGTACACGAGCAGCACGAAGCCAAGCTCGACCACCAGATCTCCGACCCTGTCGATCAGCGACCAGCCGAGCAGCAGGTCGATCAGCGCGCGCAGGGCTCGGGTGCCAGGATCTTGCAGCACGGCAAGGTCCGCGGGGCGCAGCTCACTGCGCCACAGGCTCAAGCGCGCGGTGAGGCTGCGGGTCCAGCTCGGCGCCCAAGCACGTCCCCACAGCCACAGTCCGATCAACACGAAGGTCCAGAGGCTGCCGACGACGAGGTCTCGCAGCACACGGGTGTCGAGGAGGTGGCCAGGCACCGAGCGAACATCCTCGAAGCGCCGGCGCAGGCGACTCGTGACCTCAGGCTGCAGCAGTGCCAGCTCCTGGCTCACCTCGATGAACAGTGTTCGCCCATCACTCTCACGCGCCGAGGCCGAGATCCAGGGCAGCAGCCTGCGTCGCGCCTTGCGGCCACGCTGGAGCGCCTCGAGTAGCGCATCACGCTCACTGGTCGTGGTCGACACGATGGCCTGCACCGCCCGCAGCTCGTCGACGAGAGCAGCGTCCCAGTCCGTCAGCGCCGCCGCAAGCTCGGCGCGCTCTGCTTCGGGCGCGGCATCGAGGAGCTCCCGCGCCTCGGCGAGCTGCTGACGCTCTGCCGTGACCCGGGGAAGAGTGTCGCGCTCCAGTGCGAGAGCCTCGTCGAGCCGAAGTCCGCGGGCAACCGGCTCGGCCCTCAGGTCGTCCAGCTCTCGGCGCAGCTCGACATAGAGCGCGTCAGGATCCGGTCGGTCAGGATCCAGACTTCGTCGTGCCTCGACCTGGCGAATGCGTGCGCCCAGCTCCACCAGCGTCGTGGTGTGACGCACGCTCAGAGCCTCGGCCTCGGTCTCCCGGACCTCTACCTGCTGCCAGAGCTCGGCGGCCCTTACCTGGGCATCCGCTCTCGCCTGGAGCAGCTCGGCACGGCGAACTCCCGCCGCGTCCTCCGCGACCCTCCTCGCCTCGGCAGCCGCCTCGAAGGCAGCCTCAGCCTCCGCCTGCGCACGCCTGACCTCACCGGCCGCATTCACCTCCGCCCTCTTCGCGGCGCCGGCCGCACGGGTGAGCGCGTCCCGGGCCGCAGCGAGCTCGAGCGCGAGCGCCTCCTGCTCCATGGCCAGCACCATGACCCGACCGATGCTCACGAGGTTTCCCTCGATGGGCTGGGGCACCGGCGCACTCTGGGCCTCCAGCTCGGCGACCAGCCTCGCGGCCGACGCGGCATCCAGATCGAGTGAGCCGGCCTCGCGTGCGGCTCGGAGCCTGGACTCGGCAGCGACTCGTCGCGGACCACCCCAGTAGGCGACGAGCTGCTCCTCGACGTCGCTCCGCCGCGATTCGCCCAGGAACGGCAGCGCCAAGGCCAGGCGAGCGGCGCTCGGGTCGTCGAGCGGCGACTCTACCGCGACCGAGACCGGTCGCTCCGGGACGGCTCCGCCCACCAACAGCTCTCGGACCAGACGCTCCAGTGCAGCCCGCTGGGCATCTCTCTGAGCCGCCGACCGCGCGACAGCAGCCTCGTCGGACCCGTCCTCCGACCCGACCTGCTCGAGCTGGGCTCGGAGGGGCTTGAGACCCGCCTCCGTGAGCTCGGGATGTAAAGCGAGGCGAGCCGCGACCCCGACGAGCAGACGGCGCTCGTGAGCATCGGCCTCGGTCTCTGCCTCCAGCGCGCGCGCGCGGGACTCTCCGAGCTCGGCGAGTACACGCGCTGGAGCATCCGCGGGAAGGGGGGCAGCAGCCTCGGCCGCACGCCGAATCGCGGCCTCGTCGAGCGCCAGCAAGCGTCCTCGAACCACGTCCTCGCGCTCGATTCGGACATCGATCAGCCCGGGAAAGGCCTCGGCGAAGTCGACCTCACCCGCAAAAAATCGGGAGCGCACCTGGCCGCGCCCCGACGCGACGACAGCCCGAGCATCCCACTCGCGGCCCGTGTCGTCTCGAAACTCCTGCCAAGTCTGCGGCTCAGCGGCTCGGAGCTCCCCAGCGACCAAGAGGCTGGGCAGACACAGAGACAGGAGCAGGGCTGCGGTGCGAAGACGCATCGCGACACGCTACCACGCATCGAAGGTGCTGCTGCGATTGGCCAGACATTGGCGCCACATAGTGAGCCCCGAGCCAGCTAGCGTGCGGTTAGGGCATGCCGTCGGAGGTCCCTGTGCGCTGCAAGCTTCTTCCAGCCCTGTTGATGGCCGTCGCCTGCGACGGCGCGGCCCCGAGCCCATCGAAGTCCGACACCGGGACCACGACGAGCGCCACCGAGACGGACGCAGACGCGGACGCAGACGCGGACGCAGACGCAGACGCAGACGCAGACACAGACACAGACAC
>PKDJ01000265.1 GCA_002862545.1 Pseudomonadota bacterium
CAGGCTGGCCAGAGCGGCTGGGATGCCCTGGCCGCGTCTCTCCCGCCGACTGCGGGGGAGCGCGAGCTGCTCGCAGCGGTGAAGCAGCGGCCGTCCCGTCCATGGCTCCGCTGGGCCGCACCGGCCATGCTGGCCGCGGCGGCCGTGCTCGTCGCCATCGGGAGCTTCGACAGTCCACCACAGGACCTCCCGCTCGCGCCCGTGCCGCCGCGGGCCCTCGCCCCCTCGCCGGATGCGACGCCGACCGTCCCCAGCGTCCCGGCACCGTCGGAGGCTGCGGCCCCCGTGGCGCCGCCCTCCACCCCAGAGCTGCCCGTCGCCGAGGTGCCCGAGGCCGCACCTGCGGAGGCAGCACCGCCACCCGCGGTCGCCGTCGCCCCCCGGCCGGCGCCTGACTGGTCCCCACCGGCCTTCGTCGACCTGGTCGGGATGCGCCCGAAGGGCAACGCCCTGACCACGCGCGACCTGCGACTCGAGCTCGACGGGACGCCGGCCGCTGGTGCGTCGGTCTACCTGGCCGTCGCCGCCACCGCCGAGTCCCGCCTCGCGGTGTGTGTCAGCGGACCCGAGCGCGGCGTGGTCTGGCGCGGGAGCCTCCCGCCTGGCCGAATCGACCTGAGCGTCGACGGCCGCCGTCAGGCCTTCGCCTTCGGTGAAGCCGGTGTTTACACCTTTGCCGTCTCGACCACCGACTATGTTGAGTGCACAGACCCCGTGCACGTGGTCGAGGTGGAGGTGCGGTGATCGCGTGGCTCGTGCTCGGAGCCCTGGCAGCGCCGGTGCTCGATGCAGAGCCCGTCGACCCCTGGTCGCGCTGCGTCGAGCGTGCCGACCGAGAGGCGGGCCTCACAGGTCCACCGGGCCTCCAGGCCTTCCCGGTGGGCGGCGTGTCGAAGCTCGCCATCGTGGTGGGCGTTCCCTGCCACCACGACCCCGCACTCCCGAGCCTCACCTACTCCTCGCGCGACGCGATGCAGGTCGCAGACTGGCTGAGTGGAGAGGGGTTCTCCGTGATCCGGCTGACGACCGAGGTCGAGCGCGCCGAGATGGAGCATGCGCTGGACCTGGCATCCCGCCACCTTCATCGCGGTGGGACCCTGCTCGTGTACTTCTCGGGTCACGGCGTCGTTCATCAGGATCGCGGCCAGCTCCAGCGGATGCTGGTGTTCACTGACACCCGGCTGGACGATCTCGGTGGCACCGGATTCTCGGTCGACCGGCTCGACGCCCGCCTCGCGGAGTTCGATGCCGAGCACCGGGTGGTGATCCAGGACACCTGCTTCGCGGGTGACGGAGGCAAGACCGCTGACGCGCCGAGCCTGCCTGGAGCCACTCCGAAGAGCGCGTCGCCCGTCGACCTGCGCCGCGGCGACCACCGCCTCTACGCCGCCCGCTTCTTCGAGCAAGCCGAGGAGTCGGTCCAGTACCGGGGCTCCGTCTACACCCATCACCTCCTCTCCGCCCTGCGTGACGGTGAGGGCGACCTCGACGGCGACGCCTGCGTCGGACTGCGTGAGGCCCACATCTACGCTCAGGCGCGCACTGACGCGGACCGCAACGGCCTGCAGCGTCCCATCGCCCGGGACTGGGACGGAGAGAACCTGCACCTGAGCCAGTGCAGCGCGGTGCCGACCCAGTCGGTCGTGAGCCTTCCCGGAGAGCCACCCGGCTGGGTCGTCGAGCTGGATGGGTCCGCGATCGTCACCGAGCCCACCTCCATCGCACCCGGCGGTCACCGCCTGCGTGTGCTGCGCGATGCGGAGCGTGGCGACGGCTCGCTGCGGCGCGACACGCTCCTCGACCAGCGCATGACCCTCCAGCCAGGACAGTGGGTGGAGCCCGCCGAGGAGCTCTCCGTGCGCACGCGGATGCTCGTGGCCGAGGGGCTGGTGTCCGCGAGCGGCATCAACGGCCCCCTCCCGCCAGCCGGACTGGGTGCCGCCGCGTGGTGGATGCCCCGCGATCTCGGCCGCGGACGCCCCGTGCTCGGGGCCGAGCTCGCCACGCTGCCGAAGGGTCCCGTCACCTGGGCCGACGAGCGCATCGCCTGCTTCACCGGCGGCCACCTCGCGGCACGGGCCGGCTGGAACTGGACCGTCCCCATCGACGCAGGCCGAATGCAGCACCTCGGCCTCGGACCCGCCACCTCGCTCGGTGGCTACTGGCGAGACGCCGTCCATCCAGGCGGACAGCGCCCGCGGCCCTGCAGCTCGACGGGTGACGGCCGGGTCGGACTGCGGACCGAGCTCGCGACCGGAGGGACCGCGACGCTGCACGTCCACGTCGCGGCCGGCAGCTGGGTGATGTCGTTCGACCAGGGTCTGGTGTGGGTCGCCAGCCAGGCCGGCCGCCGCATCCGGCCGATGGCGCAGCCCATCGTGCGCGCAGCCTTCGGGGTGCGCCTGTGGTGAGGCTCTGGCCACTCCTGCTCGTGGGCTGCGCGCTGTCGACGACCGATCTCGACGGGGACGGTTTTGCTCCGCTCGAGGGAGACTGCGACGACTGGGATCCCAGCATCCACCCGGCCGCCATCGACGCGATCGCCGACGGCATCGACGAGGACTGCGACGGCGTGGAGCCCATGGTCATCGCCCATGGCGTGGCCCACACCTGCACGCTGTTCACCGATGGGGAGATCGCCTGCACCGGCGACGACACCTGGGGTCAGCTCGCCGCACCGAAGACCGTCTTCGTCTGGACCGATCTCGTGGCCGGCGACTACCACAGCTGCGCCCTGGACCTGATGGGCGCCGTGACCTGCTGGGGTGACGACCGCGCAGGCCAGAGCTCTCCGCCCGAAGACCTGCCCCCGGCCGATCGCATTGGTGCCGGGCCGGACTTCGCCTGGGCGCAGGGCACGAGCTGGCCCCGCGAGTGCTGGGGGCGCTGCTACTGACGCCACTCCCCTCCACTCGACAGAGACCGCTCTGGGGACTATACATCAAACGATCGTTTAAACTAGAGAGGTCGTCCCATGGAGCGCGCACAGCTGTCGAAGACCGGCATCGACGGAGAGGCTCTCCTCGAGCAGATGCGTGCGATGAAGGGAGATGATGCCGACTTCGTCGGTGGCCGCACGTGGTCGATGGTCTACTGGCCGGGCGACGAGCACCACCACGTCACCGAGCGCGCCAACAACCTCTTCCTCGCCACCAATGGCCTCAATCCGTTCGCCTTCAAGAGCCTCCGCCGGATGGAGCGCGAGGTCGTCCAGATGACCGCGGGCCTGCTCACCGGTCCCGAGACCACGGTCGGCACGATGACCAGCGGCGGCACCGAGTCCATCCTGCTGGCGGTGCACACCTACCGAGAGCGTGCGCGCGCACGCTGGCCGTGGATTCGCCACCCCGAGATGGTGGTGCCCGAGACCATCCACGTCGCCTTCGACAAGGCCGCGCACTACTTCGGCGTCCGACTCCGCAAGATCCCAGTCGGACCTGACAAGCGGGCCGACGTTCGGGCCATGCGCCGCGCGATCGGGCGCAACACCATCGCCATCGCCGCCAGCGCCCCCCAGTACGCGCACGGCGTGGTCGACCCCATCGAAGAGCTGGCGGCCATCGCCGAGAAGAAGCGCATCCCCTTCCACGTCGATGCCTGCTTTGGCGGCTTCATCCTCCCGTTCCTGGAGCGACTGGGCCACCCGATCCCCAGCTGGGACTTCCGGGTCCCCGGCGTCACCTCGATCTCGGCGGATGTCCACAAGTATGGGTACGCTCCCAAGGGGGCGTCCGTCCTCGTCTACCGCGACATGTCCTACCTGAGGCACCAGTTCTTCGTGTCCACGGACTGGCCCGGCGGGGTGTACGTGTCACCGACCATGCAGGGCACCCGCCCCGGGGGCTGCATCGCGGGCGCCTGGGCCTCGATGATGCACATGGGCGAGGAGGGCTACCTCGCGCTCGCCGCGCAGGCGCTCGAGGGAGCCACCCGCCTCCGTGCAGGCCTGGCCGCGATCCCCGAGATTCGCATGCTCGGCGCAGGCCACAGCACCATCGTCACGTGGACCTGCGACGGCGTCGACACGTACGCGGTGGCCGACCAGCTCGCCGAGAAGGGCTGGAGCGTCGACCGGCAGCAGAAGCCGCCCTCCATCCACTGCACCGTCAACGCCTCGAACCTCCCCGTGCTCGACACCTACCTGGCCGACGTCGCCGAGGCGGTGGCTCTGGTCAAGGCCAACCCGGAGCTCGCCAAGGAGGGCGAGGCGGCCATGTACGGGATGATGGCGAAGGTGCCCGTCCGGCGGCTGGTCTCGTCCAGCGTCCGCAAGGTGATGGAGCAGATGTACGCCCACGACGGAGGCGACGGCGACCTCGACGAGCTCGAGTCCGACGACTGGATGTCGAAGATGGTCGACAAGTACGGTCCGGCCGTGATCGACGGCCTCGACCGCATCCGCGCGATGGGCGGCCGCCGATGACGAAGCGCGTCGCCTACCTCCGGATCTCGCAGGAGACGAACAGCTTCTCCCCTGTCCTGTCGACCCTCGAGGACTTCCACCGCACCCACTGGGCCGAGGGGCAGGAGCTGGCCCGAATCTGCGGTCCCCGAGAGGTCGAGGCTCCGGGCTTCATGAAGAACGCCGAGCTCTCTGGCTTCGTGAAGGCCGCCACGAAGCTAGGCGGAGACCGCATCGAGCTGGTGCCGCTGTTCAGCGCCTGGGCGATTCCCAGCGGGCCCCTGTCTCAGGAGACCTTCGCCTACTTCCTCGACCGTCTGGTGCGCGAGCTGCGCGACGCCGGGCCCCTCGACGGGCTGATGATGTCGCTCCACGGCGCGCTCGGGGCCGAGGGCGTGGTCGATCCCGAGGCCGATTTCCTCGAGGCAGCCCGCTCGGTCATGGGCGACGCCCCCATCGCCGTCACCCTCGACCTGCACGGCCAGCTCAACGCCCGGAAGGTCGACAACATCGACATCCTCGCCGCCTACCGCACCAACCCGCATCGCGACCACGCGCAGGTGGGCTACCGGGCCGGTGAGATGCTGATCCGCACGGTCTTGGGGGAGGTCCGCCCCACGACGGCGTGGCGCTCTCTGCCCCTGGTGCTCGGCGGCGGCACGACCATCGACTTCCTGCCGACCATGCGCCCTCTCTTCCGACGGATGAAGCAGCTCGAGCGCGACCCGCGCGTGCTCTACTGCTCCCTCTTCATGTGCCACATCTGGAACGTGAACCCCGAGCTGGGCTGGTCGACCCACGTGGTCACCGACGGCGACACCGCGCTCGCCGAGGCCATCGCCGAGGAGCTGGCCGAGCTGGCCTGGCGCGTTCGCCACGAGCAGGCGCCGGTCTTTCCGACCGCCACCGAGGCCATCGCCCAGGCGCGGACTGCGCGCCTCGCGAGGCGCCTGGGCACGGTGTGCATGTGCGACGCGAGCGACATCGTCAGTGCAGGCGCGGCCGGCGAGAACACGCGCCTGCTCCGGGCCCTCCTCGAGGAGGGTAAGGGCCTGCTCACCTACGCCCCGATCCGCGACGCGGTCGTGGCCGACGAGCACTGGGACACGCCCCTCGGCCAGACCCTCACCGTCACCGTCGGCGGGCGCCTGCACCCCGAGCTGAACACACCGCTCATCGTGCGAGGCACGCTCATCCGGCGCCACACCCACCCCAACATGGGCCGGATGCTCGTGCTCGATCTCGACCACGTCAAGCTGGTCGTCACCGAGCACGCCCCCATGGCGATGAAGCCCTCGTTCTACGGCATGGTCGGACTCAACCCGTGGCGAGCCGACGTCTGCGTCGTGAAGTCCCTGTTCCCCTTCCGGCTGTACTTCCTGGCCCACAACCGGAAGACGATCTACGCCCGCACCCGCGGCGTCACCGACATGGACGCCGTGACCCGCCAGGCCTTCGACGACCCCGTGCACCCGACCGACCACGTCACCGACTGGCGACCGGTGGACCGCAAGCGGCGAGGCATGGGCTCGGCTGCACCCGCGCTGGGCTGAGCGACCGCCTCAGAGCAGGTCGTGCCGGTAGACGAGGTAGGTCCAGCGCTCGGTGCGCCGGTCCACCGCCTTGAAGCCGGCACGCTCATACATGCCCCGCAGCGCCATGTTGTCGACGTGCACGTGGACCTCGCAGTAGGCGACCGGCCGCGACCGCATCCAGGCGAGGTTGCGGTTGAGGAAGTCCCGGGAGATCCCCTGGCGCCGGTAGGCCGGCAGCACGTAGCGGCTCCACAGGTAGCCGTAGGGCGCCTCTCCCTCGCGAATGACCGCGATCGAGTGCCCGATCACGCGGAGATCCGCGTCGCGCGCCACCAAGAACTGATGGTTCGGGCTGTCGGCGCCTGCCAGGATGATCTGCTTGTGCTCTTCGAAGCCGAAGTGCGGCAGCTGACTGGGCCCGACGCGCATCTCAGGACGCGACTCCCAGAGCGTCATCAGGCTGTAGACGCAGACGTGGTCGACCTCGGTGTTCGAGGTCAGATCGAGCGGTCGGATGTCGTAGCTGGGCATGCCCACAGCCTACCCCCTGCGCCGCGCCGGACCAACCGAAGATCGCGAACGGCATCGAGCAGCCTGCTCGCCATAGCTCCCCGACACGCGCTCCGATAGCCGGCCGCATGGTCGACCTCTCCGCACCCACAGGCTGGAGCCCGCTGCCTCCCTTTCCCTGGCGCGCCCACACACGGTCCTTCGTCTCCGACGAGCCGGAGGGGCAGCGCATCCGCGTCGCGATGTACGTGCGTGAGGGCGAGCTGCTGGCGCGGGTGTGGTTCGGACCCCTCGCCGAGGGGCCCCCAGGGCATGCTCACGGAGGTGCCCTCGCAGCCGTGCACGACGAGGCGATGGGGTACTGCGCCCACCACAACGGCCACACCGTGCTCGCAGCGAACCTCGACATCCGCTACCGCGCCGCCACCCCCCTGCTCCAGCCGCTGACCCTGCGTGCCTCGATCCACCAGGTCTCGGGCCGCAAGGTGATCGCCCGGAGCCGGATGTTCGTCGACGAGCGCCACGTGCTCAGCGAGGGGGA
>PKDJ01000070.1 GCA_002862545.1 Pseudomonadota bacterium
TACGCCGGTCAGCTCGTCATCGACAGCAACGACCCGACGAGCCCCAGCGTCGCCGTGCCGCTGCTCGCCCTCGTCGGTGAGCCAGCCGACACCAGCGACAGCGCACGTCCGTCGGACTCGTTCACCGACTCCGCCGACACAGGGCTCGCCACCACGACGGCCCCCACCGACTCCGGCGCCTAGCAGGCCGCTGAAGAGGCCTCGCACGCTCGACGCTTCCTTCAGGCGGCTCCTGGCCGAGGGCGCTGGGTGCTGCGGTCGGTCGCCGGCTCCCTTCCCAGCCTCCTAGAGCCCCGCCGAGAGCTCCAGCCAGCCCGAGACCGAGCGTCCCGCGAAGCTGCCGACGCCGATCATCAGCTCGTCCCCGGCGACCGCATCGACCACCACCTCGCTGGTCAGGCCGTCGCCGTCGTCGTTGCAGGCCAGCTCGGCGCCTCCGCAGGCGTCGAGCACGTACAGCACCGTGTCGAAGTCCGAGCCCGCAGTGGAGAGCGTCCAGCGGCCCGTCTCGGGCGCGGTCCAGGTCAGCCACCGGTCGCCGACGGCGGGCACACAGCTGCCCAGGTGGGCGCTCTCGGAGGCCACGTAGGGCATGCCCTCCTCGAGCCCTGCCAGCTCCCCATCCGGACAGGTCGCGGTGAACGGGTGGATGCCGAGGGAGGTGGCCCCCGAGGCGCCCGCCGCCGAGTCGACGACCACCGACACCCGCTGGCCCTCGGACAGCTCGACGGCGACCGCCGAGCGGGCGGCTCCGCCGTGATCGTCACTGCAGGCCAGCTCTGGACCGCGGCAGTCGCTGTCGCGCAGGTAGAGCACTGTGTCCCGGTAGGCATCCATCGTGTGGAACACCCACCGGCCCGCAGCGGGTGCCGTCCAGCCTGCGATCAGCTCCGCGCCGGCACCTCCGCCGCAGGAGCCACCGAGGACGGACTCCGTGGGGGTCTCCAGGTCGATCACGGTCGGACCAGTCGCGCTGCCGAGGTCGGTGTCGGGGCACTCCCAGCAGTCCACCGCCGCGTCGCAGTCTGGGTCGGCGCAGTCGACCAGGCCGTCGCCGTCGTCATCGAGCCCGTCGGCGCACAGGCCCTCGCGGGGTGCCGAGCGGTCCACGCCGTCGAGGCCTAGGACCACCGGATCGAGCCCGAGGAAGGACAGCGCTGTGGGCGCCACGTCCATGTGACTGCCGCCCACGATCTCCGTGACGGGCACGGACGAGCCCGCCACCCGCAGGGGCACGTCGCGGTAGTCCGGAGCCATCGTCCCGTGGGTGCCGGCAGCGTCACCCCCGTGGTCGGAGGTGACCACGATCAGCCAGGCCTCATCGGCGACCGTCGCCCGATCGAGGATCGCCTCGACCATCCGCCCCACGTCGGCATCCGCGCGCTGGACAGCATCGACGTAGGCCGGCTCGGAGGCCAGGAACCCGTGGCCGTGCCCCGCGCCATCGACATCGTCGAGGTGGGCGAAGTGGGCCTGGTGGAGGCCTGAGCGCAGCGCCCCGACCATCGCATCCGTCACCGCCGTCTGGCTGCCCTCAGCCGTGGCATCGAGGACACCCGGCTCGACGATGTCGAAGATGTCGTCCCACTGGATGCTGCCCATGGTCGACAGGCCGAGCTCGTTGTGGGCGTAGTCGAGGAAGGTGCGCCACTCGAAGTTCCGGTCGGCGTAGCCGCCGTTGGAGACCACCCCGTGATCGTCGACCTCGACGCCCGTGAGGATGCTCGTCCAGCCGGGGCCCGAGCTGGTCGCTCCGGTGAGCTGAGTGCTGGCGCGGTTGGTCGACCCGCCCCCCGCAGCGAGCCGATCGAGCCAGGGGGTCTCGATGGAGTCCAGCTCCACGCCGTCGAGTCCATCGATCCCGATCACGAGCACGTGCCGACTCACCGCCCGCTTCGGATCGGCGAGAGCGTCGACCGAGACCTCCACCGAGGCGAGCAGATCCGCCGCATCGACGTCCCGGATCTCGATGCGCCCGGTGTGGCGTCCGGAGAGCAGCACGTCGGGCAGCACGTCGATCCGCAGGGTCTCGCCCTCGAGCGTCCCTGCGAGCCAGGGCACGGTCGCCGACACGTCGAAGGCCTCACAGGGCGCGACCGTGATCGTGGCCGACAGCTCCCAGGACGGGGCCGCAGTCTGGCCCCACCACCACGCGTCGACGGCATCCTCGTCGAGGGTCAGCGCGCCGAGCTCGGTGCAGGGCGCCGTGGTGGACGTGGAGGTCGTCGGCTCCGTCGTCGTCGTCGGCTCCGTCGTCGTCGTCGGCTCCGTCGTCGTCGTCGGCTCAGTCGTCGTCGTCGGATAGGTGCTCGATGACGTCCCGGTTGCGTCCGTCGTCACCGCCTTCTTGCCGCCGGCGCTGTCCAGCTCACTCGTCCCGGCACAGGCCGTGAACAGAGCCAGCACGTAGACCCATCGCATGGCACCTCCCCGGGCGGACTGTACAACATCCGCCGACGCGGCTCCGCGCTGCTATCCTCTGGCCAGGAGGTCCCATGGAGCGAAAGGGGGCGCAGCGCCACCGCGTGCTCGAGCTGCTGGAGGAGCACGGCGGGCTGGCACCCGGCGTCGCCAAGCGCATCGAGGCCGAGACGGGCGTGCCCGAGGCCGACATCTATGGCGTAGCGACCTTCTACACCCTCGTAGCGCGACCAGGCGCGAAGACGCGCGTCTGCCAGGGGCTCTCCTGCATGATGGCCGGGGCGGCCGAGAAGCTGGCCGAGCTCGAGGCAGCGGGCGTGCCCCACGAGGCTGTGTCCTGCCTCGGACAGTGCGACCGCGCACCCGTCGCCGTCGATGCCGACCTGGAGCTGGTGGCCTGGGGCCCTCGCGGCGGCGTCTCGCCGGACGACTCCGAGCTGCCGATGAACCTCGCGGGCACTGACGACCCGAGCTGGCCAGCCCTCGCTCGCGCCAAGGTGCTGGGGCGCGACGCAGTCCTCGCCGAGCTGAAGGCGTCAGGGCTCCAGGGCCGCGGCGGGGCGGGCTTTCCCGCTCACTTCAAGTGGGATGCCGTCCGCCGAGAGGCTGCCGAGACCAAGTACGTCGTGGTCAACGCCGACGAGGGCGAGCCCGGCACGTTCAAGGACCGGGAGGTGATGCTCCGGCGCCCCCACCTGATGCTGGAGGGCATGGCGATCGCCGCCTGGCTGGTCGGCGCGAGCGATGCCTACATCTACATCCGTGGCGAGTTCACGCGGCCCCTCCGGCAGCTCCGCGCGGCCATCGCCGAGGCCGACTGGGGCGACCTGCGGGTGCACGTGGTCACCGGCCACGGCGCCTACATCTGTGGCGAGGAGACGGCCCTGCTCGAGGCGCTCGAGGGCCGACGCGGCATGCCGCGCCTCAAGCCGCCCTACCCGACGCAGCAGGGCCTGTGGGGCAAGCCCACCCTGATGAACAACGTCGAGACGCTCGCCTGCGTGCCCGCCATCGTCCACCGCGGCGGGGCCTGGTTCAAGGACCAGGGGCGCACCGAGCCGGGCTCCAAGCTCTACTGCATCTCGGGGGATGTCGAGCGGCCAGGCGTCTACGAGCTGCCGCTGGGCGCGACCCTCGATGAGCTGGTCGAGGCCGCCGGCGGCTACGTCGGCACGCCCAAGGCCTTCAGCCCCGGCGGGGCCTCCTCCGGCTTCCTGCCCATGTCGCTGCGCGACACCCCTCTCGACTTCGGACACCTGGCGAAGGTCGGCTCGATGCTCGGCAGCGCCGGGGTCGTCGTGCTCTCCGAGGCGGTCTCCATGGTCGACGCCGCGAAGTGGCAGGCCGTGTTCTTCGAAGACGAGTCCTGCGGACAGTGCGCGCCGTGCCGCATCGGCTGCCGCATGCAGCGCCAGGCCCTCGACCGCTTCCGCGAGGGCGACGCGAAGGCGCTGGCGAACGTCGAGGCCGTGGCCTGGGAGATGGACCAGGGCAGCATCTGCGGACTGGGGATGGTCGCGAGCCTCCCGCTGACCTCCGCGATGAAGCACTTCCCGGACGAGCTGGGCTAGGGCCCAGCGCACTCGTTTTTCGCCCTCGGATTCCACGTCGGCGGACCCACGTCACGAAGGAGTCGAGGGAAGCCGCGCTCGCCCTCTCGCGGAGTCCCGTGACCACGTGGTGCGGCCTGCTCCGTCTCTGGCATCACACTCCCGGGCTCTACCGCTGCTGCTGAAGTACACTGTTGTATGCAGACAATTGGTCCATTCGCCATCAAGCGCGCCATCCCCGCAGGCCAATTCCCACCTCTGGAGGGAATGATCGAGCTCGGCCTAGCCGTCGTGTATACGCGGCTGGGTCGCTCGAGCGACGGCCGCTACCCCCTCCACGCCTTCCAGGCCCTGGCGAAGCCCCTCGACGATCTCCCAGACCTCCGGCACAGCCTGCTGTCCCTGCTCGAGCCCGTTCGAGACGCGCCGCTGGCCAGTCGGATTCATGACGCCGTGCAGGCGAGCTGCCCCGCATCTACGCACCCAACGGAGACGACGTGAGCCTGCGTCGGCACACCCTTCACCCCCTCTCCGAGCGCATCGCCTCGATGGAGGTCCACGAGGGCGGAGCCGTCACGATGGTGCGGGGGGAGCCAGAGACCCGAGGGCGGGGGCGCCTCTATACGCTCTACGTGGGTGCGCGCTGCCAGCTGCAGCTCACCATCCCATCGTCCATCGCGTCCGAGAACATCCAGATCGCGCACACAGACACCTCCGAGCAGGCACCCACCGCCCCTCACGACGACGTGCTGTCGACGGAGGTCTTGGACTTCCTCGCAACCCACGCGAGCGCCAGCATGACGGCGGTGGTCGGGTCACTCCCCGTCGGCGAGTACCTGCTCGTCAAGTGCCCGCGTGAGGCCTACCGTCCGCGCTTTCTCTGCGTCGGGAATGACCACGTCCCCGCAGGAGAGGGCGTGCGGGCCCTGCTGCAGCACCAAGGCCCCCCTGACGCTCACGGACAGGAGCTCTGGCTGGACGCCTACATCCTCGGAGCGGACCCCGACGCGCCCCCCCTCCTGGGACGACCGCTGCTGGGCGTCACGCTCACCCGCTTCAACGGCAGCCACCAGTCCTTCGGCCTGCTGTTCCTGCCGCTCGGGGAGCCCGCGACCCACGCGCCCTCGGACGAGCACCTGCTGATCCTGCCGCGACACGGCGAGCTGGTCATCGACGTGAAGCACGACTTCGCCATGCGCTCTCCCGAGCACTACCCCGATCGGTGGCGGACACCGTGCAGCCTTCGGGCCGCCGAGCTGCTCTCCGGCACCCCGGCGCGCTGAGGCAACGCCCGGCACCGACCGCGTGGCGACGCGGCGTGACCGTCCGGGCTTCAGGAGCTGAACAGGTCGTCGAAGTCGTCGCTGTCGCGACGGTTGGTCGGCTGGTGGATCACCTCGGCGTCCTGGTCCTCCTCAGTCGGGCCCGACATCACCGAATCGGCCAGCGTGATCTTCGCCTGCTTCTTGTCGTCGGAGACGAGGTTTCGCACCTTTCCGATCACCGGAACGGCCTCCCACTTCTTCTCCGAGGCCGTCGCCTTGTCCATCTTGCTCAGGGCCTCGAGCTGGCCCGTCGTCTCGTACTTGGCGGGCACGGCGAGCGCCTGGCTGCTCATGTCCAGCTGATGGCCCTGGACCAGGCTCAGGATCGGCTGCGCAAGCGTCTGGACTGGCTTGGTGACAACCTTGGCCGGAGGGAAGTAGTCAGAGGCGTCGTTGGCCGTGCTGATCCCCGTCGAGACGGTCTGGGCCAGCTCAGCGTACTCCTGATGCGTCGCACTCTGCGGGCTGATGGACTTGGCGCTCTCTCGAAGCGCCTTCACCCTGTCGCTCGTCGCGTCCATGAAGGCCTTCTGCTCGGGCGTGATCGGCTTGAGATCGTCCAGTTTCTTGGCGAAGTAGCCCATCTCGGAGCGGTCGACGGCCCGCTCCTTCAGCTCGTCGACGCTGTGATCTCCATGCCAGTACTTCTTCCAGAGGTTGCCCATCATCCCCTCGTCTTGGCGGAACGGGGGTGGCGTGGGCTTCAGTCGACTGACCACCTGGTCCTGAAGTTGTCTCCGAAGTCGGGCGTGGCGTCCTGGGCCTGTGTCTCGGCGTGCTTCAGCGACTCATGCTTGCGGTACTGCTTGCCTGGCATGGAACCTCCCGTGTCCATGCCCAACCTGCGGACGACGCCGTGCACCGTGTGTCGTGCTCACCCCGAATCAGGCGTCCAACTTTTTCGACACCGCCGGCGCGTCGACCCCACACCTCCAGCCCAAATATGGCTTTTCTGCACACACCACCGCGCTTCTGACGCATGGTTTGTGCGGTTCTGAATGGACAGCCTCCCGTCGGAGGCCCATGCTCGGAGTGAGCAAACGGAGAGGACCTCATGCGCACCCTGACCGCGACCCTGCTGGCACTCGCTGCCCCGAACGCCGCCCTCGCCTGTGGTGGCTTCTTCTGCAACCAGAGCGCTCCCGTCGATCAGACGGGTGAGACCATCATCTTCGGCGTAGACCACGAGGCCGACACCGTCGAGATGCACGTCCAGGTCGAGTATGCCGGCCCCGCTGACGAGTTCGCCTGGGTCATCCCCGTAAAGGGCGAGCCCGACGTGTTCCTCTCCCACAGCAGCCTCTTCCAGTCGCTGCCCGCTGCCCTGCCCACCTGGTTCCGCATCGACGGTGACGACAGCGCCTGCGACATGCTCGACTTCGCCTCCTCCTCCTCCGGCGGCACCGGCGGGGGCTCCTGGGGCGGCACGCCCGAAGACGCGGGCGGTGTCGACATCCTCGGCAACGAGCAGGTGGGGGCCTACGACGTGACCACGCTGGCCGCTGACGACGCCGAGGTCCTCGTCGCCTGGCTCCAGGACAACGGCTACGACGTGCCCGACGCCCTCGGCGACGT
>PKDJ01000231.1 GCA_002862545.1 Pseudomonadota bacterium
GCAGGTCGAGGTGCCGCCCGCCGACCGCGAGGCCATCGCCGGTGTCTACGACGCCACCCTGCGCGACCTCGACGACGCCACCGCTGCGCTGGTCGCGGGCCTGCGGAGCCGCGGCGTGCTCGACGACACGTGGCTCGTGATCGTCTCCGACCACGGCGAGCACCTGGGCGAGAACGGCCTGTGGGACCACCGCTGGAGCCTCTACGAGCCGCTGGTCCACGTGCCGCTGATCCTCCGCCACCCGTCCCTCGAGGCGGGTCGGTTCGCGCCGCCCACCTCCACCCGGGGCCTCTTCGGCACGCTCCTTGAGGCCGCCGGCGCGCCGGTGCCCGAGGGAGCGCCGCGCCTGACCGATCCCCCGGGCCTGGTCCACACCAGCCTGGTGCAGCCCACGCCGCGCCTGCCGTCGATCCGCGAGGCCTGGCCCGATCTGCCCGCCCGCTGGGGCGAGCGCTACCACGCGGTCTATGACGGCGACTGGAAGCTGCTGCGCGTGTCCACGGGCAAGCACCGGCTCTACGACCTGGCGACCGACCCGGGCGAGACGACCCCGCGCGTGGACGCCGACGCCAAGCCGGTGGGCAAGCGCCTGAACGCCGTGGGCAAGCGCTGGCAGGACGCCCTGACCCTGCCCGACCCCGCCCTCCGCACCGAGGCCGACCAGCCCGCGAATGCGCTCGCACCGGGTGATCCGGCCCGCAAGCAGCTGGAGCTGCTCGGCTACGTGGAGGGCGAGTGAGGCGTCCTGCTGCCATCGGCCTCGCCGGGCTGATCGCCGCCGGTGGGCTGGCCGCGGTGTTCCTCACCCCGTCAGGCCCGGAGGCGCCCGGGGTCGAGACCGCACCGGCCACCCCGCCGTCCGCTCAGCGCCCCAACGTGCTCGTGATCGTGTGGGACACGGTCCGCGCAGACCGGCTCTCGCTGTACGGGCACGACCGGCCGACCACGCCGTGGCTCGAGTCCTTCGCCACCGAGGCCGCCGTCTTCGAGCAGGCCCGCTCCCCCGGCATCTGGACGCTCCCCGCCCACGCCGCCCTGTTCACGGGCCTGCCGCCGGCAGCCACCGGCGCCGACGAGCGCTGGCTGTGGCTCGACTCCTGGCACACCACCCTCGCCGAGCACCTCGGCGCCCAGGGCTACCAGACCGTCGCCCTGGCCGCGAACACGCTGCTCTCCCAGGACACCAACCTCGTCCAGGGCTTCGACACCGTGCTCAACACCTGGCACGGCCCCGTCCGCGAGCGCGCCGCCGCCCTCACCCGCCGCAAGGTCCTGCCCAAGGACCGCAGCAACGAGCTGGCGCCGCTCTACGAGGCGCCCGAGCACGGGGCGAGCAACGCCGAGTGGGCCCGCGCCGTCTACAAGGAGGCGGCGCCGATGCTCGGGGAGGGGCTGCTGCGGTGGGTCGACCAGCGCGCCGAGCCCGACACGCCGTGGTTCGCCTTCGTCAACCTGATGGAGGCCCACACGCCGCGAATTCCCTCCCTCGCGAGCCGCCGCGCCCTGATGGACGAGCCGACCTTCCGCCTCGGGCTCGAGACCGACGCCAGCCACATCGCCCTGCACTTCTACAACTTCGGCAAGCAGGACTACTCGGAGGCCCAGCTCGAGGCGATGCGGGCGGTCTACGACGCCGCCCTGCTCGACCTCGACACCGCCACCGGGGCGCTGATGGCCGGCCTGGAGGAGCGCGGCGTCCTCGACGACACCATCGTGATCCTCACCTCCGACCACGGCGAGAACCTCGGCGACCACCACCTCTTCAACCACCGCTTCGCCATGTGGGACAGCCTGCTGCACGTGCCGCTGGTGGTGCGCTACCCCGCGGGCGTCGCCGCCGGTCGCCATGCCGAGCCGGTGAGCACGGTGGACCTCTTCGGAACCGTCGAGGCCCTCACCGGGGTGGACCGGGCGCCGGGGGAGCGCAACAGCTGGTTCGACACCCCCTCGGAGGTCGTCGCGACCATGGAGCTGCCGCTCGAGCGCGAGATCCGCAGCGTGCAGGCCGTTCACCCCGACGTCGCCATCGAGCCGTGGATGCGCACCGGCCATGCCGTGGTGCGGGGCTCCGACAAGTGGGTGGCCTGGCGCTCGGGCGCCCGGGAGCGGTACGACCTGTCTGCGGACCCGGGCGAGCTCTCCGACCGCGCGGGGGCCGACCCCGAAGGCGACGCCGCCCTGCAGCAGGCCCTCGACGCCTGGACGGCGCGCGTGCCCGCCTACGACGCCAGCCGCCGCGGGCCCGAGGACGACCCGAAGACGGTCCGCGCGAGCCAGGACGACCTGCGACGACAGCTCGAGGCCCTGGGCTACATCCAGGACTAGCCGGGCGAGAGGCCCACCCGCCGCCGGGCAAAGAGGCAGTTCCAGCTCCCCTCTTCGAGCTCCGAGCAGGCGGCGGGCCGATCGGCGTACATGTCGCAGCGGAAGGGCGCGGCGGCCCCGTCACCCTGGAGCGAGGCGCAGCGGGTGCCCTCCCCCAGCGGCGACGGCACCCGACGCAGGTCGCGCCAGCCGTCGGCGTGGGTGACGATGCGCTCGGGCCGCTCCAGCAAGGTGCGCAGATCCGTGTCCCGCACCTCGACGCTGTCGAAGGCCTCGCGGCAGCAGGCGCCGCAGGGACCGCAGGTGGGCGTGGGCTCCCAGTAGGCGCAGCCGCGCTGGTCCACCGCCAGGCGCGTGCCCTCTTCCTCGCCAAGACCGGTCGCCACGCACCGCAGCGCGCCCAGCTCGGGGCGGGCCCAGGCGCAGGTGCCGCAGGGGGGCATGTCGGGGGCGGCGGGCAGGCCGCTGGGGTGGTTCACGGGGGCTCCGGCGGTCAGGTGAGATGACCACGGGCTCTGTCTATCCCCGACGGGGCACGAGGTGGGTGGGACGTCCTCGTCACAGCCCGACCGCCCGCACGCTCCGGCTCGCGGCGGCGCACGTCGGCCTCCGAAGGCCGCCAGTCTCGATCAGGTGCACCCGTCAGTCAGCCGGCTCGTGGTCGAAGCCCGGCGGTCCTCCGTGCCCCTTCGGCACCGACACGGGCACGCGGCGGAGGACCTCGTTACCCGCGCGACCTGACCCAGGGAGACGCACATGCGCATGATCTTCATCGGTCCCCCCGGCGCCGGCAAGGGCACCCAGGCGGCCCGGCTCGTGGCCCGCTACCAGATCCCCCACATCTCCACCGGCGACATGTTCCGCGCCGCCGTGAAGGCCGGCACGCCGATGGGCCAAGAGGCCGATCGCTACATGAAGGCCGGCCAGCTGGTGCCCGACGAGGTCGTGATCGGCCTGGTCCGCGAGCGCCTCGGCATGGACGACGTGGGCGTCGGCTTCATGCTCGACGGCTTCCCCCGCACGGTGCCGCAGGCCGAGGCCCTCGAGGTCGCCCTCGAGGCCGACGGCATCACCCTCGACGCCGTCGTGGTGCTCGAGGTCGACGACTCGCTGATCGTCAACCGGATCACCGGCCGCCGCTCCGACCCCGAGACCGGCGAGATCTACCACCTCGAGTTCAAGCCGCCCCCCGCCGACATCGCCCACCGCGTGGTGCAGCGGAAGGACGACACCGAGGAGGCCTGCCGCAAGCGCCTCGCCAGCTACCACGCCCAGACCGCGCCGATCATCCCCTTCTACGCCTCGCGCGGTCTGGTGAAGGCGGTCGACGGCGTCGGCACGCCGGACGAGGTCACCGAGCGCATCGCCGCCGCCCTCCAGGGCTGAGGCCACGCGCCCCGACCGTGCCCTGCCCGACCGCCTCCCCAGCCTCGTTCTGGGTGGGGTGGTTGCAGCACTCGTCGTGCACGGCGGGCTGACCGTCACGTCCTGGACCGAGCACGGCTACAGCGGCTTCTTCCAGCCGTTTGCCGCGAGCAACACGACGCAGATCTTCTCGGATCTGACGCTGGCGCTCACGCTGGTGAACCTGTGGGTCTTCCACGACCTCGCAGGCCACCCTCGGCGCGCGCTCGTCTGGGGCCTGCACGTCCTGGCGACCCTGCTCGCCGGCTCCTTCGCCCCGCTCGGCTACCTGCTGCTGCGCAGGCGCCTGCAGGGCGAGCGCCCCGACACGCAGGCCGCGGAGCACACCCGCTAGCGGCTCGGCGCCGCGTCGGGGTTGATGTGGTAAAGCCCCACCAGCTCGGCGGTCGCGAGGACGTGGCCCGCGAGCGCAGCGCGCAGATCACCGCCCGAGAAGCCCCCCGAGAGCCCGAGGGAGGCCACGTCGAGGGCGAAGAGCTGGAAGCGGTAGGCGTGGACCCGCTCGTCGTTGAACGGCGGGCAAGGGCCGTCGTAGCCGGCGTAGTCGCCGCCCATGTCTGCATCGCCAGCGAACCAGCCCGTGTAGTCGTTCAGGCCCTGGACACCGCCGTCCGGCGTGGGGCCCGCGGCCTTGCCTCGGGCCGTGATGCCGTCGCAGTGGGAGCCCTCGCCGATCTCCCTCAGCGAGGCCGGCAGATCCGCCACGACCCAGTGGTAGAAGTCGACGCGGGGCAGGTCGAGCGGCACCGTGCGCCCTGCCTGGTTCACGTCGTCGCCGCGGGACGGCACCTCCGGATCGAAACAGATCAGCGCGAAGGACTTCGTGCCCTCGGGCACGTCGGACCACGCGAGGTGCGGGTTGCGGTTCGACGACAGCGCGAAGGTGGTCTCCGCATCGTGCCGGCCGAAGCACAGGCGCACGTCGAGGGTGTCGTAGGGGCGGAAGGAATCACTGCGCAGGTGCATCACTCTGCTCCACGAGGCGAGGTGTGCGCCCAGTTAGCACGCTATGCCCCACGCAGTGGAGGGTTCGTGCCAGAGCTTCCCGAGGTGGAGATCGCGCGTCGGCAGCTGGCGCGCTGGCTCGGCGGTCGGCGAATCGATGCGGTGCACGTCGAGGACCCGGCGGTGGTCCGCTCCAAGGCGAGTACCCTGCCCCGCGATGCCCACCCCGACGGCATGGCCCAGGCCCAGGCCCTCGTCGGCCAGACCCTCGACCAGACGGCACGCCACGGCAAGCGCCTCGGCCTACGCGCAGGTCCGAGCGCCTTCCTGGTGCACCTTGGCATGACTGGACGCTGGCGCTGGCGGACCGACGGCACGGTGCCGCGCTTCTCCAAGCTCGGGCTGGCGGCCGGCGACGGCGTCGCCTGGTTCACCGACATGCGCCGCTTCGGCTGCGTCGTCCCGGTGGCACCCGATGCGCTCGCGAGCGCGCTCTGTGCAGGACACGGCCCCGACGCCCTCGACGCGCCACCCGACGGAGAGGCCCTCGCAGAGCGCTTCGACACCAGGAAGGCGATCAAGGTCGCCCTGCTCGACCAGCATCGCCTCGCGGGCCTCGGGAACATCCAGGCCGCTGAGGCGCTCTTTCGGGCACGCATCCATCCGTCGACCCCCGCCACGGCCCTCGACCCCGACGCATGGAAGCGCCTCGCCCAGGCGATCCCCGTCCAGCTTCGCTACACCCTCGGGGCCACGGATGCCGAGGAGGTCGAGTACATGACCGACGGCAAGCACGTGGCCAACCCCTTCGCCGTATATGGCCGGGATGAGCAGCCCTGCCCCGCCTGTGGAACCGCCGTCGCGAGGGGCCGACACGGCGGACGCTCCACCTTCTGGTGCCCGCGCTGCCAACCTGCTGCGTGACGCTGCGGCGCCTGCACGTTAACCGCCAGGGCCTGTCATCGCGGCGTCTCTGAAGAGGGCGTCGCACGGGTGCTCAACCCCGTCCCAAGGTGAATGGAATGGCCCGAAGGAAGAGCTCGCCGCTTCAGCCCGGCGAAGTAGTTGACTACAAGGATGTCCGGAAGCTCCAGCGCTTCCTCACCGAGCGTGGCAAGATCCTGCCCCGCCGCGCCACGGGCCTCACGGCCAAGCAGCAGCGCCAGGTCGCGCGCGCCATCAAGCGTGCCCGCCAGATCGCGCTCCTGCCCTACGTCAAGCGCGACTGAGAGAGGCCTCAGGCCGAGCCGAGGGGGCGGCAGCCGCTGCCCACGGTGCCCGTGAGGGCATCACCCAGCTCGGCGCGAAGCACCCCTGCTCGTGAATCCGCCGCCGTCACCACCTCCGGGTGTGTGGCGGCGACGTTCGTCTGCTCCCCCGGGTCGGCCTGCAGGTCGTAGAGCGCCGCCGGGATGGGCTCCGCCCGCGACGTGTTGGCGAAGACCCTCTTGAAGTTCCCCATCCGCAGGGCCTCGAGCCGCCCCCGCGCGTAGTACGCCAGCTCCGTGCGTGAGCTCGCCCCGCCGCGGAGGGCGTCGGGCTCGGCGCGACCGTCGAGAGGCACGCCCGGCAGGGTCGCACCGGCGAGGTGCGCGAAGGTGGGCAGCAGGTCGAGGGTCGTCAGCAGCTCCCCGGAGACGACGCCCGGTGGCGCCTCGCCGGGCCAGCGCACGATGCACGGAGCACGGAGTCCGCCCTCCCAGGTGTCGGCCTTGCCGCCGCGGAAGGGGTAGGCGCTGCCGGCCTTGACCGACGGGTGCAGCCACGGCCCGTTGTCGGAGGTGAAGACGACGAGCGTTTCGTCGGCGAGCCCCAGCCGCTCCAGTGCCGCGAGCACCTCGCCCACGCTCCAGTCGATCCGCTCCACCACGTCGCCGTAGAGCCCCCGCTCCGACACGCCGCGGTCCTCGCTCGCCACCCGCCAGGGGTAGTGCGGCGCGGAGTGGGCCATGTAGAGGAAGAACGGGTCGTCGCCGCCCGCGACCCGCTCCAGGAAGGTCACCGCCGCCTGAGTGAAGGGGCCCTCGAGCAGCGGCTGCTCAGGCAGACGCCGCAGCACCTCGGTGTTCCGCATCAGCGGCAGCGGGTGCTGGTTGTTGCTGTACGGGATGCCGTAGAAGTCGTCGAAGCCCTGGTCGGTCGGCAGCAGGCCGGGACGGTGCCCGAG
>PKDJ01000287.1 GCA_002862545.1 Pseudomonadota bacterium
GCAGAGGCGCCGGCGCCGGCGCCGCAACACAGCGGGGGCTGGGCCGCGGCCGGTGTGGCCGTGCTGTTGGGCGTGGCGATCTGGCTGGCGCCCAAACCGGCGCCGATGGCAGCGGGCGCCGCCCGTAGGCGTCGAGAGCCAGCCCCGCCAGGGTCCAGGCTCCCGCCGCCGACACCACGCCGACGACCCAGGTGAGCATGAAGCGACTATATTCGGCACAGCCGAGGGCAGCCGATTCGCGACCCTACCCGTTCCATCCCCGCGCTGCGCGCGCGCTTGCTCCCTGGCAGGACTCTCAAGCAGCTGGTCCCAATCGGGGCCCGGATCCGAGCCCGTCGTGCTCCCGCCGTTCTGCGCCACTACCTGACACCAACGCGCCGCCTCCAACAGGACCTGAGGCCCTGGCCGCATGTCTGGTGCCGCCGCTCCAGCCCCCTCCGACGCCCTGGCACGACCTACGACGAGGAGCTGCAGCACGCCAAGGAGACCAACGTCCGCCGCGCGGCCGAGCTGCTCGAAGGCACGGTCATCACGCCAGGAGACGAGTTCTCATGGCATGCCCAGGTCGGTCCTCCCCTCCGAATACGAGGCTTTGCCAAGGGTCCCGAGCTTCATGCCGGGCGCATGTCACGCGGGACCGGAGGTGGGGCCTGCCAGGTCGCCAACCTGGTGTTCTGGCTCGCACTCCACAGCGGGCTGGCGATCCTGGAGCGCCACCGGCACGCACTGGATCTGTTCCCGGACAGCGAGCGGACGGTGCCGTTCGGCTGCGGCGCGACGGTGTTTCACCCCACTCGCGACCTCCGGCTGTCCAATCCCCACGCTGCGGCGGTGCGCCTGCATCTGCGCGTGGCTGATGGCCGACTGTTCGGCGCGATGACCACCCAGCACGCTCCAACGCACGAGTGGCGCGTGGAGGAGGTCTGGCACCGGTTTGTCGAGCGGCAGGATGGCATCTGGCGTGAGAATCGGCTGGACCGCTTCCGAACCGACCAGCCCAACCGGCGCGAGATAGTCGCCATCAACCAAGCTCGGGTCGCGTATGCGGTTCCCCCCGAGGCCCTCACCCGAGAGGACCGATGACTCCCCTCCTGTTGCTCCTGATCGGCTGTGGCGGTGTCCAGCTCATCCAGCCCGAAGAGCCGCCCGTCCAAGCAGCCCCCGAAGCCCGCGCTGTGCCCGACGCGGTTCCCGTCCAGGCGGTCGTGGGCACCTCCGGCAGCGGCGCCAGCGTCGTCTTTGATGGCAATGTCGACACGGCCTGGGAACCCCAGGGCGCACCCGCGATGGAGGGCTTGCTCGTGCGCTTCGAGGAGTCCATCGACGCGCGACGGGTCGAGATCACGCCCTGCAGCCGAGCCGAGCGGTTCGAGGTGACGGACTACGTCAATGGCCGAGTCAACAACTCGGGCGCTGCTGTCGACGGAGCGACCGTACTCGAGCTGCCATCCGGCATCGGCATGCGGCATTGGTTCATGCGGATCGATGCAGCAACCGGGCCTGCCTGCGTCGCCGAGCTCGTGTTCTCAGGTGAGGAGTCGATGGCCTTCACGGCACCTACTCGGATGACTGCCACAGTGGAGGCGTCGAGCACGCTGGAGCCCGAGCAACCCTACCTGGTCGACTTTCTGTTCGACGGCCGCCTCGACTTCGGCTGGGTCGAGGGAGCCGACGGCGATGGCATCGGCGAGATCGTGACCGTCACCCTCGACGAGTCAGTCCAAGTGGCCGGGCTGCAGCTCTGGAATGGCTACCAGCGCTCTCCCGACCACTTCGCACGCAATGCCCGGGCTCGCCGGTTGCGCCTGTCGGCGGACGGAGGCCCCTGGACGGACCTCGATCTCGCCGACGCGTCGGGGATGCAGACTGCACGCCTGCTCGTTCCGCTCAGGGGGAGAGAGCTCCGCTTGGCGATCGACAGTTCCTATCCGGGCTCCCAGTACACCGACCTCGTGGTGAGCGAGCTGCGCTTCCTCGGCCGAGACGGACCCTTTGGCATCGAGGTGAGCGGGCAGACCGCCCGCCTCCGGCAGCAGCTGAGGTCGCTTCAGGAGCAGCCGGTCGCAGAGGTGCTCGACGCTCCCTGGACCAGCCTGTGTGACGGTGACGAGGTCGCTGCCTCCACCTTCAAGCTCCGCAGCAACCACAGCTTCGTCTGGTACGAGACCCAGGACGTCACTGACCCCGAGACCGAGAAGACGACGAGCCGCGACGAGGTCTTCGACGGGGCATGGGTGTTCGACAAGGTCGCTGACGGCTGGTCAGAGCTGCGGCTCTACGGTCGGCGGAATCGAACCGAGGAGAGCTGGAAGCCCTACGCGCCCGTAGAGAGCGACGAGCAGGTGAGGGTCGCCGGTGGCCGCGTCCGCTTGGCTCGCGTCGCCAGTCTCGACGACTCGCAGCTCCGCGCCTGGCTGGACCAGTGGCAGAGCGGCCCGCTTGCTCGCCAGATCGCCTGCGTCGCGCAGCCTGACCCAGAGGCGGATCCGGTGCCCCTCGCGACCGTCCGGGAGTCGCTCGTTGCTGCAGACGCCCTGATCGTCACGGGCGCTGCGATGAGCGACCTGCTCGTCCCCGCCAAGCGTGACTGAGTCCCGTCGAGGCAGCGATGCCATCGGCATCGCCGCGCTGTCTCTGCTCGCGGCAGGCGCCCGCTTTCGCCTGCTCGCCGAGCACCCCGAGGCCACGGGCACCGATGGCTACTACTACGTCGTGCAGGTGCAAGACGCCGTCAGCTCCGGAGCGCTGCACGTGCCTGACGGCAGCTGGGTGCTCTGGTGGCTGGCCGGTGCTCATCTGGTCAGTGCCGACCCCGTCTTGGCGGTGAAGCTTGGTGCGGCGGCCCTCCTGGCGGTGTGCGTCCCAGCTGCCTGGTGGGCCGGACGTGCTCTGGGAGGCCCTGCCGCTGCCTGGGCCTGCGCAGCCTGGGTCGTCGCCTCCCCCACCCTCACCCACCTTGCCGCGGACTTTCCGAAGAACCTCGGCGCACTGCCGGCCTGGTGGGTCTTCGTGGGTGCGCTGTCCGGAGCCGGGGGCCGCGCCCGGTGGCCCTTGGCGGGCGTTGCAGCGGTGTGTGCGGCCACGGGTCACCGCAGCGGTGCGGCGCTTGTCGGCTTGACCACGCTCGGATGGCTCGTCGGCACCGCTGTGGGCCGCAGGCGCGTCTCGTCGCGCGCGCTCATCGCGGGAGCAGCCACGCTCGCGGCCTTCGCAGCAGCAAGTCTGTTGCTACCCAACATCCTGCACCCGGCTGATCTCGAGCGCTTGACAGGCCAGCTGCGGCTGCAGCCCTGGCCCCCGTTGCCCGTGGCCTGGGCTGCCCTGCGCCCCACCTCACCGCTCGAGCTCGCCGAGTGGTGCTTGCTCTGGCCCGCGCTGGTCGCAGGCGCCGCCACGTGCCTGCGCGCCGAGGAGCGTCGCAGCGCGGCGCTGATGCTGCTCGTGCCCGGTCTGGTGCTCGCGAACCCTTGGTGGGCCAGCCACAGCCTCGATCTCGGATATCGCCTCACACTGCTCGGTCCTGCCGTTGCCGTGATGCTGCTCGCGACCACCGTGCCCTCTTCGCTGACACTGGCTCGCGACCAGGCAAAGCGCGTGCTCTTTGCAGCGATGCTGGCTGCACCATGGCTCGGCTGGCAGGGATGGTCCCCCGATCAGGACCCTCCGTACGCGCGCTGGCGCGTGCTCATCGAGGCGGTGCCCCGTCCCCTGCCCCGCCTCACCATTGCCCACCAAGGCCTGAGCTTCCTCTTCGACCACCTGACCGGAAGCGAGGCTCTCCCATGGGCCCCAGAGCCGCATCTCGATCGCGACCACATCGGTCGCATCGCGTGGGGAATCCGCGATGCCGAGTGGTCGGCGCATGGTGCCGACGGAGTGGTCCGCCTCGACGTCGACTACGCCTGGCTCCCCGAGTCGAGCTGGGAGGCCTTCGTCGCCAGTGCTCGCCGCGGCGGCGAGCCTGATCTCCTCGCCCGGATCGATGACGAGCGAAATCCCTCTCGCGTGCGCCCCCGCTCCCTCCTGCGCAACCGCTCCCAGGACGGTGGAGCGAGTCCCTGACCCCTCGGCGATCCCACGCCTACTTGACCTCGACCTCCCAACTCAGCACAGTCGACTCCCACAACGGAGTTCGCATGCAAGTCGAGCTAGAGTCCAGGCCCTCCTACGGGATGGCTGTCGTCACCCTCGACCAGGGCGAGACGCTGGTTGCCGAGAGCGGCGCCATGGTCGCCATGAGCAGCGCCTTGTCCGTTGACACCACCTTCAATGGTGCCGGCTCCGGGGGCTTCATCGGCTTCCTGAAGGCCATGCTCGCTGGTCTCGCCCGCAAGTTTCTGGCTGGCGAGACGATGTTCGTGAACACGTTCCGAGCGACGCAGGCCGGCCAGACCGTCATGCTCGCACCGTCGATGGTCGGTGACGTGATCCATCGTCAGATGGATGGGACCAAGAAGGTCGTCGTTCAGGCCGAGTCCTACCTGGCGTCGGACCCTGGCGTCTCCGTGAGTCTCGTCTGGGGTGGGCTGTCGATGCTCTTCTCTGGCGAGGGAGCCTTCTTCCTGGAGTGCAGCGGCAAGGGAGACCTGCTGCTCAACAGCTATGGGGCGATCGAGAAGGTCGAGGTCGACGGGAGCTACCTCGTCGACACCGGTCATGTGGTCGGCTGGGAGGGGGACCTCAGCTACACGATGCGCAAGCCCGGTGGCTGGAAGAGCGCCATGCTCTCCGGGGAGGGACTCGTGCTCGAGTTCAAGGGCACCGGAACGGTCTGGCTGCAGAGCCGGAACCTCGGTGCGCTCGTTTCCTGGATCTCACCCTTCTTCGGCAGCTGAGGAGCTCATCATGCGGATCGACGTACATCACCGTCCCGCCTACGCTCTCGCGGAGGTCCACCTGGACGCCGGCGAGACCGTCGTGGCCGAGGGCGGCGCCATGGTGAGCATGGACAGCCACCTGACTATGGACACCTCCGCCGGAAAGAAGGACGAAGGCCTCATGAAGGGGCTCTTCAGCGGTCTCAAGCGCATGGTCGCTGGTGAGTCTTTCTTCCAGAACCGCTTCACGGCCTCGGCCCCCGGGCGGGTCACCCTCGCACCCACGCATGTTGGTGACATCGCAGTTCACGAGCTGACCGGCGGTGGCCTCATCCTGCAGTCGGCCTCCTACGTCTGCAGCAGTGTCGACATCGACGTGGACGCCAGCTGGGGCGGAGCGCGCACGTTCTTCGGTGGCGAGGGCATGATCATGCTCAAGGCGACCGGAACAGGCCCCATCGCCTTCAACAGCTTTGGCGGAATCAAGGCGATCGACGTGGATGGAACCTACATCGTGGACACCGGGCACATCGTCGCCTTTGAAGACACCCTGACATTCAACATCTCGCGCTTCGGCGGTGGCTGGAAGTCCTTCATCTTCGGCAGCGAAGGTCTCGTCTGCCGATTCTCCGGATCTGGCCGACTCTGGATCCAGACTCGCAATCCCCAGAGCTTCGGCGAGGCTCTGGCACCCAAGCTCCCCATGCGCGACTGAGGCGACCATGCAGTTCCAGATCAAGAACAAGCCGGACTATGCCTCCCTGCACATCCTCCTCGACGAGGGCGAGCAGGTCGTCACTGAGACGGGCGCGATGATGGGCATGAGCCCCGAGCTGAAGATGGAGACCAACACGAAGGGCGGCCTGATGGCCGGCCTCAAGAGAGCCGTTGGGGGCGAGTCCTTCTTCCAGAACACCTACACCGCCACGGGCTCGGGACAGCGACTCGACCTGGCACCGGCGGCTCCTGGCGACATGGAGCACATCGCACTCGATGGCAATGCAGTGGTCGTGCAGCGGGGCTCCTACGTGGCCAGCACGCCAGGCGTTTCCGTCAACGCCAAGTGGGAGGGAGCAAAGGGGTTCTTCTCCGGGGAGAGCATGATCATGCTCGCCTGCTCCGGAGCTGGCGACCTCTGGCTCGGCAGCTACGGCGCCATACACTGCGAGCACGTCGACGGAACCTATGTGGTCGACACCGGCCACATCGTCGCCTTCGACAAGAGCCTGAGCTACCGGGTCAAGTCCAGCGGGGGTCTCAAGTCTCTGCTGTTCTCGGGTGAGGGGCTCGTCTGCGAGTTCAGCGGACAAGGTCGGGTCTGGTTCCAGACCCGAAATGCTCCGTCGCTCGCGGAGTTCCTGCACCCCTTCCGCAGGGTGAAGCCCAAGAACAACGACTGATCACCAGCTGGCCCCGGCGCGAGACAGAGTGCGCGCCGGGCGCGGCTAGCGCTGGGCAGGGATGCGATTGCCCCCCTGCACGAACTCACCGCGCCCGGACCACTTGCCATCGTAGGTCCGCTTCAGCGTCGCTTGCAGCTTCACCGGCTTGCCGGCCATGCTGCCGTAGGAGCCCTCGGAGGTACAGACGTCGAAGCTCTCGCCTTCGATCCGTCGGTCGGGGTTCGACGAGAAGCGAAGCCCACCGACACTCCGGCTCTTCATCTCGACCTCGTTGACGTTGCCGAGGGTTCCAAGCGTCTCTCGGAACACGAAGTAGTCGACCTCGTTGACGACCTTGTTCAGCTTGGCCCGGCCGCAGCCGCGACGCGCATCGAACGCCTCCCACTCGCCAGTCAGCTCGAGCTCGATCGTCAGAGCATCGATCTTGCCGTCTGCAGCGCCGACGGCATTGGCCTTGTCCACTGCGTACTTGCGCTTCCGGAGATCGAAGTCTCGATCCAGCTCCCCGGCTCCCTTCGGAGCGAGCGACCCGACCGCCTTCTCAGCGGCCTCCTTCTCGTACTTGAGGTCGTTGAACCACTCGAAGAGCACGATGATGTTGCTGTCGTTCAGCTTCATCGTCGATGCC
>PKDJ01000210.1 GCA_002862545.1 Pseudomonadota bacterium
GTGGGGGTGAGACGCGGCTCCTGGGGTTCGCTTCGCGTGCGCTTGTCGCGGTTGGTCATCGGGGGGGGCCGAGCGCATGGGGCATACTTCGACGAGAGGTCCCCCATCGGATTCACCTACACCCGCCCCCCGCTCACACAGCACGCGCTCCTCACCGTCGTGCTCGGCCCCGTGTTCGCGGTGCTGGGGCTCGGGGTGCTCGACGGTCCGTGGGCTGCGCTCGTCGAGGCGGTGCCTGGGCCCCTGCTAGTGATCGGTGGCCCCTGGGTGCTTCACCAAGCGCTGTTCTGGACCGTGGTCGGGCTCTTCCACGTCGTCGACACGACAGACCGCCCGGCCTTCATCGCGCGGCACCGCATCCAGGACGGGCCGGGGAGGATGCCCCCCCTGCGGGTCGCTGTCCGGCGGGTCCTCCTCAACCAGATCCTGTGGGCTCCTCTGATGCTCGCGCTGATGGCGGGGCTGCTGCACGCACGTGGCTGGCGCCCCTCTGCCGTCCTGCCGAGCGTGCCTGTTCTCGCTGCCGAGATGCTCGGGCTGACGGCCTGCGCGGTGGTGATCTTCTACACGACTCACCGCTTCCTGCATCGGCCGTGGTGGATGCGTCACGTGCACCGCGTGCACCACGAGTTCACGACCAGCCGGGCCATCGCCTGTGAGTACACACACCCGGTCGAGTTCTGCGTCGGAAACTTCGGCACCCTGGCGGGAGGGGTCGTGCTGCTGGCGCCCTCGTTGCTGGCCATCTGGCTCTTTACGGTGGCCAGCATCCTGGTGATCCTCGTGCACCACGCCGGCTACGCGCTTCCCTGGGCACCGTGGGCGGTGCATCACGACTGGCACCACTACCGCTCCCGCGAGGCCTTCGGAACCATCGGGGTGCTCGATCGGCTGCTCGGGACCGATGCCGAGCTGGCGAGCCTCGAGCATGGCGAGCGTCGCTGAGGTTGCGGTAGGCTCGGCGAGAGTCGGGGGGACCGAGATGGAAGCGGATGGACGCGTGATGGGTGCTGGAGCGGTGGTGGCCCTCGTCGGGCTGTGCCTGCTGTGGATGCTCTTCTCCGCGCCCGACACCGAGCCCGCGGAGCGGGGAGCGACGACGGGGGCGGCTGAGCCCTCCTCGGAGTCGACCCGGACGCCGGTGACGAGGAGGGCTCCGGCTCCGGGGCCTGCCGAGCGAGCGGCAGCGTCGGCCGCTGCGCGTCCCGCGGCTGCGGAGGCGGATGATGAGCCCGAGGAGGTGGCCGCAACGGTCGAGGAGCTCCCGCCGCTGCCGCCACGCACCGTCTGGCCGCTGACGAAGGAGGGAATCGACGGGGGAATGAAGGAGATCCTGGGCGACATCCTCGGCTGCTACCAGGCCGCTCTCGACGAGTTCCCCGAGCTCGCGGGGGGCTTCTCGGTCTTCTTCACGGTCGAGGAGGTCGAGGGCGTCGGCGAGGTCGTCGAGCTGGAGATCCGCGATCCCCGGAGCGAGCGCGTCGAGGCGCTGGTCGACGGACCCATGGAGGAGTGCGTCATGGACCACGTCGGGTCGCTGCAGTTCGACGCACCGGCGGACGGCCGCACGTCGGTGGACTACCCGTTCATGTTCGCACCGGGCTGACGACGGGGGCATCCGCGTACAGAGCCACGCGTCCCCAGACCCCACCAGGCGGAGTGTAAGAGGCGCCCCCAGCGCCTTCAGGACCTCATTGCATTCCCTACGAAGCTCGGTCTTCGGGTAATGTGACGGCCGATCGAGCGAAGGGGAGACCGCATGCGAGCGACGACCATCCAGCTGGCCATGGTGGTGGCGTTGCTGAGTGTCGGCTGTGAGGACGACGGCGACAAGGGAAGTGACTCTGGCGTCGCGGCGGCGGACACCAAGGGCACGGGCAGCGCGACGAGTACGGGCAGCGCGACGGGCACGGGCAGCACGACGGGCACAGCCGACGGCTGGGTCGCGAACTGGACGCCCTGCAGCGGGTACTTGGTCGACACGCTGTACTGCGACGATGCCCAGACCTGCTACGTCGGCTGCGGCTCCAACGCCTCGGGGCAGGGGCTCTTCCTGACCACCGACGGTGGGCTCTCCTGGGACATCGCACCCGATGAGACCGGCGCGCTCTTCGATGACTTCCGCGTGCACGACGTGCACCGCGACCCTCGGGATGGCCTGCTCTACGTCGCGGGCAAGGGGGATGGCGACATCCGGGTAGTGGCCCTCGACACCACGAACGGGAGTGTCACCGAGGTCTACATCAACCACCCGAACATCGACTACACGATGTCGTCGGCGAACTACGTGCGCCGCTCCGACGGGCTCGAGCTGGCCGAGTCTCTCACCGGTGGGCAGGTCGTCATCCGGAGGGACGACGCCGGCTTCCGGGAGAGCTACGCGGAGTACGGCGGCTGGGCCGATGGCGATGGCTGGTGGCACAACACCGACTACACGATGAACGCGCAGGTGCTCGACCTCGTGGTCGTCGACGACCAGATCATCGGCTCGGGCTCACAGATCAACGTCCCGCCAGCGGTGCTCCTGCCACCGCGCACCTGGGAGTTCGGCACCGACAGCGACGGTGACGGCAGCCTCGATCTGCTCTGGGAGACTGTGTCCTTCGCGTCCGAGGGCATCGGCGCCTACGACGGCGAGTGCTGGGGGGTCGCAGGCAACGCAGACGGCCTCGCCGTAGTCTGCGTCGACCAGGATGCCGACCGGGGCATGGCCTACACCATCGGCGCGGACTGGCAGACCACGGCCTACGACCCGGACAACTGGACCGAGACGCGCTTCGACACCGTGGTGGCTGCCGCGACCGAGGGCGGGCGCAGCACCTGGAACGAGGGTGTGTGCCGAGGGCCCGGCAACCGGGTCACCGTGGTCGGCCGCGACAGCCAGACGAACGACGGCTACGTCGCGCACAGCGACGACGGCGGCTCCGCGTGGCGCGAGGTCACAGCTGCGGTCGAGGCGGCCTTCGGAGGCGGGTTTGGGCCCATCACGCGCTGCATGTACACCGCTGACCACCTGATGGTCGCCGGCCCCGGGCTCTACGCCTACGTGCCGCTGGGAGAGCTGTAGGTGGGGCAGGACAAGTTCGGACTCTGGCAGCGCATGCTGCAGGTGCATCCTGACGAGACCGACGGCTACCGGCGCAAGGTGCTGCAGCTGGTCGCGGGCTGGCACCTGCTGACCATTCCGCTGGGGCCGTTGCTCGCGGCGGCCCAGATCGCAGCGGGGGAGTCCCATCGCGTCAGCGTGATCTGGCTCGTCCTCGCGCCGGTGCTCACCGCGATCAACTACCGGCTGACCTTGAGCCGCTACGGCTGGCGGGTACTCGACTTTCAGGTCGGGACCACCTTTGCACTCGTGGCGGCCTCCTTGGTCATCTCTCCGGATCGCAACGCGACCACGATGGCCCTCATCCTGCCGGTTCTTGCCGGAGCGCTCTGCTATGGCCTGCGTCGTGTGCTCGTGCTGCAGGGGCTGGCGCTCGCGGTGGTCGCGGTGCACGCACTGACGATGCCCTCGGAGGATCTGGGCTCACTCATCGGCGCGGCCATCGTCGTCATCGCCGCATTCGCCGTCATCGCGGCCATCGTGAGACTCCGCGAGCACCTGGTCGAGGAGCGCCTGCGAGAGGCCCGAGAGGAGGCCTCGCGGGCCCGGGCCCTGCTCGATGCCAGCTTCGACGGGGTGGCCGATGTGGTGGGAGGGTGCCTCACCGTCGTCTCGCCAGGCTTCGAGGCGGCGCTTGGCTACGAGGAGGGCGCGCTCAAGGGGCGTCGACTGGACGAGGTCTTCGGCAGCCAGCTCTCGGGTGCCGAGGCGGTGCGCGACGCCATGCCCTTCCTCGATGCGCAGGGGGAGCTCCGCTACCTGACCGTGCTGCGACAGCAGATCTCGGGGCCACCATCCGACCTCGAGGTGGTCGCGGTCCGTGACCGGACGCGGGATCAGATGCACAAGGCCAACCTGCTGTTCTCGGATCGCATGGCGGCCGTCGGTACGCTCGCCGCGGGTGTTGCGCACGAGGTGAACAACGCGCTCATGACGCTCGTGGGGCACAGCGATCTCGGCCAGATCCACTTGGCCAATCAGGATCTGGACAGGGCGCGGGACAGCTACGCCTCGATTGGCATCGCCTCCGACCGCATCGCCTCCTGCGTCCGGCAGCTGCAGCGCTTCGGTGATGCGCGTGAATCGGAGCCGACGAGCCTCGACCTCAACCAGGTCACCCAGGCCACGCTCCGTCTGGCGCGGCATCGCCTGCGCCACGCGACCCAGGTCGACCTCCACTTCGCAGACGAGCTGCCTCCGTGCTTCGCCGACGAGCGCAGCGTCGAGCAGATCGTGATGAATCTGCTGCTGAATGCGCTGCATGCCGTCACGGGGCGTCAGGAGCGACGGGTCACCGTCACGACCTTCCTCGAAGGCGCGCAGGTCGGGGTCCGGGTGGCGGACACGGGAGTGGGGGTGCCGGAAGAGCTGCGGGAGCAGGTCTTCCAGCCCTTCTTCACGACGAAGGGCGAGCAGGGAACGGGCCTCGGGCTCTCCATCTCGGCCAGCCTCGCGGCCCGCATGGGCGGCTCGCTGCGGCTGGAGGCTTCCGATGGGGGGGCGACCTTCTGCCTGCGCCTGCCCATCACCGAGGAGCGCGCGACTCCAGCGAAGAGCGAGCCCGTGCCCGGGCCGCGGGAGACGGACCGGATTCTCGTCGTCGACGACGAGCCCGACCTGCTGGAGGTCTTTCGCGACTTCTTGCTGCCCGCGAGCGTGACGCTGAGCGCGTCTGTCGAGCAGGCGAAGGCCCAGTGGGTAGGCCCCTACGACCTGGTCTTGTCCGACGTGATCATGCCGAGCCAGTCCGGCCTCGTCCTGCGTGACTGGGTCGCGCGGGAGCACCCGGAGGCGCTGCCCCAGCTCGTGCTCATGACAGGCAGTGCGGTCGGCCTGGAGCAGGCCGTCGCGGAGCTGCCGAGCGAGCAGCGCGTCGTGCAGAAGCCCATCCAGCGGGTCGCGCTCCACCGCCTGCTGGCAACCCTGCGTCGCGCTTGAGGCGCGCGGCTTAGACTGCGGAGGGAGGTGAGGGTGTCGTCACTCGCGCTACTGCTGCTCGTGGGCTGCAAGCCCCTGGTCGTTCCGCCATGCTCGGAGACCTCCGAGACGGCGTGCTTCAAGGGTGTCTTCCGAAGCCTCCTGGGAGCCCCCATCGAGGGCATGCAGATCTGTGCACCCGAGCTGGCGGAGGTGGACTGCACCGAGACGGACGCGAACGGCGGCTGGCGGCTGCCCGGGCTGCCTCGTGACACCAACGTCGTCCTGACCGCGGAGCACGAAAAGTACGTGCCGTCGGCCTTCCCGCAGAACACCGAGATGAGCTGGTACGACTGGTACAAGGTCGGCGTGCCCAAGAGCTCGCTGGAGATGAACGCCAACCGGCTCGACGTCGAGCAGCGTGCCGGTACCGGCAGCCTGCTGTTCCTGACCTGGGAGGGCCTGAACACCGACGGCATCGACACGCCCAACGTCAAGGACGTGGAGCTGACCGTGCGCGGGGGCGACGGGCGGGTGTTCTACGCCAACGGCCTCGGCCTGGCGGATGCTGGCGCGACGGCGACCCAGGGCAACGGGCTCGGCGGGGTGCTGAACCTCGACCCGGGCATCATCGAGGTGCGGCTCGAGGCCCCCGAGGGGCGCTGCGCGGACGAGACCATCTTCCACTATCCGGCCGACGCCGATGGCTGGATCCCCGTCCCCATCCTCGAGGGCTGGAACACCGCCATCGACGTCCAGTGCCCCGTCGCGCCGTGATCTCGCGCCGGCAGCTGCTCGCGGGGGCTGCCGGTGGCGTGGCGGGCTGTGGGGCCTCGCTCAAGGACTTTCCCTTCGACCGGGGTGGGCCGCTGGGCACCGAGCTGGGCCTGGAGCTGCACATGTTCAGCGTCTGCTGTGCGTGGCTGCGCTGGGCCGGTGGGTCGCTCCTCATCGATCCCTTCTGGACGCACCTGCCCCTCGGCCGCGTGGTCTTCGGCCAGGTCGTCGAGCCCCCGGACGTGCTCGCCGGCCGCGAGGCGATGTTCACCGACACGCGGGCCGTGCTGGTCGGCCACACGCACTACGACCATGTGATGGGGCTCCCCCAGGTCGATGCCCTGATGCCTGCCGACGGACACCACCTCGGCAGCCCGACCCTCGGCCACACCTTCGCCGCGTCGGGGCTGCAGCGTCCCGTCGTCGACGTGAGCCCCTACCTCGCGACCGAGGCGGCCCCGCCCCGGTGGTGGGTGCACCCCTCAGGCGCGCTGCGGGTCCTGCCGCTGCGCTCCGACCACCCCAGCCAGTGGCTCTTCTTCCACCTGTACCGCCGCCAGCTGAAGCGTCCGCGACGCCGTCCGCCGCACCGGGTCGGGCACTACCAGGAGGGGCTGACGCTGGCCTACCTGGTCGACCTGATGGACGGCGACCGCATCCAGGCGCGGGTCTACGTCGAGACCTCCAGCTGTGGGCACGTCTCGGGCTACCCGCCGGCCGACGTGCTGCGCGAGCGGCCCGTCGACCTGGCGCTCGTGTCCATGGACATCGCAAACCAGGCGCAGGCGGGGGAGGGCTCCGTGCTCGACGTGCTCGGGGCGCCCCTGGTGTTCTTCGTCCACTACGAGGACTTCTTCGCGCCGCTCGAGCGGCCGCCGCGGGAGATCGTGAAGGTCGATCTGCCGGCCACCCGCGCCCACTTCGCGCGGGAGGGCAGCCCCCGGTACCTGATCAGCGCCTGGGACCAGCGCTACCGGCTCTGACGAGGCCGCGGTCCGGGCCGGGGAGTGCGGCCGCTGAGC
>PKDJ01000022.1 GCA_002862545.1 Pseudomonadota bacterium
CGCGACCCGACGGGCCCGAACCCGCTGGAGCTGTTCCAGATCTGGCTCAACCTGCCCGCTCGCTCCAAGCGCGTCCCGGCGCACTTCACCATGCTGTGGGGCGAGACGGTGCCCGAGCACCGCTTCACGGACACCGCGGGTCGGCTCACGGTGGTGCGGACCACGGCGGGCGCCCTGGACGGCACACCTCCCCCCGCTCCGCCGCCTGACTCCTGGGCCTCGGAGTCCAGCGCATCCGTAGCGATCTGGACCGTGCGGATGGCACCGGGTGCGACCTGGGAGCTGCCTGCGGCCGCCAAGGGCCTCTCCCGCTCGCTCTACCTGCACCGGGGCGCCCAGGTGACCGCCGACACGGTTGAGGTGGCGGCGAGCCACCGCATCCGGCTCCGCTCGCACGTGCCCGTTCCGCTGACCGCAGGTCCCGACGGTGCCGAGCTGTTGCTGCTTCAGGGGCGTCCGATCGGTGAGCCCATCGCACGCCAGGGGCCCTTCGTGATGAACACCCGTGAGGAGATCCAGGAGGCCTTCGCCGACTACAGGAAGAGTGGCTTCGGGGGCTGGCCCTGGCCCGACAGCGCGCCCGTTCATCCTCGGGCCGAGGGCCGCTTCGCGATCCATGCGGACGGCCGTCGGGACACGCCCGCGTAGGCGCCCCGTCGTGACGCGCACACACTGCGGGGAGCGCGTGGGTTAGTGCGTGCCCATCGGAGGCCTCGTGCGCACGCGCGTCAAGATCTGCTGCATCGCCTCGACCACAGAGGCTCAGCTCGCGGTCACTGCGGGAGCCGACGCCCTGGGCCTGGTGTCCGACATGCTGGTCGGCAGCGGCGTGGTCGACGACGCCTTGATTAGACACATCGCCACCGCGTCACCGCCCCCTGTCTCTCGCTTCCTCCTCACCCGCTGCCTCGAGCCACAGGGCATCGTCGACCACGTCCGACAGACCGGGGTCGACACCGTCCAGATCGTCGACCACGTCGAGCCGTCGGTGCACCGCGCCGTGCGAGAGGCTCTGCCCGGACTACGCATCGTCCAGGTGGTGCACGTCACGGGTCCAGAGGCGCTCGACCGGGCCAAGACGTATGGCCGAAGTGCTCATGCCGTGCTCCTCGACTCGGGCTCGCCGGGCGCCGACTTCGAGGAGCTGGGCGGCACCGGGCGCACGCACGACTGGCGCATCTCGGCGCAGATCGTGCAGAGCTGCGACGCGCCCGTGTGGCTTGCGGGGGGCCTGAATCCCGCGAACATCACCGAGGCGATCCACACCGTCCGCCCCTTCGGCGTCGATCTCTGCAGCGGTGTGCGCACCGACGGACGCCTCGACCCCGACAAGCTCACCGCCTTCGTGGCCGCGGTGGAGGCCGCATGACCATCGACACCTCGTACGACGTGCGCGGGCTGAAGCGCATCGGTCGCATCGTCGCCGACTGCCTGGCCATGATGCAGGACGAGGCCCGTCCCGGCATGACGACCCTGGAGCTCGATCGGCTCGGTGCCGCGTTCCTCGAGCGCCACGGTGCACGCTCGGCACCGATCCTCACCTACGACTTCCCAGGCTGTACCTGCATCAGCGTGGCTCCAGACGCAGCGCACGGCATCCCCGGCGAGCACGTGCTCCGCGACGGTGATCTGGTGAATGTCGACGTGTCGGCAGAGCTCGACGGCTACTTCGGTGACACCGGCGGCTCCTTCACGGTCGGCCGAGAGGTTCCCGCCCACACGGCGCTGTGCGACGCCACCCGCGCTGCCCTGGAGGCCGCGATGCTCGAGGCCCGCGCCGGCGCCCGCCTCAACCGCATCGGCAAGGCCATCCAGGCCGTCGCTCGGCAGCACGGGTACTCGGTGATCCGCAACCTGGGCTCTCACGGCGTCGGACGCCAGCTCCACGAGGAGCCCAAGTTCATCCCCGGCTACTACAACCGCTTCGAGCGCCGGCGCCTGCACGCCGGCCTGGTGATCACCATCGAGCCCTTCCTGACCACCGGCGCCTCACAGGTGGTCGAGCTCGACGACGGCTGGACCCTCCGTACCCGCGGCGGCATCAGCGCCCAGTTCGAGCACACGCTGATCATCACCGAGGACGAGCCCATCGTGTGCACGCAGCGCTCATCCTGAGCGGGCGACGACGCGGAACAGCCGCTCTCGGCGATCGGCAGACCAGGTGTAGAGCGCGAGCGGGTGGACCGTCAGCGGACGTCCCGCCACCGGCAGGGCGCCTGCCCAGGAGACGGCCGCTGCGCGCTGTGCATCGGAGGCCCGACGCTTCGGACGGGCGAGGGTGCAGTGCGGAAGGGGGGGTCTCCGCGCGGGACGCGCACCAGCGCAGGCGAGCCAGCCGTCACGGTGCTCGGCCATGAAGGCGAGCACGCGGTCGTGCCCCTCCGCGAGGGTCGCGGACAGCGCCGAGGGCCTCCGAGGCGGTCCAAGGGGAATCACCGCATCGACCGTGGCTGGACCGGAGGGCCCGGGGTGATGTCGGGCGAGCTGCCAGGCCCGCAGTGCCGCCGCCTCGTCGATCCCACCGAGAAAGGCGACCGTGAGATGCAGATCGTCGGGATGAAACCGCCGCACGCCGCGCGGACAGCCGTCGAGCACCTCGGACAACCAAGGCGCAGTGACCGGCAGCGCAAGGAACCAGTTCGGACGCATGCGTGCCCCTAACGAGCGCGGACGGGAGACACCTCGAGCCCGTCCTCGCCGACCTCGAAGCGAACCCGCAGCCGCCCAGTGTGGGGGTAGGGCCAACCACAGACCAGCTGACCCCAGTGTCCGGCGACACCGGGCCGATTGGTCCAGGACAGCCCCTCGTCGAGCTGGGCCTCCCACCACACGGCGACCCCACCGGCGACCGCCCCCGCGGGCACGGAGAGCTCCGCCTCCCAGGACTCGGGCGCCGCATCGACGCCGAGCTCCAGGGACAGCACGCGCGTACCGCGGCCGAGGGGACGAGCCTCGCTGACGCTGCGGTACGGCTCAGGCCGAGCGAGGGCCTCCTCGACCGGCCGGGTGTCGAGGTCGAGTGCTCTCAAGGCACGGAGTGCCCGAGCCACCTCGTCGGACGCAGCCACGTCGGCGACTGGAGCAGCCCAGAGGTCCAGGCGATGGGGGGCCAGGTGTCCCCCTGGGGTGAGCCAGGCACGCGCCGTGCGGGCGACCTCGACTGCGTCTTCTAGGAACGGATCGGCGTTGAGGAGCTCGGCGAAGACCAGATCCATCGGCTCCGGGGGGACCTCTTCGAGGAGCGCCTCGCGGACGATCACGCGGTCCGTCAGGTCGTTTGCCCGCACCAGCTCCCGCGCCACCTCGGCGAGCGGCGTCGGCTCGACAGCGACGACGCGGGCCGCGCCGAGCCGAGCCGCCAGGCAGGCGAACACCCCCGTGCCCGCACCGACCTCGAGCACGCGAGCGCCGGGCGCACGCCGCTCGAGCAGCTCGACCAGCGCTGCGTTTCGACGTTGATCCGACAGTAAGCGAAGGTGCTCCCACGGATCGACGAAGCCCATCACATCCACGGCACCCTCCTCTCGGCGACGTTAACCCGGCCCTCGGAGCTGCTCGCAGGCCCCGTCAGCCACCCCGAGGACGCGATCCCGACCTCCCCCACCGAGTCGACACCCGTGGCCTTCGCCTGGGGTGCAGCCACGGTCACCCTCGCGGGACTCGGCTACGCGCTGACCTTGGCACCGGAGCTCGGGCTCGGCGACACAGCCATCCTGATCGACCAGATCTTGCGGCTCGAGCTGTCGAGCCACGTGAACAGCCACAACCTCACCCTGGTCACGGGCTGGCTGCTCTCGCACCTCCCCTTCGGCTCGACGGCGGTGCGTGCCCACCTGGTGTCGTGGCTCTACGGCACCCTCGGCATCGGCCTGTGCTGGCTGCTCCTGCGAGCCTGGCGTCTGCCGGCCGCGCCCGCAGCCCTCAGCGCCCTCGTGCTCGCAGCCTCCCACAGCTACTGGTGGCACAGCACCCTGCTCGAGTCCTACGCGGCGAACGCCGTGATGCTGCTTGCGATGCTCCTCGCGCTGCACCGGCACCAGCACTCGGGCGAGACCCGCTGGCTCGCACTCGCCGCCGCCCTCTCGGGGCTGGCCCTGTTCAACCACGTCCAGATGGGCACCCTCGGACTGGCCTGCCTGGTGTGGGCGGTGCTCCCGTGGACGCCAGGCACGCCCACCCGAAACTTCGCCACAGTCGTCGGAGCCGGAGTGGTGGGGCTGCTCCCCTGGCTCGGGCTGCTCGTGCGCGACCTGACGCGTCGCAGCGACGCCAACGAGGTGCTCCGCTGGGCCGCGGGGGGGGACTTTCAGGGCATCATGTTCAAGGTGGTGGGCAACCCCCTCACCACCTTCGCCGAGCTCGTCGCTCAGCAGTTCCCCTCTCCCTTCCTGTTGGCGATCCCTGTCGGTCTGTGGGCGGTGCGGCGTGAGCGCAGCCTGTGGGCGCCCGGGGTGGCTCTCGGGGTGGTCTGGGTCGTGAACACGGCGTTTTTCCTGTTCTATCGAACCTGGGATCAGTTCGCCTTCTACCTCCCGACCTGGGTGACGATGGCCCTCGTCGGCGCCCTCGGCGTGCGCGAGCTCCACGCACGGTGGCCGCTGCCCACTCTGGGCGCCCTCGTGGTGTCGATCGCCATCCCCATCCTGTTCTACCCGCAGATCCCCACCATCGCGGACGCCAACCCCGAGGGCTACTGGGCCACGCGCTTCCCCAACGCCTTCACGCGGAACACCCATGACGTGAGGGCCTACCTCACCAGTCCAGACAAGTCGTCGTGGACGGACGTGCGCGACTTCAGCGACGCCCTGTGGGAGTCGCTCCCACCGGGCTCGACGTTCTTCGATGACGACTCGCGCACCTACTACCCGCTGCACTTCTACCAGCAGCACGAGCGCACCGGTCAGGGCATCCGCTTGGTGCTCCTGAACTCCTGGGGCTTCGACAACTGGGGAACGTCCAGCGAGCGCGTGCTCGGCCTGATTCGATCCTCCAGGGCCCCGGTGTTCGTGGTGTGCGACATGGACCCCTTCCGCACCACGCTGGCACCCCTCTTCGAGGAGGGCTGGCGCATGAAGCCCTTCGACCTCGGCGAGGGCCGCTGGGTCTATGAGCTGGTGCGACAGCCGACGGACTGGACGCCCGCGCCGATCGGCGAGCTGACCCTCAGGCCTCGCGGACGGAAGCGGACCACGTCCCGCCCCGGAGGCCGAGCCTTGGCCAAGGTGGAGCTGCCGGAGGGGCGGACTCCACGCTGGGTGTCGTGGACCTGGCTCCGACCCGACGGTGCCGAGGCTCCCGCACCGAAGGCGCGCCTCGTCGCCAGCATGCAGGACGAGACCTCGGCATGGCTCGACATCCCCAAGGACGCCGAGCTGGGCCTGTGGACCGTCGTGCTCGCTGTGGACGGCGTCGAGCAAGCCCGAGCGAGCCTCGAGGTCACGGCCGAGTAGCCGTCCACAGCCGGAGGCTCACCGACGGCAGGGCTGGAGCTCCGTGAACGTGCCGGTGCTGGCCCAGAACTGGCTGTCGACGCAGGGCCCGCTGCCCAGCTCCGACTGGGCCACCCAGACCCCGGAGACCGTGACGCCGGGCTCCCAGTCCGTGATGCGGACCCGGCCCGCGCAGAGCGTCGTCACGTCGGTGGTGTCGGGGTTCGACACGTTGGTCAGGCTGCCGGTCAGGTTGGCCGGGTACTCGTAGTCGACACCGACGGTGATCTCGTCGGTCGCGATGTTCAGCTCCCAGTACTGATCGCTGGGGTTGTTCGCGAAGCGCAGCGTCATCAAGCCGGCCTGACTGTCGTCGAACCAGCCGCCACCGACCGTGTAGCTGGCATCGGGCGTCTCACAGGCCGTCTCGTAGGCGAGGCAGCCCTCGACCGTGCCACCAAAGGTGCAGTCATCGGCGGGATCGGTGGTCGTCGTGGTTCCCGGGGGCGTGCCCGCGGGCGTGCCGGCCGATGTTCCGCCGGTCGCCGTGGTGCCTCCAGAGCCGGAGTCCGTGTCGTCCTTACCGCTGCAGGCCACGAGGGCCACCACTGCGAGCGCACCGAGCAAGCGCACCATGTCCACCTCCATCTCCTCCTGTCTACCCCGCAGTGGCCTCGGTGGCCTGTACGGACGGCACCAGGGCTCGGGCAGTCCGCTCAGCCCATGAGCATGGTGAAGCCCCGCCGCAGGTGGCATGCTCCCGTGGTGACCGATCCAGAGCCCACACCACGTACAGACCACACCGTGCTCCTGTGGGAGCCCGGAGACGTGCCTCACCCGGCCGTCGCGATCACGGTCTGGACGATGCCCGTGGCTGGCCTGACCGCCGCCTTCGGTGCCATCGTCGAATCGTCGATCGTGTTCGCGGCGGTGCTGGTCGCCGGCGGCCTGTGCGCCATTTTACCGGTGGTCTTTGCCCTCTCACCACGCCGCTCTCGCGTGCGTGTCCGGGTCCGCTCGACAGGACTGATGATCCGCGGAGTCGACGACTCGCCCGCCTTCGAGGGCCACGTGCCGTGGAGCGACACCACGCTCCGCCGTCGCTGGTCGAGCCTGAGGCTACGCAGGGACGGTCACCCGACGATCGCAGTCGGTGGAGACCGCCTCCCCGAGCTGATGAAAGAAATCACCGCCCAGGGCATCGACATCGGCTGAGTGGCGACCGAGCGCTCAGCCGCCCGAGGAGCTGCCCGAAGACGAGCCCGAGGACGAAGACCCCGAAGAGCTACCCGAGGACGAGGACCCCGAGGAGCTGCCCGAAGACGAGCCCGAGGACGAAGAGCCCGAAGAGCTGCCCGAGGACGAAGAGCCCGAAGAGCTG
>PKDJ01000128.1 GCA_002862545.1 Pseudomonadota bacterium
CGTCCGCGTCCGTGGGGCTGTCGCCGAAACAGATGTCGTACTCGTCGCAGCGTCCGTCGCCGTCACTGTCGACATCGGGGCAGAAGTCGACGCAGGCGACGTTGGAGAAGGCACTGGCCAGCCCCTCGGGCCCGCGGCGAATGACGGCCTGGTAGCACATCAACGAGCCCGGGAAGCGCAGCGCGTCGATCTCCGCGACCGCACTACCTCCGTCGTCGGTCTCGGCACGTCCGACGAATGCGAGCGGTGGCAGCAGGCTCATGCAGTAGCCGCCGAGAGGGCGTGGGCACGGCCCGTCGCCCTCGCCCGCTCCGGCCACGAAGAACACGACCTCGTCCGAGAGCGCATCGGGCACGGCGACCCGGAAGGGGCGATCCACCGGCGCGAACTCCGGGGCCTCCAGAGTGATCGCCGTGGGTGGCGGCAGCGTCGCGTCGCGAACGCCATCATCACGGGTCAGGGCCTCGCCCTCGGACTGCGGCGAAGCGGTACAGGCGGCCAGCAGGATCAGGACTGCAGTTCTCATCGGTGCACCTCTGGTGGGGTGACTAGGCTACCACACCCTCTCCGAGACTCAGACCCCCACTCCGCAGCAGACAACAGCACCTTCCACGCTGTGTCCGGGTAGGCAGAGCGCCAGAGGTGGATACGTTACTCTCCCCCCGTGCAAGGAGTCGCCATGCGAGCCACCATCCTGACCTGTGCCCTGCTGCTCGGCTGTGCCGGCAACGAAGACGACACCATCAAGGGAGACACCGCCACTGCAGCGTCCACCGAGACCACCGAGACCACGGCGACGTGGGAGGAGGTTGGAGACGGAGACGACGACGGAGGCACGACGACCGACAAGACGACGAGCACCAAGCCCAGCACTTACCCCGCATGCGGTGACGAGGTCGTCGCTGGCGAGGCCTGCGAGGGCGACTGGTACACGACCACCTGCATCGACGACGACGGTCTGTACTGGTGGTGCGAGGGCGGCGTGTGGACGAGCGAAAAGGACTAGCGCCTTAGGCCCATGGGAGGTCATAGACCCCGCTAGAGAGCGCCGTCCCGGCCGAAGCGGGAGACGAAGTCCCAGATCAACTCGTTCGCCGTCAACCCGTCGAACACGAAGTTGAACCACTCGTGGCCTCCGCCCTCGACGCGGTAGTGATGCACCTCGAGGCCACCAGTGCCACCGGTGTAGAGGCTCTGCTCGATCGACAGGTCCTCGTAGCTGCCGCTTGAGACCGCCGGAGTCGCAGTGATGCCGTTCAGGTCGACCCAGTAGTCGACGACCTCCTGCGCACCGGGGCCGAACTCTCCTCCCGAGGCATAGGGAATCACCCCATCTTCGGTGCCGTGGAGGGTCATCACGGCCGTGGGCGGCGGCGAGCAGGCCGGCACGTCGTCCAGCATGGCCCCCGAGACCGACACCACCGCGGCGATGCGGTCGCTGCGGTGACAGGACAGGGCAAAGGCGAACATGCCTCCGTTCGAGTACCCAGCCGCGTAGACCCGGTCGGCGTCGATCCCGTATGAGGCATCGATCGCGTCGATCAGGGCGTCGATGAAGCCAAAGTCGCTCGCGTCGCTCTTGTTGTCCGGTGAGGGAAGCGAGGTGTTCCAGTGGGGCGAGCCGTCGAGGTTGGTGCCCTGCGGGTAGGCGAGGATGAACCCGTATGAATCGGCGACGGACCGCATGTCGGCCCACTCCAGCTGCCCCTCGGACGTGCCGCCAAAGCCATGAAAGTTGAGGAAGAGCGGCGTCGAGGTCGTCACGTCGTAGGACTCGGGGACGTAGATCAGCGCCTCACGCGGCGTCTCATCGTGCTCGAGCGACAGCACGAAGGTCCCCGTGGGCCCGCCTGCGGCCGGGTCGGTGCCCGCAGGCTTACTCGTCGGTTTTTCAGCAGCGCACGCTGCGACGGCCAGGGCCGTGGCCAGGATGCAGATGTGTCGACGAAGCATGCAGTCCTCCTGTGGCCGCAGATGTAACGGACTCCTGGACGCGGTGTCGTCTCACCCTCCCCCGCTGGGGGCAGACGCGACCGCGCTAGCGCTCCCAGCTCTGCACGTTCGAGAAGTCGGTGAGGATCCGCCCGTCATCGAGCTGCACCATGCTCGACGTCACACGACCGAGGCCGGTGCCGAGCTGCTCGCTCTCCATCGCACAGAAGAACAGAGACCGCCCGTCGAGCGACGTCGCGGCGACTCCATCGGAGTGGTAGCGAATCACCACCGTCTCGTCGTAGGCGCCGTCCGCATCGAGCGCGTCGAAGACGTAGAAGCCGGTGACAGCCAGCACGCCGGGCGGTGCGGTGATGCCGAGGTAGTCACCGGCGAGCTCGACGCCGCCTGGATCGACCACCGCCAGCGAGAGGGCGAGGTCGTCGATGGGCCAGCCCTCGGCCTGCACCGGCCGATCGGGAAGCGCGCGCACGCGGTAGTCGGCACCCGGGTCCATCCGGTACTCGACGAGCTGCACCCGACCCGCCGCCACCAGGCCGTCGATGTCGACGCCGTAGGTCTGCTCGAAGAACGCCGTCGCTGCGCTGCGCTCGGCCTCGATCTCCGCCTCGCTGTGGCCGAAGTTGTCAGCGAAGAACTCGGCGGCACCCTGCGGTGCGGCCATAGCCAGCGGGTCCATGACGCCGTCTGCGAGGAACAGGCCGTAGTCGGTCACGACAGCGTCGTCCGGGCCTGACGAGGCACCCTCCTCCTGTGGGCCACAGGCGACGACGGCGAGCACGACGAGCGGGGTGAGCTTGAGCAAGGTGGACTCCAGGGTGGGTCTTAGGACGGCTGAAGGGTGAGATCCCAGGTCGCAGTACGCGCGCAGGGCGTGAGTTCTTCGACCACGACCGAGATCGAGCGTGATTCGGCGACGGGCCAGCGATGGACGACCAGCCAGACATCGAGCCAGATGGCCGTGGGCTCACCGTCGAGGCGGGGGTCGGGGAGGATCCGGACGAAGCCGCCGAGCGACTGTCCGTGGACATCGAGAGCCTCGATGTCGAAGAGGACCTCAGACGGCAGCTCGCCGAGCCCCTCCAGCTGAACGGCGAGGGCGAGGTGGTGGCCCCCCTGCGGTCCGTGCACGAGTGTTGGCTCCGTGCTGGCATCGAGGGGGTGCCACTGGCCCGACACCGTCTCCCCGAGGGTCAGCGTCAGCTCCCCGCCGTCACAGCGCAGACCACTGTCGGTCGCTACCGGCTCTCCGACCTCGACGGCACAACCCACGGCGAGGAGCCGACGAGACTCGTGGCACACCGCCACCCAGAGCCCAAAACAAAGCTCAACTCAACGCTCCCTTACGACAACGCCTCTCGAGGAGGGCAACCGCGGCGAGGCCCACAGCGCCTCACCGCCCACCCAGACTGGTGCACGAGCCGCCACTTGTCTGTTTCAAGTGGTTTCAGGTTCGTCGATTCGGGCGGCGAGCCCCGCGACAGTCACCCGAAAGCTCGGGACCCTCCTGCGGGGTCACGGGGGACACATGCGTTGACGACGCCGGCCCGTCCGCGGCCCGGACGCCTAGCGGACCGAGTGCCAGAGGGCGTTCACCATCAGGGTGACCCCGTCGGAGGAGCTGTCCCAGAAGTCCGCCCGGATGTCGCTCGATGGCGGGTAAAAGTTCAGCGCCACTGTCGTCCCCTCTCCGAAGGGTGTGTGCTCGCAGACTAGGGCGTCTCCGTCGCTCCACGAGGCGACCCGCGTGGCCGAGGGGGCGCAGTCTGCCCCGTCCGCGTGGAAGCTGGCAGAGCCACCGTTGAAGCGAGCGACACCATCGAGGATGGGGTGAGCAGGGTCCTCGGGGACCAGTGTGAGGAGCGCACCCGAGCGGTTCGCGCCGTTCGTGATGGCCGCGTACCCGTCCGAGGCGAAGCGGCCGCCCACAGTCCAGCCGTCGACGTTGGCAAACACGGACTGCACCACCCCGCCGCCGCTGTCGACGTAGTCCGCCAGGCGGCTTCCGAGCAGATCGGAATCGCTGAACAGCGAATCGCTGAAGATGATCACCGCATCGTGAGCGAGCAGATCCGCCAGCTCGGGGGTCATGGAGGCGCAGTCCATCGCCGTGAGCAGGTCGATGCGCGGATCGGTCGAGAGCTTCACCCGCACGTCGTCGCGGTAGCCGGAGGCCCCACAGATCAGCACGTCGATGGCACAGCCGACGTCGACGCCGTCGCAGTCTTGGTCGATGCCATCCTCACAGACCTCGGGGGCGCCCGGGTAGGTGGTGGGCTCGAGGTCGTCGCAGTCGAGGCCGACCCAGTCGGGACGGGCCAAGGGGTCTGGCGACTCACAGGTCGGGACCGGGTCGAGCGGGTCGCCGGCGCCGAAGCCGTCGCGGTCGCCATCGGGGTACCACAGGCTCGGTGGGCCAACCGTGGGATCGGCGTCGTCGCAGTCATCGTTGGTGGCGGCCGTGCCCTCGGGGCGGCTGCAGGCGTACTCGAAGTCGTCCTCGGCGCCGAAGCCGTCGCCGTCGCGATCGGCGTACCACTCGAGGTAGCTGTCGGGGCTGATGTCCGGATCGGCGTCGTCGACGAGCCCGTCGCAGTCGTCGTCGACCGGGCCGTCCGGGTTGCAGATCTCCGGCATGCTGGGGTTCACGTCGTCGCGTCGATCATCGCAGTCCGTGTCGGCGAAGCCAAAGCCCGCGGGCTGCTGGCAGGCGAGGTTCACGTCCACGTTCGTGCCATAGCCGTCGCCGTCGTCGTCGCGACCCCAGGCGATGAGGGTCAGCGGGTCGATGTCGGGGTCGTCCTCGTCGAACAGCCCATCGCAGTCGTCGTCGAGCACCTCGTCGCCGTTGCAGATCTCGGGACGGCTCGGGTTGACCTCGAAGCGCGTGTCGTCGCAGTCGTCCCCCCCAAAGTCGGCGTTGTAGAAGCCGTCGCCATCGGCGTCACAGACCTCCGCGCACTCATCGTCAGCGCAGTCGACGCGGCCGTCGGCGTCGTTGTCGCGCCCGTCGGTGCACACCTCGGGGCAGGCCCCGTCGCAGTCCGTGTCGTCGCAGTCGACCCGGCCATCGGCGTCGTTGTCGCGCCCATCGGTGCAGTTCTCGGCGCACGTGGGGTCGTTGCAGTCATCATCCGCGCAGTCGATCAGGCCGTCGGCGTCGTTGTCGCGGTCGTCGGTGCAGACCTCGTCGCAGCTCGGATCGACGCACTCCTCGTCGAGGCAGTCGACCTTGCCGTCGCCGTCGTTGTCGAAGCCGTCCCCACAGACCTCAGGGCAGCTGCCGAAGCAGTCGCGGTCATCGCAGTCGATGGCGCCGTCACCGTCGTTGTCGCGCCCGTCGCCGCAGTTCTCGGGACACAGGCCATCGCAGTCGTCGTCGAGGCAGTCGATCAGGCCGTCGAGGTCGTCATCGGTGCCGTTGGTGCAGACCTCGCCACAGACCGTGGCGCAGTCGGGGTCGGCACAGTCCGCGAGCTCGTCGAGGTCGTCGTCCTCGAGGTTGTCGCAGATCTCGTCCGGCGGCTTGTCGTCATCAGGCGAGCCGACGGAGCCGCAGGCGGCAGCGAGAATGAGCCAGGACATCCAGCGCATGACACCTCCCCACGGCCGCGCAGCTCCTGAGCCTGTCACCTCCAGAGCCGAGCGTCAACGTCGTCGAGCCCTCCGCAGACAACGCGCAGCCGCCAGGACGAGGAGCGCCTCCACGCCCGCACGCACAGCGGGCTCTGGTATCGGCTACCCGAGAGCTCGGCTGGACCAGCCTCCTCATTCGCATGAGCCCTGCCTTGCGCCGGTGAGGAGACCACCCGTCGCTCGCACCGTGGCCATGCACGCCGACCCACCGGATCGTTGGATTTCGGAGCACAAGTCCTCTGCGATGCTCTAGGTCAGGGGGTGGAGGTGTGGATGCGTGGATGTCTCGTGTGGCTGGTCGGCCTTGCGGCCTGTGCTGCAGGAGATGGGGCCACCGTGGCAGGAGATGGGGCCACCTTGCCAGGAGACTGGGCCAGCTTGCCGGGGGTCGAGCGGTTCGGCTACGCGTGCTGGTCCACGCGAGACTTTGGCTTCGGAGCTGTGCGCTTCAACGGCTACCAGGCCTCGACGGGTGCTCTCCTCGCCGAGGGCTGGCTCTGGGAGGATGGCTCGCTCGACATGACTGAGGAGTGGGACCGGCGTGCCGACGGCCAGCCGTCCGCCTATCGCTACGCCGACTACCAGATCGACGGGCTGTGGCATGGCCACGTCCACACCTATGACGACGACGTGCTGGTGCGCATCGACTTCGATGGCCGGCTAGACGGGGTCTTCGATGGCGGCGAAGACTACAGGTGGCGCCTCGATGGGCAGCTGCGCTCCGTGAAGACCGACAGCAACGGAGATGGGGTCACGGACTATGGAACCACCTACTCCTACGACGACCTCGGGCGCCCGCTGGAGCGTGTGGACTTCGATGACGACGGCCCCTACCTGACGGCGGTCTACGAGTGGACGGACGAGCGCGCCTACACCCTCGTCGAGCACCTCGGCACGGCGGCGGGCCCTCCAGCCAAGCGACTGGAGGTGGTCCTGGATGCGGAGGGACGGACCATCTTCTCCGAGGAGGACAGAGAGTCCGACGGGGTGTGGGACACGCGCAACACCACCGAGTTCGGCGTCGACTACATGCGGAACGTCCGCGAGGTCCAGGACGACGACGGCTCGGTGACGACCTGGGATTCGGAGGAGATCTACGACGGCTGGAAGACCATCGCGTCCAGCTCCGTCATGATCGACCCGGACGGCACCCGCACCGCCGCCAGCTCCGAGTGGACCTGGGGCTGCGACTGAGCAGGCTGCTCGAGCTCGGCGGAGGGC
>PKDJ01000066.1 GCA_002862545.1 Pseudomonadota bacterium
CGCAGTCCCTCGACGCCCTGGATGCGCCCCCGTGCATCGGTCGCTGTGCCCATCGCGACGGTGCCGCAGGGGTGGTAGCCGCTGTCACAGGCCAGCCGCACCCAGCGCCGCAGGAGCCAGGGGCGCCGCGCAACCGGGCCCGAGGGGTAGACGCAGGTGCCCAGATCGCGCATCGCGACGCTGTCCGCCAGCTGCATCAGCAGGTGCAGCCCGCGCACTGCCAGCTCTCGGTCGTCGGGATGGCTGTAGAAGTCCGAGTCGATCCGAGGCGGCGCTGCAGGGTTCGCCGAGAACCGAAGACGCCCGATGCCCCTGGGCTTGCACACCGACAGCATCAGTGACTGGGCGCGCAGTGTTCCCCACTTCGTGGGTGCGCAGGAGCCTGCCTGGAGCTGCAGCGCGTTGCGGTGGGGGCCGTCATCTTCACCCTCGACCAGAACCACCGTCTGGATCAGCGGCGCATCCGCCCGCCACTCGGCCCCCGGACGCGGACGGAAGAACAGCGCGCAGCCGGGGTGATCCAGCAGCTGTGCGCCGACGCCCGGCGCATTGCGCACCAGGTCGACGCCCATGCGCTCCACCTCGGCGCGTGGGCCGATGCCAGAGCGCAGCAGGATGCCCGGTGTGCCGAACGCCCCTGCACAGAGCACGACCCGGTCGCCGTGCACGACAGAGACCTCGCCGTGCCGCTCCACCTCGACACCGACCGCGCGTCCGCTGCGAACCAGCACGCGCCGCACCAGCGTGTGGTCCAAGAGGGTGAAGCCGTCACGCTGACGGACCTTGGGAGTGAGCCACGCCTCCGCCGCCGAGATCCGCCGCCCCTCGAGCTTGTTCATGGCATGAACACCAAACCCGGTGGCGTCCGGTGCGTTGGTGTCGGGGCAGGCGGGGAACCCGTGACGCTCGGCTGCATCGAGAAACGCGGCCTGCCACGGCATCAGCTCATCGGGCGTGTGTCGCCGGAGTGGAAGCGGCCCTTCCGCGCCGTGCCAGGGGCTGTCCGGGAAGTCGAGGTCACGCTCCAGCCGACGAAACGCGGGCAGGCAGTCCTCCCAGCCCCAGCCCTCGAGGCCGCGCTCCGCCCACTCGTCGTAGTCGGCGGGCTGCCCCCGGAGCGCGATGCACGTGTTCACCGCCGAAGAGCCCCCGACGACGCGACCCCGAGGCATGGGAAACGGCGGCAGGAGAGGCGTCGGCTTGTGGCGATAGCCCCAGTCATGCTCGACCAGGGAGTTCCGACGGCCGTTGGCCAGGTCGGCGTGGTTGTCGGCGTGGTGGTCCGGCCCAGCCTCGAGCAGCACGACCTCGTGCCCTGAGTGCTCGGTCAGGCGTGCAGCGATGACGGCACCCGCGGCTCCAGCCCCGACGATCACGGTCTTGATGAGTGCCTCCGCGCGCCCGACGTGATCAGTACGGCCACTCGCCGATCCAGTTCCCGGGCGGATCGTAGCGACAGGTCCACAGCTCGCCGCCTCCGTCGGGGCACGTGGCCGCCCCACAGCCGACGCGCTCGGTCGAGTCCCACACGATCTGCGTGTAGTGCCCGCACTGCTCTCCCTCGTCGCAGGAGTTGCTCTCGTAGTCGTACCACTGGACCTCCTCGGCCCAGGCATCGACCACCTGCTGGTCGTTGGCCATGGCTGAGGTCCAGAACAGGTTCTCGCCGTAGCCCTCGGCGGCGCTGTGGTACATCTGGCAGCCATCCGCAGCCATCGTCTTGGACCACAGCTCGGAGTCGGCGGCGAGCCCGTCGTCCCAGGTGAGGTCGGTCAGCCCGAGGGGGCTGCGAACCGCGTTGTGTGCGGCCAGCATGGTCGAGCGACTGACCGCTACCGCGTCGATGCTCTCGGTCGCGGAGAGCCCCGTGTCGGCCTCACCGGAGTCGACCGTGCCACAGCCGAGGAACAGGGAGAGGGCGCCCACAGTGGCGAGCAGAATCCATGAACGCATCGGTCCTCCGTTCGACATCGGTAGCCGAAAGCGCACCAGAGGGCACCCTGCATGGAGTGAACAGGCGTGGTACCGGGCAGCTGTGCCGGAGTCGACATGCGAACCCTCATGCCCCTCGTCACCCTTCTTCTCCTCGCTGCATGCGGCAGCACAGGGGTCCCCAAGGATGAGGCACCCCCTGAAGAGATCTGCGACAACCTCGAGGACGACGACCTCGACGACCTCGCGGACTGTGCCGATCCGGACTGCGCCGCGCTCTGCGGGGAGGTCTGCACCAACGGCACCGACGACGACCTCGACGGCCTGATCGACTGCCTCGACGACGACTGCGACGGCCTGTGCCCCGAGAACTGCGGTGACGGCAGGGACAACGATGGCGACGGCGCCATCGACTGCGACGACCGGGACTGCTTCGGCAGCTGCCCCGAGGTCTGTGGCGACGGCTTCGACAACGACGGCGACGGCAAGGTCGACTGCCTCGACGAGGAGTGCGTCGACCCGTCCTGCGACGAGATCTGCACCGACGACCGCGACAACGACGCCGACGGCCTGATCGACTGCGACGACGAGGACTGCAACGACCCGACCTGCATCGAGAACTGCACCGACGGCCGTGACAACGACGCCGACGGCCGCGTCGACTGCGACGACACGGACTGCGACGGGGCCTGCCCCGAGGTCTGCACCGACGGCCGCGACAACGACGCCGATGGCCGTGTCGACTGCGAGGACGACGAGTGCGCCGAGGTCTGCGACGCAGACGGTGACGGCTTCTTCAACGCCGACTTTGGTGGTGACGACTGCGACGACACGCGCTTCGAGGTCAACCCGAGCCGTCCCGAGATCTGCAACGGTGACGAGGTGCTCGACGACGACTGCGACGGGCTCTTCGACGAAGACGACCCCGACATCGATCCGCTCACCCTCATCGCCTGGGGCCGCGACGACGACGGCGATGGCTACGGCACGAGCCGCGATGCGATGCTGGCCTGCCAGGCGCCCGCGGGCTTCGGCTTCGCCAACACCGACTGCGACGACACACGTGAAGACGTCAACCCGAGCATGCCCGAGATCTGCAACCCGGATGGCCCGCTCGATGACGACTGCGACGGCCTCGTCGACGACGCCGACCCGGACATCAGCCCGGCCAGCTACCTCGAGTGGTACGCCGACCGCGACGGCGATGGCTTCGGCGCCGACGATGACTTCGAGTACGCCTGCAGCCGCCCCGACGGCACTGCTGCCACGAATGACGACTGCGACGACCGCGACCCGACGGTCGGTCCGCCGAGCTTGTGGTACCCCGACGGTGATCGCGATGGCTTCGGCGCCGGCGAGCCCCTCGACCCCGTCCCGACCTGCGAGTCGCCGGCCCCCGGCGCGCGCCCCGACTGGATCGGACTGGACTGTGACGACGTCGACCCGACCGCCTACCCCGATGCTCCCGAGGTCTGCGAAGACGGCATCGATCAGGACTGCGACGGCGTCGACGCGGGCTGCTCCATCGACGTCGCGATCTGCTACGCGGTGCCCAACCCCGCCTACGAGACCGACGTGGAGACCAAGCTCGCGCGTGACCCGCGCATCGGCTCGATCACCGGCATCAACTGTGGCGCCAGCACCCCGGGCCTCGACGAGCTGCTCGCCTACGACGCCGTGATGTTCTACAACGACTCCTCGTTCTCGGATGGGGTCGGACTGGGCAACGTGCTCGCCGACTACGTCGACGCCGGCGGCGGAGCCGTCGAGGCGGTGTTCAGCGTCGCCGACAACCTCAAGATCCAGGGCCGCTTCCTCGATGGCGGCTACCGCGCCATGGACACCTCCTCCCAGTCGAGCGGGTCGCTGACCCTGGTGGCCATCGATCCCGCGCACCCGATCCTCGACGGCGTAGCCAGCGTCTCCGGCGGCTCCAGCAGCTACCACGGCAACGACGCTCGACCCGTCGTCGGCGCGACCCTGATCGCCGAGTGGTCAGACGGCGATGCCCTCGTGGCCGAGCACGTGCCCTCAGGCGCCGGCCGCGTGGTCGCGCTCAACCTCTACCCGCCGTCCAGCGACGCGCGCAGCGACTTCTGGGACGCCTCCACCGACGGTGTGAGCCTGATGGTCAACGCCCTGTGGTTCGTCAGCGAGTGAGGCCGCGCCGCGTCAGACCCAGCGCTCGTCGACGGTGACCACGCCGACCGGCGCCACCGGTCCGACCAGATCGAGGGCGTAGTCGGCGTGCACCACGACCCGAAGCACGCCGCCCTCCATGTGAACGGCCACGGGACCCGCCTCCAGGCGCCCCGTGTGGACGGCCGCCGCGGCGACCGCGCACGACGACGACCCGGAGGCCATCGTCTCTCCAGCACCGCGCTCCCAGATTCGAATCGTCACCCGACCCGGACCATCGATGCGCGCGAACTGCACGTTTGTGCGGTTCGGGAAGGCCGGATGCACCTCGAGCGCCGCCCCGAGCTCGCGCCACGGCAGGGCGTCGGGGTCGTCCGTGAAGACCACACAGTGAGGGTTGCCGACGCCCACGGCGACGACGCTCAGCGTACGTCCAGCCACCTCGACGGGGGCATCGACCAGCGCACGCACGACGGGCACCGCGGCTGCCGTGAAGCGGGCCGTTCCCATGGCGACCTCCACCGCCTCGGGCGCGACTCGGCAGCGCACCACGTCCGTGCCGGTGTCCACCGTGAAGGTGGGCGATGCACTGCGGCGGTCGACCAGCCACTGAGCCAGGATCCGCAGTCCATTCCCTGACTTCTCCGCTATCGAGCCGTCGGGATTCCAGATGCGCACGCCATAGTCCGCACGCTCGGAGCTCACCGGCTCGAGCACCCCGTCGCCCCCGACACCGGTGTGCCGATGACAGAGCCGTCGCGCGAGCTCAGGCGTCATGGCGGGGCCTTGCTCGAGGACGAGGTAGTCGTTGCCGAGGCCGTGGGCGCGCCACAGCCTCATGGCTTGAGGATCTTGTCGATGAGGTGGGCGGTGAACTCGTGGTCCTCGAACCAGGCCACCTCGACGGCATCCTCACCATAGCGGACGTCGACCTCGGCCACCGAGGCCACCTGCCGGCCGTCTGCCATGGCGGACACCGGTCGATGCCCCGCCGAGAGCACCTGGACGACCACGCGAGAGTCCGGCGGCAGCGCGACCGGCGAGAGCCGTGGTCGATGTGGGCAGATCGGCGTCACCAGCATCGCTGGGATCCGAGGATGCAGGGGCGTGCCCCCCGCTGAGAAGCTGTAGGCCGTCGACCCGAGCGCCGTCGCGACCACCAGTCCGTCGCAGCCCAGCGAGTCGACCACCTCCCGGCCATCCACCGTCAGCCGAAGACGGGCCGCATGCCCGGACTCTCGCTGCAGGTAGATGTCGTTCATCGAGTGCTCGGTCACGCTCTCGCCGGCCGTCGTCGTGATGGTGCTCTCGAGCAGCGGGAACCGGAAGGTCCGCCAGCGCTGCGCAAGCAGGCGCTCGACCAGCTCCTCAAGCGGCCACTCGAGGTCGTTCATCAGAAAACCGAGGTGGCCACAGTTCAAGCCCAGGAAGGGGCGATCGAGCCCCTGCGAGGCCACGGCTCGGAGCATGTAGCCATCACCGCCGAGCACGAGGTGCACCCCCGGCTCCCAGTCATCGGGCAGGAGCTCTCGCAGTCGCGCCGCGAGCTCGGTGGCCTTCGGGTTGCGCGGGTCAACCAGGAGCATCGTCACCCCCACGAGCGCTGGAGGCTATCACTGGGATGCTTCGTCGTCGGGCACGTTGTCACCCGGCGCCAGCCCCGTCACCTTCCAGCCTGCGGACCAGGCCAGCGGAAGCAGGGTGGCGCTCGCGATGAAGACAGTCGCGAGGCCGATGACCACCAGCATGCCGAGTGAGCGCACGCCACGATTGCCGGCCAGCGTGAGGGAGGCAAAGCTCGCCAGCGTAGTCAGCGTCGACACGCTCGCAGCCACACCTGTGGTCGCCAGCGCCCGTCTCACGCCCCCCGGACCCTCCTCCTCCAGGCGGTGGAGAAGGTGAATCACGACGTCCACTCCGATGCCGAGGAGGATCGGCACCCCCGTGACATTGAGAATGGACAGCTGAATGCCGGCGCCCTGGACTGCTGCTGCGGCCCAAGCGAGCCCCGCCAGCAGGGTGCCCATGGCCGCGAAGGCGTGGGTGACGTTGCGGAGATCGATGGCGGTGAGGAGCGTGACCAGCACCAACGCCATCGCGGCGACCAGCGGCATGTCACTCCGGACGACCTTGTAGAGTGCTCCCAAGGTCACGTATTCACCCGCGGGTACCTGCCGCGGCTCGGCCGCTGCCAGCTCCTCCCCGAGTGCGGAGGCCTCGCGTAGATCCCACATGTTGCCCTTGGGGAAGACCAAGAGGCGGTGGTGCTCGGGGTTGCGTGCGCCGAGCAGGTCGAGGACCGGTACGGGCAGCTCGTCGCGCGTGAGCGTCCTGAACTCTCTCCCCTTCAGCGGCAGCAGCTGCTGGACGAAGGGGGGTGGCAGGTAGCGCAGGTCGGGGTCGTCGAGCAGTGCCGACAGCTCCCGCAGGCGCGACACCCGCAGCGCTTGGTCGAGCGGGAGGACGTCGTCCAGAGAGACCATGCGCGCGACGTGCGGCAGGCCACCTCGCTCCTTGGCCGCCGCGAGCCGTGCCTGACTGGACCGCAGCGACTCGGCAGACTCGAACGTGTAGACGACGGGAGAGTAGGACTCTCGTGCCAGATCGCGCTCCGCCTCGGACAGCTCTGCGTAGGACAGGCCATCCCTGCGCAGGTTGCTGAAGTCGTACTCCCACTCGAGCAGCGGTGCGCGTGTGGCTCCGACGAGCCCTGTGAGCAGCAC
>PKDJ01000291.1 GCA_002862545.1 Pseudomonadota bacterium
CCAGCATGTCGTGCAGTTCGCGACGGACTTCACTGAGCCGACCTACCCCATCTGGGAAGCCGTCGCGACGGCAGCACAGTGGTGGACGTTTGGCGACGAGGACTGGGACTACGATGTCTACACCTTCCAAGAGGTCCCCTTCGTTCCCTCGCTCTTCGCAGACTCCTATGCGCTGTACTACGACTACTACGTAGGCGGCACCTTCGAGTATGGCGCCGCACTCTGGGTGATGCACATCGACCAGGTCCTGCGAGACGGGTCTGGACAAGCGGGCGTCGACATGTGGCAGGGGCTGGCGAACGAGGGTCGCGACAACGACCCGGACGCCCTCGATGGCATCTTGGCGAGTGCCGGCCTCGAGCTCGGCCCCCTCATGAACGGCATTGGCCGCTCTCGCTGGCTCGTGGGGCCCCGCTGGGACTCTCGGGGGCTAGCCGACGCGGCTGACTGGACGCGCTGGGAGGAGGTCCCCCACGATTCCCTGATCCTCGCCGACCTCCCGCGAGATCACGTCTTCCTGCCTGTATCCCCCATGATCACGGGCCAAGGGTTCGTGGCCATCGATGTGACCGGTGGGGAGGATTCCCTCTGGGTGAGCACGGACTCGGCTCTCGGAAATCAGACGGCCCTCCTCGCCCTGTGGTGGCACGAGGACGGCTCCGTCGGCGAGCTCGAGGCCCACGGCGCGGCACCAGAGATTGTCCTCCCGCTCGCCGGACTCGACGAGGTCGTCGTCGTGTTGACGAACCTCGGCCCCGCCGATCTCGACGGCGATGACTTCATGTACGTTCCAGGGGACCAGGTGCTTCACCTGGAGGTTGGGCCAGAGCCTACCGGCACCAGCACAGGAACCGGGACAGGAACCACCACCGGGACAGGAACCACTACCGGGACAGCAACCACCACCGGGACGGGAACCACCACGCAGACCGGCACCGCGACGGGCACTGGCAGCGCCACTGGCGGTGGCGGGACCACTGAGACGGAGACCACAGCCACCGGCACGAGCTCTGGCGAGGATGGACCTGCCGACAGTGGAAAGCCGCGCTCGGAGCCTGCGGGCTGCGGCTGCATGTCGAGCCCCCCATCGAGTGGGGCGCTGGCGCTCCTTGCGCTGGTCGCCCTGCGCCGGCGGCAGCTCAGGACGGCGTGATGCTCACCAACACCGTGTTCGCCTCGACGGTCTCACCCGCCGCGACGTGAACCGTCGCGACGGTGCCGTCGATCGCCGCGGTGTACTCGTTCTCCATCTTCATCGCCTCGACGACGAGGAGGACCTGGCCCTCCGTGACGCTGTCACCCTCGGCGACCAGGACACGAACGACGACACCCGGCATCGGAGTGCTCACCTCCCCGGCCGTGCTCGCACTGCCGGCAGCCAGCGCCGCACCGCGAGGATCGATCACGGTCCCACGGACCGCGTGCCCCTGGTGCTGCGCGTAGACGTGCTCCCCGTCGAGGTAGACCGCGTGCTTCCGAGTGACCCCTTCCTGGGTCAGCAGCCACTCGGCGGTCCCCACCTTGGTGCCCTGAACGAGCCGCTCGGCGCCACCATCGACGGACACCCACCAGCCGCCCTCGTCGGCACGACGTACTCCGATCTGGCGGGCACCATCAGGCAGTTCGACCTCGTACTTCACGCCCACCTCCGGTAGGTCGACCAGCGGTGCGCACGCTTCCACGCGGACCCTGCTTCGGCGGCCTCATCGGTGCCGACTGCCGCTCGACTGTCTCTCTCGAATGCCGCGATAGCGGCCGCAATCGCCTCACCCTCAAGCCCTCCGGGAGCCGAGAGGTGTGCCTCCAGCCACTCGGGCGAGATGAAGCCCGTGTCGTACTCTCCGGCGCGAAAGTCCGGATCCTCGAACAAGGCTAGGAAGAACGGGATCGACGTGTGCGTGCCGACGACGTGGTAGTGCCGCAGCGCGCGACCCGCTCTATCGATTGCCTGCTGGCGATCGACGCCCCAGACGACGAGCTTTGCAATCATCGGGTCGTAGTGGATGGGGACCTCCATCCCCTCGACGACACCGCTGTCCACGCGCACCCACGGCCCCGTCGGCTCCCGGTACCCGTGAAGTGGCCCCGGCGCCGGTCGAAACCCGCTGGATGCATCCTCGGCATAGATGCGCAGCTCGATGGCGTGACCGGTGCGCGCCAGCTCCGACTGCTCGAACCAGAGCCGCTCCCCCGCCGCGACACGCAGCTGAGCCTGCACCAGATCGACCCCTGTGATCATCTCGGTGATCGGGTGCTCGACCTGAAGGCGCGTGTTCATCTCGAGAAAGTGGAAGGCCCCATCGGCGCCCAGCAGAAACTCACACGTTCCAGCACCGACGTAGCCGACAGCCTCGGCAGCTCTACAGGCCGCCGCCGCCATCTCCTGACGCGTCTTCTCTGGAAGTGCGGGACTGGGAGCCTCCTCCACCACCTTCTGGTGGCGCCGCTGAATGGAGCAGTCGCGCTCGAACAGGTGCACGACGTTGCCATGCCCGTCAGCGAGGACCTGAATCTCGATGTGACGGGGGCCCACAACGAACTTCTCGACGTAGACGCTGTCGTCCCCAAACGACTTGCGCGCCTCGCTCTGCGCTGACGCAAGAGCATTCGCGAGATCTTCGGCCCGGTCCACACGGCGCATCCCCTTGCCGCCACCGCCAGCCGCAGCCTTGAGCATCACGGGAAGGCCGATCTCAGACGCGATGCGGACCACCTCGGCGGGATCGCTCACAGGCTCGGTCGTTCCTGGCACGACCGGAACGCCCGCAGCCGACATCCGCCGCCGTGCCGCAGTCTTCTCGCCCATGGCATCGATCGAGGCCGGCGGCGGCCCGATCCACACCAGTCCGGCATCCAAGACTTGCTGCGCGAAGCCAGCGTTCTCCGACAAGAAGCCGTAGCCCGGATGGATCGCGTCACAGCCAGCACGGCGCGCCACGTCGAGGATCACGTCGGCTCGGAGGTAGGACTCCGCCGAGGCCGCCGGTCCGATTCGATAGGCCGCGTCGGCCACCCGCACATGCAGCGCATTGGCGTCGGCGTCCGAGTACACGGCCACCGCCTCGATGCCGCGCTCGTGGCAGCCGCGAATCACCCGGACGGCGATCTCTCCGCGGTTTGCGACCAGCACCCGCTTGAAGGGTCGAAGATTCATTCCGCGGACTCGGCGATACGAGCGCGGGCGGCCGCCAGCTCCTCGGCGCCGAGCGTGAGGTCAAGGACCTCCTGCATCCGACTGACGAAGTGGAACTCCAGGTCCGACTGGATCTCCTCGGGAACCTCGATGAGGTCCTTCCGACACTTCTCGGGCAGCAGCACCTTCTTGATGCCCGCCCGATGAGCCGCCAGCACCTTCTCCTTGATGCCGCCGACAGGAAGCACGGCGCCGCGCAGGGTGATCTCTCCGGTCATGGCTACGGCCGGATCGACCTTGATGCCGGTGAGAAGAGAGGTCATGGCCGTGATCATCGTCACGCCGGCGGAGGGGCCATCCTTGGGAATTGCACCGCTTGGCACGTGCACATGCAGGTCCATGGTGTCGAACACGCTCTCACTGACGCCCAGCTCGGCCGCCGAAGCGCGGATGTAGGACCGGGCAACACTCACGGACTCCTTCATCACGTCGCCGAGCGAGCCGGTGAGTGTCATGGCCCCCTTGCCCCGCATCTTGGTGGCCTCGATGAAGAGGATCTCACCGCCGACACTCGTCCACGCGAGCCCGGTCGCGACACCTGGGACGCTGGTGCGCTCAGCCACTTCCTTGAAGTAGTGGATGGGGCCACGGATCTCCTCGACAAGCTCCGAGGTGACGACCACGGTCTCGCGCTTCTCCGAGGCGATCTCACGAGCACACCAGCGACACACGCCCGCCAGCTCCCGCTTCAGAGAGCGGACCCCGGCCTCCCGGGTGTAGGACTCGATCACCTTGTCGAGCGCCGCGTCCTCCAGCGTCACCAGTTCTTCGGTCAGCCCGTGGTCCTCGAGGCACTGCGGCCAGAGGTAGCGCGTCGCAATCTGGCGCTTCTCCTGGTGCGTGTAGCCAGCGATGCGAATGGTCTCCATCCGATCGCGCAGCGGCCCTGGAATGGTGTCGGGCACGTTCGCGGTCGCAATGAACAGCACCTTCGACAGGTCGAAGGTCACGTCGAGGTAGTGATCTTGGAAGGTGTCGTTCTGCTCGGGGTCGAGCACCTCGAGCAGAGCCGACGAGGGGTCCCCCCGGTAGTCGGCGCCGAGCTTGTCGATCTCGTCGAGGACGAACACGGGGTTGTTCGTTCCGGCCTTCTTGAGGCCCTTGATCACCTTTCCGGGCATCGAGCCGATGTAGGTCTTGCGGTGCCCGCGAATCTCGGCCTCGTCGCGCACTCCGCCGAGGGAGATGCGCACCATCTTGCGACCGAGAGCCCGAGCAACGCTCTTCGCGAGCGACGTCTTGCCGACACCGGGCGGCCCGACGAGGCACAGGATCGGGCCCTTCATGTCGTTCTTCAGCTTGCGAACGGCCAGGAACTCGAGGATGCGCTGCTTGACCTTCGCCAGCCCGTAGTGGTCCTCGTCGAGGTAGCGCTCGGCCTCGTTGACATCGAGGCGATCCTGACTCGAGCGTGCCCAGGGCAGCTCCGTGAGCCAGTCGAGGTAGGTGCGGCTCACGGTGAACTCAGCCGCACCCGGGCTCATGCGACTCATGCGCTTGAGCTCCTTGAAGGCGACCTCCTCGACCTCCTTCGGCATCTTGGCGCGCTTGATGTTGCGCTTGAGCTCCTCGAACTCCTCCTGCCGCTCGTCGACCTCACCGAGCTCCTTCTGGATGGCCTTGAGCTGCTCGCGGAGGAAGTACTCCCGCTGCGCCTTGTCCATCTCGCCCTTGACCTCGGTCTGGATCTTGTTCGACAGCTCCAGGACCTGGATCTCCTTGTTCAGGTGCGCGATCACCTTCTCCATCCGCTCCCGGGTGCCGAAGGTCTCGAGAAGCTCCTGCTTCTCCTCCGGCTGGATGCTTAGGTTGGATGCCACGATGTCGGCCAAGGTGCCGGGCTCGTCGATCGACCGGACGAGGAAGGAGGCCTCCGGCGGAATCTGCGGTGACAGGTCGATGATCTTCTGCGCGAGCTCTCGCAGCTCGCCCATCAGCTCGAGCGCTGCAGGACCGCCCGGATCAGCTTCCTTCGTCCGGATGTGAGCACCGAGGTGCTCGTCCGTGCTCGTCCAGTTGTGAACCTCCGCGCGGGAGATTCCTTGGATGATCACGTTGAGCTTGTTGCCCGGGACCTTGACCATCTTGAGGATGCGGACGACCGTGCCCACCTGGTGCAGGTCCTGCGGATCGGGGTCCTCGGTCTTGGGATCGCGCTGCGCGAAGATCCCTAGGTACTTCTCCTCGGTTGCGAGAGCCTTCTCGACCGCGCGCACCGACTTCGGCCGGCCCACGTTGATCGGGAATGCGAGGACCGGAAAGATCACCGTGTTTCGAATTGCCAAGACCGGGATGTCCAGGGACTCGGGGAGGTCGACGCTGGACGTGTCGGTGGGGTTGTCGAAGGACATGCGCTCCTCGGGGATGGGGCGGGGCCGCTCGGGCGATGGAGTTTATCTGGCTCTCGTCAGGTGACCACTGAGGCAGCCGGGAGGCGGCTCATCCCCTTGGCCGACGGGTCGAGACCGGCCGGCCGAGATCGAGACCGCACAGGGTCAGGATGGCACCAGAGATTCCACCCGCCAAGCCCATCAAGGCCGTGACAAGTAGAAAGACGCCCACCGGAAGATCGAGTTGATCGGGCAGCAAGACCGCGAGCGCCAGATACGCCACAGCGGTCAGCAGTCCGAGAGGAAATACGACCGCACGTGCAAGCGCGCGGACGCCCTCCAGCGTGAGAAGCTCGGGGCGTGTTCGACCCTCGCGCCTGGACCAGGTCCAGCTCCCGAGCAGAACCGCGACCGCCGGCACCCAGAGCCCCCACCCTGGTGACACGGGTAGGAAGAGCAGGAAAACAGCCAGGCCCGCAGCTGTGATCGCCTGCGTGGCGATCAGCCGAAGCGCGTGGCTGCGCATGTCTCGCGGTGGCTCCCAGGTCTCGTCTCGCTCGTGAGGGTTCATGCGTCCCGAGCCTCGCCAGCCGTGACCCGGACGCCCGCTGAGAGGCGCTGGCCCATGCCCTTGCGCCGGCAAGCCCCATCCGACGTCACCCGTCTGCTGCCGCTCATAGATGACCCTGTACCCCATGCCAGGCCAGAGAGACGAGCTCTCTCGCGGTCATCTTCACCCGCGCCCTCCACGGGGGGACGGTTCCGAGAGTCGCCACAACACGGAAGTGCTGCATGAACAGCCGATAGCAGCGAAGACAGTGGTAGGAGTCGGTCACGACGACCACGCTGCAGTCTCCGAGAGCCGCTCGAGACCAGGAGGCATTCCCCCGCGTGTCTGCACTGCCGCGCTCGACGACGAGTGATGCCGCGGGAACACCCAGCGAGAGGCACAGAGCGGCCGCAGCGTCCGCCTCCGCCGGTGGATGATGCCCTACTCCACCCGTGAGCATGACCCTCTCGACCCGTCCCTGGCGCCAGAGGGCGACGGCGGCCTGGACCCGCCTGGCGAGGGCTGGGCTTGGCTG
>PKDJ01000202.1 GCA_002862545.1 Pseudomonadota bacterium
CTGAGCGAAGGGCCTCTGGATCGGAGAACGCGATGACGGCACCTTCGTCGACCACGGCTGGCCGAGCAGTCGACCTGGAGGGTGGGGCTACGCACTTGCAGGCACACCATCAGGGCTCTTCTATGTGAGTGCGTCGAGTCTGTACGCCGTGGATGTGTTCGCCCATCGTATGGATCCGATCGGTCGCGTGGGCTGCGGCCCCTCCTCGCGCGGTGGGGGCGCGGCAACCTGGCACCAAGGCGAGCTCTGGTTCGCGGTCGGTAATGATGAGGTGACCCACTTGTTCACCATCGACTCGGACTCCGGGGAGGCTACGTGGGCGGGCCTGTCCGTGCCTGACCCCGGCATCGATGCGATCGCCGGCCAGTAGCGTGGGCTCCTGCGGTCGTCGGTGGTGGAGGAGCTAGTCGATGGGTGGAACGCCGTAGAGGTACAGGCCGTCGAGACGCGCACCATCGTGGAGCAACGCCAGCTCGACCCGAGAGGCGCCTGGACCGTCGCGACCAAGCCACACGCCGTCGGCGACGACGGTGAACGGCAGGGGCTCGCCGTAGGCTGCGCCCTCCACGGCTGCAGGCTCGATCGCCGAGACCAGACGGGCCGGGTCGTCCACGACCACGAGCTCCAGCGTGCCCTCGAAGTCCGCTTCGGCGGGTAGCAAGGCCAGGACGTGCGCAACCAGATCTGAGCGAAGGGCCTCTGGATCGGAGAACGCGATGACGGCCGCCTCTTCGATGCCGTCCCCGTCGATGTCCGTGACAGACCCCGTCGCTTCGGCGAGAACGCCCATCTGCGCGCGAGGCGCTCCTGTGGGTGAGCTGTCGATGCCGATCAGGAGACCGTCGAGAGCCGAGATGGCCTCGGTGACCTCTACGGACCCGGCATCCGTCGAACATCCTCCGGGGGCGTCGTCGCCCGCCGAGGGATCGCGAAAGACGGCGTCCGTTGCGTAGGCCACGATGTGAATGGAGCCCTCGCGCAGTCCGATACCACCTAGGGGACCGACCCCGGGCGCATCCATCCCATCCCCCGCGACGGCCCCGCCGAAGGCGTCTTCGGGCGTGCTGACGAGGGGGCGAACATCATCGGCAGCGTCGTAGCGGCCGTCGCAGTCTTGGTCGTACCCCAGCCCGGTGAAGACCTGGAAGAGGGCCTCGAGCGTGGACTCGGGAAGGTCGGCACCGTAGTGGAGCTCGATGCTGTCGAGACCCTCCTGAGCCTGGTCACGATCCGAGGTCTGCACGGTCTGGAGTCTGAAGGGCTTGTCGTCGCCGCTGCCGAAGCTACCGAAGTTGTAGTCCTCGTACGTGGCGACACCGAAGGTCAGGTCGGAGAGGGACGCCGAGAGGTCGGTTGCGATGCCCGGAAACTGCTCGGAGACGGCATCCGCGGTCGCGCCCATGGACGAGGTCGTGTCCAGCAGAAGGGTCAAGTCGACGCTCCTCCACGCGGCCGTGACCTCGGCATCCACGGTGTCGTCACAGTCATCGGAGGCGTCATCGCCATAGACGAAGAGGGCGACCACTGCGTCCCCTGCAGGGTCGTCACTCTCGATGATCAGGTCGCCAGCGTAGGGAATTCCTCCGCGCACATCGGCTTGCACCATGACCTCGACCGTCTCGCCGAACTCGACCGTGACCGGGAGGGGCGGACCCGTGACCCGAAACTCCGGTGTGGTCATCCGGACACCCGAGATCTCCAGTGGCGCCAGGCCGCTGTTTCCAATCTCGACGAACACGGCTGGATCGCAGCCCGTGGGAACCGTGCCGAACTCCACCAGCGTCGGCGCCTCGACCGTCTGCACGGCAGAGCGGACCACGTCGGTGCGGGGTGGGGACAGCACGCTGCTCGCGCCGCCGAGACCCCGGATGGCTACGGCCTGGGTCGACAGGCTGGCTCCGATGGGGGCTCCGGGAGGCACGTCGAAGGCGATCCGAGCGGTGCCGTCCGCGGTGGCCATGCCGGTCGCCATGATGGCGATCGGCGAGAGGATGTCCATGCACGCGCCGCCGATCGGAGCTGGACAGATGCCAGGACCTTCGCCGGTGAAGGAGCGAACGAGGTAGATGGTCTCACCCGGGACGGCACCGCCGACGAGGACGTTGGCGGTGACGCCCGGAACCATCACGCCCTCGAGCGCGTGGAACAGTCCGCTGCGTGCGGGAGCGTCAGCGCCCTCGGTGTCCATGGTCACGACCCGAGCGTCGGGACTGCCCGCACAGGCGACTGCGAGCACAAAGAACCACGTCGTTCGCATGTTCGACTCCCGGGGGTTCGTCAGTCGATGTTGGGTACGCCGTGAACCTCGACACTGCCGAGACGCACGCCATCGTGGAACAGGGCGAGCGTGGCGGTGCTGATGCCGGCGCCGGGCCCATCGACCGCTACGCCATTCAGGCTGACTTCGAAGGGAAGGTCTGCGCCGTAGCGGGCACCGTCGACTGCAGCTGGGGAAACCGCGGCCACGATGCCCAAGGGATCGTCGAGCACGACCAGCTCGAGGATGCCCTCGAAGTCCTCCTCCGGCGGGAGCAGGCTCCGAAGGGCCTGGACCATGCGGTCTCGTAGGGCCTCGGCATCGCCATCGGTGAAGTCGAGGATGGCGGGCTCTTCGTCTCCGTCACCGTCGATGTCGCCAATGGAGCCGGTGCGGTCTGCGAGATCCTCCATCTGCTCGCGCGGACGGTCGAGGAAGGCGCTCGCGAACACCCCGACCAGCTTGGTGTCGAGTGCTGCTGCGGCCTCGACGACGGCATCCGAGGTCGCGTCGTCGGGGCAGCCACCCGGAGACGCGTAGCCGTCGAGGGGGTCGCGAAGCTCGTTGTCCGTGGCGTATGCGATGAATCGGAGCGTGCCGTCCCGGTACCCGACGCCGCCATTCGTGCCGGTGCCAGGTACGTCGCGCTCGATGGCCTCGACCGCGCCACCGAAGGGGTCGTCGCGGCTGGCGATGAAGGGGGGGACATCGTCTTCGTCGTCGAGAAGTCCATCGCAGTTCTGGTCGTAGCCTCGCCCGGTCAGGGTCTGCAGCAGGGCCTCGTGTGTTGACTCAGGGCCATCGCCTCCGCTGTGCAGAGCGATGGTGTCGAGGGCGGACTGGGCGCGCTCGGGGTCACTGGTCTGCTGAGTCAGCAGGATAAAGGGCTTGTCGGCTCCGCTTCCAAAACCGGCGTCGTTGTAGTCGTCGTAGGTGGCGACGCCGAAGGTCACGTCTGGTGCAAAAGCGGCCAGGTCGGCGGCGATGCCCTCGAAGGCCACGGTGGTGGCATCGACCACGCTGCCCATCGAGCACGTGGTGTCGAGCAGGACGGTGAGGTCGATGGCTGCGTAGTGGGCTCGGACCTCGGTGGCTGCAGTGTCTGGACAGGGCGAATCATCTGCCAGGGTTGCGGTCAGGTCGACCACGAGGTCGCCGCTCGGGTCGTCGCTGCCGAGCGTCAGAGTGCCCGCGAGTGCCCCCTCGCCAGACATGTCGGCCTGCACCATCAGGTTGACCACCTCGTCCGGCTCCAGCACGAGGGGGAGTGCAGGGCTCGATGCGACGAACGGTCCGTCGACTGTGACGGACTCCAGAGTCAGTGGGCCTCCTCCGAAGTTGCGTACCGGTACGCGCGCGGCGATGTCACAGCCCTCAGGAGCGGCCCCCAGGTTGGCGTCGATCGCGTAGATCAGTCCGTTGACTGGGCGAACCGAGTCGGCCCGAGGCGGCGAGAGTGCGGTGTCCGAGCCGCCCACGCCACGTATCGCGACTGCTTGGGTGTAGATCTCCGCGCCGAGTGGTGCCCCGGCAGGGACGCGCATGTCGATGTACGCGACGCCCGAGCCATCCGCCACGCTGCTGCCGTGAATGGCGAGCGGGTCGAGGATGCCCATGCAGTTGCCACCGATCGGAGGGGGGCAGGAGCCCTCTCCGATGCCGGTGAAGGTCCTCACCAGGTAGACGGTCTCGCCCGGGGCTGCTCCGCTGATGCGAAAGCGAGGCGTCGTGCCTGCGATCAGTGGGGCGTCTGGGCTGTGGAGGAGCCCGGACCGAACCGCGGGAGTAGGTGGCGGCTGTGATGCTGCCTGATCAGCGGCTTGAGGCACGCTGCAGGAGAACAGCAAGGCGGTGAGAAGTGGCGAGCGCATGGGGGGTTCCACGTCATCAGACAGTGTGAGCAACCATTGTCGCACGACTTGGCTCGCCAGCGGCCAAGCTCCGGCGGACGACTACTCGAATGTCATGGTCACACCGGATGTGATCGTTGCGACGACGCCGAGTTCCTCCTCTTCTGTGACGCCGCCAAACAACAAGGGGCCTCCGTCCCAGAGCTCCGCGAGGTCTTCGAGGGCCCACTGGTCGGCGGCCGGGTCGACGGTGAAGTCCTCGGGGCTCGCGTGTGCAACCCAGGTGGTGAGTAGGTCGCCGCCCTCCAGGGTCAAGGAGTGGTACGCCAGACCGTCGGCGGGTGCCCACACCTCGCCCTCGAGACCGACGCCATCGCTGCAGGTGGAGCGAGACTGGAGCCAGGTGCCCTCAAAGGTGTACCGGTCTCCGTCGCGCTCGAAGAGCAGGCCATCTCCCACGTACGTGGCGGTGCAGTCGCAGACGCCTGCGAAGAGGCAAGCCAAGCCAGCGCTGGCGCCCGAGAACTCCAGGTCGAGCTCCATCGTGATGCTGACGCTCTCGGGCTCGAAGGGTCCAGGAACGTCGATGGGGGCTGCGATCACCGGACTCACGGAGGAGTCGGCCCCAGCGATGACCGTGGCCTGGAACCAGACGGTCTCGGCAGCGAGGTCGGCGGGAACGGTGCGCTCGAAGATGGCCAGTCCGGAGTCGTCGGCCGTGACGCTGCCGAGCACGAGAGGGCGCTCGACCTCGACGCAGGCGCCTCCCAGGATGTCGGGGCAGGGCCCACCTCCGTCACCCGTCACGCTGGCGAGGAACGTGACCTCGTCCCCGGGGACGGCGGTGGAGGTCAGGGTGAAGGGCAGCCCGGGCGACAGTGGTGAGGCCTCGAGGGTCAGGTCGCCGAGCGGAGGACCGCTGTGAGTGGACATCGGTGACCACTCTTCGGGGCTGGCGTCTGGGCCGGTGGCACAGGCGAGCATCAGGCTGATGAGGGGCACCAGGCGCATGTTTCCTCCAGTGCCACCTCGGCTAGCGCATTGGTTCAGCGTCGGTGAAGTCCATGGCGCGTGCCGCGCAGCGGCCTGGATGTGGTTCGCAGGCCGCGTCCGCTTCCTGTTCTCAAGGCCAGGCTGGAGGTACGCAGACCTCGGCGGTCGTGTCGTACACCCCCGAGGTGCCCACCCAGCGGTCTCGAAGCTCTGGGACCGTGCCTGCTACCGAGGCGCAGTCATTGTTTCGGGCACCGCGCCGGCCGACGCACAGTCCAGCGCCTGGCTCGACGGCGGCGCAGAAGGTCGTGGGAGCGCCATCGCGGTCTACGCACAGACCCTCGCAGGGCATCACGCAGAGGCCAGAATCGTCAGTTGGGTCCGCTGGATTGACGGGCTCACACCAAGCAAAGTACTCGACTTGCCAGCACTGGTCGTTCGACAGGCTGCACGTCTCTCCGAGGTAGGGCAGGTCGACGGGATCGCCGTCGTTCAAGCGTGGGAAGGCGCGGATGTCGGAGAGGGGTACGATGTCGTAGCCTCCGTCGAGCAGCTCACGGATCAACCGATCGAGACTTGCTGCTGTGAAGGCATGAATGTCGTGCAGGAGGATCACGCCCCCATCGAAGCGGGCGACCTGCTCACGGACGAAGCCGTGCATGTCGTGTTCGTACTCTGCGGGGATTCGCCAGTAGTCGGACTGTAGGCAGCTGCCCTCGGCGCCCATGGCGGCGTAGCACCAGTCCACCGTGTCGACGTGCCAGCCTGCGACGTGCAGGCCGAGCTCTGTCGTCACGAGGTCGACGGCGCTGCAGGTAGAGCTTCCGTAGGGAAAGCGGAAGAAGTCCACTTCGATGTCAAACGTCTCGAGCAAGGCTGTCGTGGCGTCGATCTCCTCCTCGGCATCGACATACGAGAGGCCAGCGATGTCGGGATGAGACCAGCTGTGATTGGCGAGCTCGAAGCGGTCGTCGTCGCGGAGCTCTTCGAGGACCGACCATGCCGCAGGGTCTGACACCATGTCGCCGAGGACGAAGAAGGTGGCCGGCACGTCGTGGGCCTGCAGTGTCGCGACGATGTCGGCGGTGTGGACGGGGTGTGGCCCGTCATCGAAGGTGAGCGCGACGCGCCCACCGAGGGGCGCGGGGTCTGCGGGGTCGATGCCCGAGCAGTCATGACGGCGCCGATCGGGGTCGTGGCTGGGCCACGTGGGCGTGGTGGTCGTCTCTGTCGTCGAGTCCGAGGGCGACCGACTGTCTGTCGTTGTGGTGTCGGTCGAGGTGGCGGTTGTGGCTGCGGAAGCGGTGTCAGCAGCTCTGCGTTTGCCGTCTCGAAGCTCGCTCGCGACACAGCCTCCGAGGATGCCGCAGAGCAGCAGTGTTGTACGCACGTTCCCTCCGTGGAGCTGGGTAACGTGGCCTGTGCGCTCCAGATGCTGTGTGGGATTCCGGCACAGCTCATGGGGTGAGGTGCC
>PKDJ01000113.1 GCA_002862545.1 Pseudomonadota bacterium
GCTTGCAGACGAGGCCTACTACTGGGTCTGGTCCCACCAGCTCGCGTGGGGCTACTTCGACCAACCCCCCGCGATCGCCGGGTGGCTGGCCGGTGCCCGGGCCATTGCGGGTGACGGGGAGCTGTCGCTGCGGGCCGGTGGCATCCTCCTCGGGGCCCTCGCACCACTCAGCGTGGTCTCTGCTTCCCGTGACCGAGCGTTCTGGCTCCTCTGGGGTCTCGCTGCGCCACCTCTCGCCTGGCTCACTCTCTTTGCGACGCCGGACGCACTCTTGCTTGGCGCGTGGACCCTTGGACTGGGAGCGGCCGTCCGTGAGCGATGGGTATGGGTCGGGTTTCTTGGCGGGCTGGCGACGCTCTGCAAGCTCACCGGAATCCTGCTCGTGCCGCTCTTGCTCGTGGCCGTCGGGCGCCAGGAGTGGCAGCGGTCGAGGTGGGCGCTCCTTGGAGCTGTGACGGTTCCCGCGCCGTACATCCTCTGGAACGTCCAGCATGACTGGGTCTCGGTCTGGTTTCCCTTGTCCGAGAATCTGCTGGGCACGCAGGCTCCAGGCCTGATCGGTCCGCCGCTACAGGTCCTGCTCCAGCTAGCGGTGATGACTCCACCCCTGGCGGTGATGGGGGCTGCGTGGCTCGTTCAGGAGCGTGCCGCGGCGGATCGAGTCGACCGCATCGCGTGGTGGACCAGTGCACCGGTCCTGCTGATCTTCGCCGTAGCCGCCCTCGCCGGGCCTCCCGAGGCCCACTGGCCCGCACCAGCCTGGGTGGGTCTCGGGCTCGGGCTGTCGAGAGCCTCGGGCCGCCTCCTGGACACTGCGTGGGTCTGCGCATGGCTCGCGCTGTTTGCCTCGTGCGCGGTGTGGCTCCATGGCTACCACCCACTCGCTCAGCTCCCCAAGGACCCAGCCACAAGGCTGACGGAGGGACCCGTCGTCGCGGAGATCGTCGGGAGGTGGGCGCTCCCTGCGGGTGTCGGCGCCGGCGAGGCCGGTGTGGTCGACGCGATGCCCGTCCTGACCGAGCGCTACCAGGAGGCAGCCTTCATTCACTATTACCTGGGGATTCCCGCCTCGAAGGCGCCAGGCTGCGGGCGCCGCGACCAGTACGACCTGTGGGCGGGCGTGAGCCCCGAGCAGGCCATCTTCGTCAAGCCGTCCACGGGAGGAGAGGTACTCTGCACGGATGGTCACTACAGCAAGGGCCCGCGTCGGCGTCGACACGGGGAGGACCGGCCTGGTCGTATCGTAGGGGTCTGGGACGTCTGGGAGCTCACGCGTGTCCGGTGACCTAGCCAGAGTGTGGACTTGGGTTCGACCCTACCGGGCGCGCCTGCTGGCTGGCGGCGCGGTCGTGCTGGTGAGCGCCGCCTTACCGGCGCTGACCGTCCTGTTGCTGCAGTACGTCGTCGATCACGTCCTCGTCACGCCGTCAGCCGGTGCAGTCGTGCCTGCCGCACTGGCCTTCCTGGTGTTGCCGATTGCGGAGGGTGGGCTGGTCGTCGCGCGCACGCACTTCACGCGGGGTGTCGCGCTCGCGGTGGCACACGACCTGCGCTTGGCCCTGTTCGGGTCATTTCTCCTGCAAGGTCCCGGTCCGGAGGACACGGGGGAGCGACTGGGCATGCTCTCGGACGAGGCCGACGAGGTGATGTACGCCGTGCCGGCCCTAGTCGGCTTCGTGCGGCATCCATTGGCTCTCGGCGGTCTGGCTCTCACGGGGCTGTGGCTCGCCCCGAGGCTGCTGCCTCTGGCCGTGATGGTGCTGCCGCTCGCGGTCCTGAACTCTCGTCTCGGCGGACGGGCGGTCCGACAGAGCGCGAGGCTCTGGCGCGAGGCGCGCTCGGGGCTGCTGTCTGCGGCACACGACCCGCTGGCGTTGAGCCAGGTGGTGAGCGACCATGGCGCCGAGGCTGCCGAGAAGCGACGACTGGAGGGCCCAGCGGCCGCTGATCGCGATGCGCGCCTGTCGCTGGAGCGACTGCGCCTCGCCCCTCGGGTGGGGGTGCGCGTGCTCTCTGGGGCTGCGCTCGCCGCCCTCGTGGCGTGGGGGGGAGCTGCGGTCGCTGCCGGTCAGCTCGAGCCGGGGGCCTTGGTCGGATTCGTGGCGGCCATTGGCCTCGCGGCGCGACCAGCGGCAGACCTGTCTGAGGCCTGGAGCCTCTGGCAGCGGGCGTCTGGCGCCCTCGAGCGCCTCTCTGTACCCCTCCAGAGAGGGAAGACGCTCTGGAGATCGCCCGACTCCGTGTCGCTACCGCACGGCCCTCTGCGTCTCGATCTCGATGGAGTCGGCGCAGAGGTGGGGGGGCGACAGCTGTTCGAGGACGTTCGACTGACCGTCGAGCCTGGCGAGGTGGTCGCCCTCACGGGGCCGACTGGGGCGGGAAAGTCCACCCTCCTCGGGTTGATCATCCGAGCGCGCGAGCCGAGCGCGGGCCGGGTGTGCCTTGGAGGTGTGGACGTGCGGCGCCTAGACGGCCGGGAGCTGACGGCCTGCACGGGGATCGTGCGTCAGGAGGGAGGCTTGCTCGCGCGGACGATTCGAGAGAATCTCTGCTTGGGTGGTCCGGTGTCGGACGAGCGACTCTGCGAGCTCTTGGCCCTGGTCGAAGCGAATTTTGCGCTTTCCCGAGGTCTGGGGGCAGCACTCGGCGAGGGAGCCGTAGAGCTCTCGGGTGGCGAGCGGCAGCGGCTCTGCCTGGCCCGTGCTCTCGTGCACGACCCTCGGGTCTTGATCCTCGACGAGCCGACCAATCAAGTCGATGGGGACACATCGCGAGCGATTGGAGCGGCCCTGCGACGCCTGGCGCCGGGTCGGGTGATCGTGGTGGCGACCCATGACCCCGTGCTGGTTGCGGCTGCCGATCGCGTCGTGGCCTTGCAGGACGGGTGCATCCGGGAGGCCGGATGAGGAGCCTGGCCTGGACGGCCGCGGTCTTGGCAAATCCACGCTGGAGGGTGGATGCGCTCGAGCGCCTGGGGCTGCGGGTGCCGCCGGTACAGCCCGGCGCGATCTGGGTTCACGCCAGCTCGGTGGGAGAGGTGGGGGCTGCGCTCGGGCTCGTGGCCCACTTGCCGGATCCCGTCCTCCTGACAGCCTCCAGTGACACCGGACTTCAGGTGGCGCGCGAGGCCGCGAAGGCACGACCCGGGCTCGCCGTCGGGCCACTCCCAGCCGATCATCCCTGGATGCTCGCACCGCTCTGGGCCGAGGCGCGGCCCCGTGCCCTCGTCCTGGTCGAGTCCGCCTGGTGGCCGGGCCTCGTCCGGATCGCCGGGCGGTCGGCCGTTCCGGTCCTTCGGGTCTCGGCCACTGCAGGGGCACGCACGCGTGGTCTGCCGACTGCGGCGCTGCGTTGGTGGTTGAGGGGGGCGACGCGCATCTTTGCGCGCGACGCCACCTCGGCTGAGTTCTTCGCCGCACATCAAGACGCGCCCGTCGAGGTAGGCGGCGATCTCAAGGCTTCTCGACCTCTTCCTTCGCCTACGCTGAGCTGGGCGCGTCCATTTGTTGTGGGGGCAAGCACACGGAAGGCGGACGAGCTGCCTCTGCTGGAGGCTACGCAGCGTCTCCAGGGGGCGCCCCAGCTCCTGCTGGCCCCTCGCCACCCTCAGCGCTTTCAGCGGGTCGCGAGCGCACTCGACCGGTCGGGGTGCACCTGGGTCCGGCGCTCTGCTCTCGGCCATGTCGTCCCCCCTGCGGTCGACGTCGTGCTGCTCGACAGCGTTGGCTCGCTCGCCGGGGAGCTTCGAGGAGCACGGGCTGTGCTGGTTGGAGGGACATTCGACCCGGCCCTCGGAGGGCACAGCCCGCTGGAGGCCTGGCGCGCAGGGGTTCCTGTCGTCTGTGGCCCCGAGACGGGAAGTCACCGTGAGGCCTTTCGGGCCTGTCGAGCAGCGGTCGCCCCGAGCCGGGGCCAGCTGCTCGAGGCGCTCGCGGCGGCCGTGCCTCCGCCGGCAGCTCCTCCAGGTCCGGGGCCGAGCCTGGCAGAGGCGGTGCTGTCGCTGGCGGGTCCCCCAGCGCCAGAGCGGTCGCCACGACCCTGGGCGCGTCCTCTGGCCCCCATCGTAGCTGGAGCTCAGCTGCTCCGAGGCCGGGCCGCGGCCGTCGAGGCTTACGTGGTCGCCGTGGGCTCCGACAATGCCCGCGGGTCTGGCAAGACAACGGTGGGCCGATGGGTCGCGCGTGCACTCGCCGAGCGGGGGCACGTCGTGGGCGTCGTGGTTCGCGGCTACCGACGCGTCCGCCCCGATCGACAGACGGTGTTCTCAGACAGCGACGCGACGGCCTTTGGGCTGGGAGACGAGGGCGCGCTGTACGCGAGAGACGGCCACGTGGTGGCAGCGGGCCCTGACCGACTGTCGGGCGCTCTTGGGCTGGTGCAGCGGGGGGTCACGGCCATCGTGCTCGATGACGGGCTCCAGCAGCGCCACGTCGGGGCCGATCTTCGGGTCGAGGTTGTCGATCTGCGATTTCCGGCTGCGAGAGGCGCACTCCCGGCGGGAGAGCGTCGCTGGACGGCGGCCTCTCATGTCTGCGTCGCCCTCGGCGGGCATCGGGCGGGCGCCATCACCGCAACCCGCACGCCGGGGCCTTGGCACCTCGGGCGCACGCCTGCCAAGCCTCCGACCGGCCCCGTGGCCGTCTTCGCGGGCCTGCCTCGGCCTGCAGACTTCCTCGCGGTCGTCGATGCGCCTGTCGCGAAGTTCCGCGCGCTGCCGAACCATGGAGCGGTCGACGCTGCGACGGCCCTCCTGCTTCGGCAGTGGGCGGACGGTCTTCCTCTCGTCTGCAGCGCCCGCGACCACGTTCGACTGCCCGAGGAGCTGGCGGCCGAGGTCTGGTGGAGAGATCAGGTCGTCAACCTGGAGCGGCAGCTTCCTCTTCCCGGGGTGCGCTCATGACGCCTGATGCGCTGGTCATCGGTGGAGGAGTCGTCGGGTTGACGGTCGCCCTCGCTGTGAGGCGCCGCTTCCCCGCTGCCAGCGTGATGGTGCTCGAGAAGGAAGAGCGCTGCGGTATGCACGCCTCTGGGAGAAACTCCGGCGTCCTTCACGCCGGCTTTTACTACTCGTCGGACAGCCTCAAGGCGTCGTTCTCACGCGATGGTGCAGCGGCATGGATCCGTTGGTGCACGGAGCGAGGCCTCCCACTCCGTCGCTGCGGCAAGCTGGTGGTCGCCCGGTCAGAGGAGGAGCACGCTGGGCTGGACGAGCTCTTGCGTCGGGGGCAGCTCAATGGCGTTCGCCTGGAGAATGTCAGCGAATTGGAAGCCCGGAGCATCGAGCCACGCGTGCGCACGGTGGGTCGAGCGCTGTGGTCGCCGGACAGCGCGGCCGTCGAGCCCAGCTCGGTCATCGACTCCCTGGTCGCAGAGTGCGAGGCCGTGGGCGTCGTGCTGCAGACCGGAGTGGCGTGGACCGGATGGGATGGCCGGACGCTCACCACCGACGGGGCCATCGACGCAGGCCTGGTGATCAACTGCGCCGGCCTCTACGCGGACCGGGTCGCCCACGCCCACGGACTCGGAAGACACCTTCAGATCCTGCCCTTCAAGGGGCTCTACCTCTACGGCTCGGACGACGTGCCACCGCTGGCCTGCCACGTCTACCCGGTGCCTGATCTCGGGATGCCGTTCCTCGGCGTGCACTGGACCGTGACGCCCGATGGGCGCTCCAAGATCGGACCCACCGCGCTGCCTGCCCTGTGGCGTGAGAACTATGGCGGGCTCTCCAATTTTCAGCTGGGGGAGCTCCTCGAGGTCCTCGGTCGAGAGTGCGGTCTGTTCTTCGGTGACGCGGCGTTCCGGTCTCTCGCCCTGCACGAGGCGCAGAAGGCGAGGAGGTCGAGCTTGGTTGCGGGAGCGGCTCTACTGCTCGACGGGGTCGAGGCGAGCCAGTTTCGACGCTGGGGACGCCCCGGAATCCGGGCGCAGCTCCTCGACACGCGCTCGCGGCAGCTGGTCATGGACTTCGTCGTGGAGTCGGACGATCGGTCTGTGCACGTCCTGAATGCGGTCTCGCCGGCCTTCACCTGTGCTCTGCCATTCGCGGAGCATGTCGTGGATGGGCTCCCATGGTCGCGCTGATGCCGCACCCGAGGCCCTGTACAGGGGGCTCGGGAGGGGGGGCGGCTCGGCCTGTCTCTCTTCGGGCAGGCGCCAAGGGAGATCGCCGACGCGCTGTGCTGGACCCAACCGACCCGAACCGGTACGGTTTTGCCCTGGCTCACTCCGGCATCCGTAGGGCAGGCCTCGGCCACCGTGCTGACACGGTCTGTCCGGAGTGTCGTCTCTACGCCGCGTGTACTGCCCCGGATGGCTCGTCATGAACGCACTCGACCCAAGGCTCCGCGCGCTGCTCGTGTGTCCGCTCTGCCGCGGTGATCTGACGGATCATCCGGAGGGCCTGGTGTGTAGACCCTGCGAGAGGCTGTTTCCCATCGTCGAGGGCATCCCGCACCTCGTGCGCGAGCTGGCACGAAGGGTGCCCGAGGGGCCGTGAGAGTCATCCACATCGACTCGGGACGGGAGTGGCGTGGTGGGCAGGTCCAGCTCGCTGCGCTCGCGCGGGT
>PKDJ01000269.1 GCA_002862545.1 Pseudomonadota bacterium
CGAGTCGCAAAACTCGGTCGGGAGCCTGCACGTCACCGCTCCGTTGCCCGCGAACAGCGTTGGTGCACCAGGCCACTGGTTCTGAAGCAGCTCGGGGCGGCCATCGCCGTCGAGGTCGACGAGCCCCGTGACCTCGCCGGAGAGCTCCCTGAAGGGCGTGACGACCTGCCCGCGGCTGTCGACGACGCCGATAATCTCGGAGTGCACACCGGCGGCGCCACACTCCTCGTCTTCACCGCCGGACGAGATGGTTCCATGCACGACGAGGACCTCTTCTCCCTCGTCTGCCCGGTACATCTGGACGTCCGTTGCTTCCTCGAGCAGGGTGCGCTCCTGTTCGGCGGCGGCGCGCGCTCGCTTCCGCAGGAGGGCGTACAGGTCACTGCTGGTGAGGGTCACCATCGCCGACGCAAGCGCCGATGGGGGCAGCTCACGGTCGGTCACCTTCGCGAAACGCTTGGGCAGCTCCGCATCCTCTGGAACCACCCAAGCCAGATCCTCTGGGCATTCGATGCGCGCAAACAGGCGTGGCTCGCCACAGGTTGGGACGGCCTCTGCTTGCTCCTCTCGGTGATGCGGAGTGCCTCGCACGACCACCTCGAAGGCCTTGACCCTGCACCTGACGGGCTCTTCTGCCTTGCCGATGCCCTGCCAGACCGCGCCGAGCTTCAGCGGGTCCTCCTCAGCCTCCTCGAGCGTCACGCTCGTCGACCACCACCCCTTGTCTTTCGGATCGACAGCGAGGGGCTCCTCCGCCGACGCGAGGGCCTGCTCAACCGCTACCTGGGATGCACCGAGATCGATCCAGCGACTGCCGCCATGCTCCAACACGAAGTGAAGGTCGGCCGGGCACGCTGTGGCTACGGGCTCAGCAGACGCCTCGCACCACTTCTCCAGCCGGGAGTCGAGCGGGGCATGCGCTCCGGCCTGACGCACATCGACTTCGAAGCCCGCCTGCTCCAGCTTGTGACCGAAGTAGCGAGCCTCTTCCTTCCGATCGTACGCCGACGCCACGACGATGTACTCGCAGGGTCGAAGGCCGTTCAGGTGACTGGAGTAGAGCCGGGCGGGGCTAACGTCCATGTTCTCGACTCGCTCCAGCGCTTCGAGCCCAGCGAACGGGGTTCCCTGCTGTCGTGACTTGTGCACGATCACCAGCCAGAGCGTCGCGTAGGCCCTCTCATCCGCACGCGCGATCCCGTCCTCACCGCTCGAAGGCGCCTCCGGCTCGGCCTCCGCCTCGGGGTCGGCCGAAGCCTCACCGCCGTCCACTTCCGCATCTTCCGCGGGTGGCGCTTGTTCGGTCGGGGCCTCGTCGGGTGCGGGGGCCGGCGGAGGATTCCCTCCGAAGCAACCGGCCAGGGCGACGAGGCACAGCAGACGCAGCATCGGAGCCTCCATGCCGCGCAACATTAGACCGATCCGGCTGCTCACGACCAGTCCGTATACGAATGCGCCCGTCCGACGAGCGGCAAGCCCTTACTCGTCATCGCCACGAACATCGCCGCCGCCATAGTCTCGTATGTCGATGACCTCGGGCGAACCGAGCACGTAGACAGTGCCCGAGCCACTGGTCTGCCCGACGATGCTCTCGAGGGCATAGGTGTACATCTCACCATCTCCGCCGAGGTCGAGCTCGACATCTCGAGCAATCAGGCGGCGCCCGTCGAACGACCCGTCCTTTTTTGACGTCAAGCGCAGCGTGTTCGCAGTGCCGTACACGCGCACGGATCCCGTTCCATCAATCGCCACGTCGAGAGCGTCGGCGGTCACCCCTTGGGCCAGCACGTCTCCCCAGCCCTCCGAGACGATGGAGTTGAGCACTGGCGTCGTGACGACCAGCTCGAGGTACGTCGGCTGGAGTGCGCGGCCCCGCTCACCGCCGACCTCCAACACGCCGTCGACCACCTCCGAGTCGATGAACTGTGCAAGGTTGCGGTCGGTTCGAACAACGACCGAGTCCTCCTGGCCGATGCCCACCGAGACGTCGACGCGGATGGCGCCCCAGACGCGCAGGGCATCGAAGCTCTGTAGCAAGCGCTCGTCTTCGACGACATCGCCGTTACCAATCAAGCTCGCCTCGCAACCCGAGACCAGAGCCAGTGCCATCAGTGTGCCGAGCGTTCGCATCAGGCCTCCTAGCCGACAAGCTACCCTACCGGCTCGGCCCCTGCATGCCCGCGATTAGTCTCTGATTCGACGGCTCTTTTTCCGACACCTCATCCGCTCGAGGCGCGCTGCAGCGGTCGATGACGGACGAGAAACTGGACGGATTGGTTGCCGGCCTCGCGAGACTGTGACATTATGGACCGTGCACGGAGAGAGTCGGATGTACCGCTTCGGATTCATTGTCGCGATAGCGCTGGCAGGAATGGCCTGTTCGGACCCCGCAAAGACGCCCGAAGAGACCGGAACGACCATTGGCGTCGACCCGGACACGGACACCGATGCCGATGCGGACACCGACGCGGACACCGACACCGATGCGGACACCGACGCCGACAGTGACACCGACGCCGACACCGACGCTGACAGTGACACCGACTCGGACTCCGACACCGACTCGGACACCGACACCGACTCGGACACCGACACAGATACCGACACAGACCCTGACTGTGACTCCGGTGACATCTGCGACACGGCTGGCTGACGGCCGGCTGGCGCTCGTCGCGCTCGCCATCTTCGCCGGATCCTGCGAGCGCGTGAGCTGGCTAAGCGGGCCGCCAAGACCTCTGGAGCCCTCGCCCTCCGTCGCTACAACGGACGACTGCTCGACCACGCCCACTTGGGAGAGCTTCGGTCAGGGCTTCCTCCGCACTTGGTGTACCCCTTGCCACAGCAGTGGCCTGCCAGAGGGTGCCCGGCAGGGTGCTCCCCTCGGCGTCGACTTCGACACCTATGCGAGCACTCTGGCCTTCGCGGGTCGCCTCGTGCCTGTGGCGGGCTCGGCGGGCTCGAGCATGCCTCCAGCCGGCGGTCCGAGCGCCGAGGAGAGAGCGAGGCTGCTCGAGTGGGTGCGCTGCGACCTTCCTGGGGTAGGCAGCTCGTCACTCGCCTGCACGGATCCAGTCGAGCGGACTGGACCGATCGAGGCCGGCCCGTCACTCTGCGACGACGGTGATGTCCACATCCGTGGTGACCTGACAATCACGGACGACACCGCCCCCTGTGTCTGTGCCGTCGACGGGACCCTCACTGCGGTGGGCTCGGTGCAGCTGCCGGAGCTGCAGCAGGCCGGGGCCATCGATGCACGCATGGCCTCGCAGCTGAGCGCTCCTCGGCTCGCGGCCCTACAGGGCGACCTCCTCGCAGGCGGTGACATCGCCGAGCTCGATCTTCCCGAGCTCACCACCATCCGCGGCTCCCTGCACATCTCGCAGGCCCCTCTCCTCTCGCAGGTCGACTTCACCCTGCTCTCCAGTGTCGGTGACCTCGTGATCGACGAGGCGGAGCTCCTCACGGACTTCCGTCCAAGACGACTTCGGAGCGTCGTAGGCGACCTGCGCCTACAGACGGTCGGGCTGCAAGATCTGGGCGGGTTTGACTCGCTGCATGAAGTGGGGGGCGATCTTCATCTCGCAGACCTCCCAGCCGTGCACGACATCGCCGGATTTCCGCTTCTCACACGCGTCGACGGAAGTCTGCTCATCACCGGATTGGCCGACTTGGTCGGCATAGAAGGCCTCGACGCTCTAGAGGAACTTGGCGGTGACCTTCACATCGAGGGGGTGCCTTCGCTCCGAGCACTCACGGGAATCAACGCCCTCGAGGCAGTCGGAGGGGACGCCACCCTCACCGGACCCACGGCGCTCGAGGCTCTTCGAGGGCTCTCGAGCCTGCAGCAAGCGCAGCATCTGACGCTCGTCGACCATCCCTCGCTTCGCACCACGCCAGGCCTGAGCCAGCTCGAGCGGGCCGGCATCTCGCTCGTCGACCTTCCTGCACTCAGCCGGACGCCGGCACCGCGGCTCGTCGAGGCAGACGCCATCGAGGTCGTCCGCGTCTCGCTCACCGTCCTCGACGGATGGGACGGCGTGACCTCCACAGAGGCACTGTTCATCGAGGAGAACCCCTTCCTGTCACAGCTCGACGGGCTGAGTCAGCTGGGGTCGGTGTCAGGAGATGCCGTCCTGCGCGATAATCTCCGCTGGCCCCCTGATCTCGCCTGGTCGTTTGCCGACGGACTGGACGTCGAGGGAGCGCTCATCGTCGAGGGCAATGGCGTCCTCGCCGACTGAGTCCTCAACCCGCAATGCGGTTTCGTCCTGCCTCCTTCGCGCGATACAAGGCCCGGTCCGCCGCCTCCTGAAGCTCGGTCCAGGCCTGCATGGAGGGCGTCGCGACGGCCACCCCAATGCTCATCGTCGCTCGCACCGTCGTCTCTCCGAGCACAAACGGTGTCTCCTCCACTCGGCACCGAATTCGCTCCGCGACCTGCGTTGCCCGAGCCCTGTCGACTCGAGGAAGAAAGACGCAGAACTCGTCTCCGCCGAAGCGCGTGGCCTCGCCGCGGCCGCGCGTCTCCTCACCGATGATTCTTCCGACCAACCGAATGGTCTGGGCGCCCATGCGGTGCCCATGGCGGTCATTGATCGCCTTGAGACCGTCTAGATCCATCATCATCACCACCAGCGATGTGTCGAGGCTGCGGGCAGTGCGAAAGGCCTCACCGAGAAGCGAGCTGAAGCGATGGTTTGCCAGCAAGCCTGTGAGCGCATCACGGCTTGCGAGCTGCTCCATCCGACGGAGGTACGCCGCCTCAGTCGGGTCTACCAGCGTGAACTTGAGGGTCGTCTGTCCTACCCGAATGCGATCGCCATCGTGCAGTCTCTCTGGCCCCACGACTCGAGCGCCATTCAGCAGGGTCCCGTTGGTCGATCCCAGGTCCTCGAGCCAGTGGTCGTCCCCGTCAGGGCTCACCCTGACGTGACGGCGGGAGCACCTCCCATCTCTGAGCTGCAGGCCATCGGGCTCACGGCCAATCACGACGGCATCCTCGACGAGCACATGGGTGCCGATGTCTGCCTGAGCCCCCGCGATGACGAGCAGTGAGCCCGCAAATGCAGACTCATCTATGCCCTCGCTCAGCTGACCCGCTAGCGTCGTGGTCGCGGGCTGCAGCGTCCGCGCCAGTGACACCCCTTCCGCCGAGCCTTCCGAATCACCCCGACCGCTCATGTCCCATGGCGTACCAGACAGCGAGTGCCCCGGTCAACGTGGTTAGTCGCCCTCATGATGATCGTGTTCCTTCTGGCGGCCACAGCGAGCGCCGCACCCATTCCACTGTTCCCAAACTGCTCGAGTGACTCGCCAGACGAGTGCCCCTCGGACCTCGACGACTGGGAGCTCATCAGCTGGGTTCCCGAGGAGAGCGGCGGCTCCATCAGAGCAGCGGAGCACGACATCGGCACAGGCATCGCCCTCGACGAGGCTCTGCAGCTGGAGGCAGGTGACTGGGGCGTCGTCATCGCCGTGCTCGACACGGGAGTGCGCTGGACCAGTCGCGAGGTGTCGACCACGACCTGGCTGAACCCCGGGGAGCTGCCGCTTCCCATCGGGGCGGACGGCGTCGCGCGCGCTGACCCCAACGACGACGGCCGCTTGTCGATCGACGACTGGCATGACGACCCACGGGTCAGCCCGTCCGACGGAGTTGACGAGGCCGATGACCGTCTCGACCCCTCCGATCTCATCGCCGCGTTCGGCGACGGCGTCGATGACGACGGCAACGGCTGGGTCGACGACATCGCAGGTTGGGACTTCTTCGAGGACGACAACGATCCGTTCGCTGTGACGGGAGGAGCGAACGGCGACCACGGCACGGGGGTGATGTCGTCGATCGCGGCGGACGGCGACGACGGAGGCACGCTCGGCGTCTGCCCGAACTGCTCGGTATTGCCCTTGCGCGTCGGAGACTCCTTCATCACCAACGGGGACCGTGTCGGTCCGGCCATTCGCTACGCCACGGAGATGGGCGCACGCGTCGTGGCGATGGCGATCGGTGGGCTCTCCCAGCCAGCGCACGTCGAGGAGGCGATACGCGCTGCCGACGAGGCGGGGGTGGTCCTCGTCGGGGCTGCCGGCGACGAGAACAGCTGGCACCGCAACCGGCCAGCAGCCTCTGACCTCGTCTTGTTCGTCCACTCCATCCGCAGCAACAACCTGCTGGAGAACAGCAACAGCCGTAGCTACCTCGGCATCTGGAACTGCAACAACTGGGGCCCACGACTGGATCTAGTTGCCCCCGCAGAGGCCTGTGCCACAGGAGCGGTGGCCAGCACGGCGGGTGCGGCGGGCCTCGTCCTGGCGGCGGCTGATCGCGCAGGTCACCCGCTCTCCCCTGCGCAGGTCCGCGGCCTCCTGCTGTCCACGGCGACCGACGTCGACGTGCCACCCGAGGAACAAGCTGAAGCTGGCATTCATCCCTCGCACGAAGGGTGGGACCCATTCTACGGACATGGGCGTCTACACGCGGGCCGGGCCGTTGCCGCGGCGACTGCGGAGCCCTGGCCCATCGCAGAGCTTCATGCACCACGCTGGGGAGCCTGGACATGCT
>PKDJ01000143.1 GCA_002862545.1 Pseudomonadota bacterium
ACCGAGCCGAAGCTGCCGACCTCGGGCAGGGAAGCCGGCGCCGTCGGACCAAAGCGGGCCAGGAGAGCCTGCGGGGAGTGCGGCAGCGTCTCGTCCACGGGGACGGTGTTCGGCGCCACGGACTCGACGCCTGGCGCGCGAGGGAGCCCCCGGGAGACCAGGGCGCGGGTCTCACCCGACAGCGTGACGACCCGCGGTCCCTCGCCCCCGAGCCAGGCGGTCGTGATGCCGTCCTCCTCGAGCGTCGGAACCTCCGCACCGTCCACCCGAACCTGCACCGATCCGTCTAGACCCTCGACACGCAGCAGCGCGCCGCCGGCCACCGTCATGCGAGCTGGCGTGCCCGTGAGCACCAGCGCGAGACGCTCCGAAGACGGGCGTGCGACCTCGTCGTCGGCCTCCAGTCGAACGAGCAGGCGCTGGTCCTCGGCCGGTCCACCGACCTCCAGCACGTGCCGTCGCGGCGCTCCGTCCGCGAGCTCGACCCGGCGTACCGAGCCATCAGGAACCTGGAGACTGCGCGCCGTGTCCCCCTGACGGATCAGCACCTCACAGGGCCTGCCGGTGAGCCGTAGATCCCGACAGTAGAGCTCGACGGCAAGGCGGCCAGCAGCGAGATCGATCCGATCCTTCTCGCCCTCGCGCAGGGCCACCACCTCGACCTCTGGCCATGGACTGGCGAGCAGGGCCGCGTCGATCCTCTGGCTCACCCCGGGGGCGGGGTCTGGAGTGACGACCCGTCGGACAGGGAGCAGCCCGGTGCTCGTGTCGGACCGACCGACCGACCGCCACGGTGTGGCCCGAGCGAGGCGCTCCATTCGGCTCTCGGAGCGGAGGCCCCAGGCGAGCGCCGTGGCCTGCTCCACCTCTCCAGCCTCCATCGAGCGATCAATGGCCAGGCGCACCAGCGAGCGGCTGTCGGGGTGCGCTCGCGCCAGCTCCCGCAGCCATGTCGCCTCCTCCAGGGGGGTGCGCTCGGTCGAGTCGATGTCCAGACCCGCTGCTGCGAGAGCAGCGCTCACCGAGCGCGGGCCGACTTCAGGCGCCGAGGGCAGCTGACGTGCGATGCGCTCCTCGACCGCATGCACCTCGTCCAGTAGGGCGGGGTCCCCTGAAGCCAGCAGCAGATCACGGCGCGCCGCAGAGACTCTGCCCAGCGATGCCAGCACTGCTGCACGCTCGACACGCGCCTCGAGGACACCCCCATCCACGCGCTCCGTCGTCGCCGTGAGGTTCGCCAGCGCCTCCTCGAGGGTGGCGACCGGGACCACTGGAGGCTCAGCGACTGTCGAGCTGACGACGGGAACCCTCATCTTGACCGCCGCACGTGCCCCTGCCGGCCCCTCGATGGTCATGCTCTTCGCCCACGCACCGACCCTGACGAGCCCAGAGCCCGACTCGAGCAGAGACACTCGGCCATCATCGAAGGACACCATCAGCGGCTCGGGACGCTCGGAGACGATCATCAGCTCCGCCGGCACGCCCTCGTCAGGGACCGACCAGGTCGCCGGCAGGTCGGCGAGGCCCCACTCGAAGACCCGTCGTCCTCCCTCCACTAGGCGAGGGTTCGTCACGAAGACATGGCCCGAGAGGACATGAAGCTCGGCGTCTCCGGGCGGCAGGGCGACGACGAGCTCCGCAGCCTCGCTGACGGTGTACCGCCGGCCATCGAGGTCGAAGACGGCGGGCTCCGCGGTGACGAAGCGCGCCGTAGGCCAGCGCTCACCGAGGAGCTCGGGGAGCACGACGCGCGCACGGTCCTCGACGGCAATCCTCGGGATTCCCGGTCCCTCGGGCGTCCGCATCACACGACCGGGACCGCTCTGCGCATCGGGCCACAGGCGCGACCACCGTGTGCCGGCACTGCCGGTTCGCAGCGCAGCGCGGGCGAAGGAGGGATCCTCGGCAATGGGGGGCGTCGCCGACGCGAGCAGAGCCTGCCCACGCGGCCGTCGCCCTCCGAGCGTGTTCATCCACGTCGCGAGCCGCTCCAGGTTCGGCTCACGTGCCTGGAGTGCCAGCGCCTCTACACGTGCTGGATGCAGACCTCCAGGGCGCGCGAGGACCGCGTCGCAGAGGACCTCCAGGCCGTCCTCGGACCAGTCCTCGAGGCGACCGACAAGCTGCTCGCGCTCCTCGGGGTCATCCGAGAGCACCACCACCCGAGCGCGAGCCAGCTCTCCGGTCGGCCCGCGCTCAGCCACGTGCTGCCTGAACAGCTCCAGCGCATCCGCCTCGCCCGCCAGATAGCGGCGCTCGGCCTCGTCGAGTCCGCTCGTCGGCCCTCGAAGATCTGGCCACGAACCAAGGAGAGGCCGCTGGTTACGACGCCTCGCCACACTGAACGAGACCGGAGTGGAGGCGGAGCCGAGTCGCAGCACGTGGGCTCCGGGAGGAACGAACAAGCGCTCGGCGCGGCGGGAGGATCCCGTCCCGGCCAGCGGTACGACTCGGACCGGTCCGTCGTCCAGAGAGACAGCGACGTCGTACCGGAAGAATCCCTCGCCCAGCGGCTGCGCTACCCAGGTCACTAGGCCCGGCCCCACGACAGGCACCTCGACAGGGCGGCCCGGCTCACTCTGCCGCGCGACGGGCGGGTCGAACACGAGTGCGCCGCCGCGGATGGGCCGCACCTTCGACAGGTCGGCGAGCGCCCCAAGCTGCTCGATGTCCACGCTCCCGAGCGCCCGAGCCCGAAGCCGCAGGGACGCAGCCAGTCGCTCTGAGCCACTCGGCGGCAGGCCGATGCGCCCAGGCTCTCCGGCGCCCAAGGCCTGCAGGACTTCTCGCTCGTAGCGCAGCCAGGCTCCGTCCTGATCGCGGTACTCCAGCAGGCGGACCCGTACCGCCACGTCATCACCCGCGGAGACCCTCAGACGACGACTCCGAGCCGCGGCGGGAACGAGGATGGAGTCACCGTACCCCTGTAGAGAGACCAGGGTTCCATCCTCGGAGACGACCTCGACGATGCTCCCCGGAGGATCCACGTCGAGGCGAGCGGGCTCACCACCCGGAAGCTCCCACACTCCGGTGGCATCGAGGAGCGCGTCGAGCGCACGCGGGGGCGCCCACTGGCTCGCCACGGCGAGGGCCGTCCAGAGCATCAGGGCGATCATCGGGACTCACCCTCGAGCAGTGCCTCGATGAGAGCTGCTCGCGCGGCCGGCTCCGCGAGGAGCCGATCTCGCTGAGCCTTCGACAGCTCCAGGTGCAGGAACCGGGCCTCGCCGGTGACGAGTCGGCCCTGCACGTTCGTCGTCGCGGCGAGCTCGGGTACCTCCGCGCCCGTGCGCACGTCGTCCGCACCGAGCGCCACTGCAAGTCGCTGCCGCCTCTCCTCGAAGGCCTCCGGACGCGTCCACGTCGCCCCGGGAGAGACCACCGCGTCGGCCTCCGTCGTCTCCGCGTAGCCGTGGATCTGGACCAGCGACGGCGCCGCGAGCCCGGCGACGACCCCCTGGGTCAGCGCCTGAAAGCCCTGCTCCGGACTGTGCGCAGCATCGCTCTCGGGAGCTGCATTCCGATGCACCGTGGCTACGATCAGCGCCCGGGCGAGGGAGCTCTCCTCGAAGGCGCGACACGCGATGCGCCCCGTGTTGAGGTCGAACCACGGATGCGGCGCCTGCAGGACGAGCTCTCCCGAGACAGGACCGAGCCGCACCGCCAGCAGCCCTCCTCCCCGAGCCTCCTGCTCCCGCAGGACCGCCACGCCAGCATCGTCCTCGAGCACCCAGCCGAGCCCATCCGCCCGCGCAGCGAGCTCCGCCGGTAGCTCCCCCATCGGAGCATGCCGAACGACATCACGCACGAGCACTGCCAAGTCCCAGCGCTCGCGCGGCGAGAGGAGAGCGAACGCCTCCGGTGACGACCGCTGCTGCTCCACGGCCTCCCACACCCCAGCGAGCGCGCTCCAGGCAAGCATCCACACGATCATGGCGCCACCAGTTCCCAGTGACGCTCACTCGTCTCGCGAGGCTCGGCCCAGGTACTCGTCACCCGCGCCCACACCGGCCCCTGAGAACCAACCAGCGTGAGGTCGAGCCAGCCCGGCTGGCCCTCCAGTCGCTCCTCGAAGTCAATGTGAAACGGCTCCAGCCGCGACAGGGCATCGCCGCCAAAGGACAGCGCACGGACGCCGCCGGAGGCGCTCGCCAGGACGTGCTCGCCCACAGCCGACTCGGCCGCCAGCACGCTGATCACCTGCGCGCTCTCTTGCTGACGCACGGCCCACTGCAGTCGGGCAGGAGGATTGGGTCTCGTGCCCACGGAGTAGAAGGAGATGCCACCTGCCCCGCTGGGAACCGGAATCGTGAGAGCCTCTCCGGGCTCCAGGCGCCACATGCGGTTCACGCTCCACGGCTCCCCGCCGCTCGCCCTGGCGAGGAAGAGACCCGCTCCCTCGATGGACACCGACACCCGCTCGGAGGACAGGTCTTCGATTCTCCAGCTCCCCCCCGCTGCCGTCGCCGTGACCGGGATCCGCTCTCCGTCGACGCTCAGCCACATCGTCGACCCGACATCCGCGACATCGACGCGGTACTGCACGACGAGCCGCCTGTCCGCCCCGACGTCCAGCTCGGCAGGGGCAGCCCCGAGGCGACTCCTGGTGTGGGGCCCCGCACCACTCCGAGCTGAGGTCGCCACGAGCTCGTAGGGGCCCGAGAGCGGCAGCGTGTGCTTTACTCGCGCGCGTGTGAGCCGGCTGTCGTCTCTCGGCTCGTCGAGCCGCACCTGAGCGTCGACCCGGATCGCGCGATCCTGGAGCGTGAGCGTCTCGACACCCTCGGGAGCTCGCGTGCGCCATGCCTTGCGAGCGTACGGCTCATAGCGTGCGAGCTCGGCCATGCCCGCAGGCTCCTCGTAGCGCCTCTCCAGCCTCGGAGGTGCCGGGTCGAGGCCCTGTACACGCAGTCCCACATCGACTGCGGCCGTCGACGAGATCCGAATCCACCGCGACTCGTCGCTCGGATTCAGGTGGAACTCCTCCGGCTCGGCCACCCTCGCGCGCTCTGGGTCATCACCCTGTGTGTATCTCTCGAACGCTGTCGGTATCGGGAACAGCTCCACAGTCGAGCGGCCGAGCACCTCCCCGTCACGGTCCTTCACCACCACGGCCGTGAGGGTGCGCCGAGGCTCCGCAGGCGCCTCCCCGAAGCCCGGCAGGGGCCCGGGAGGGAGTCGCTCCCGAAGCACGATCCGAGCTGCCTCGTCGGGCGCGATGCGAAAGGTCAGCGGATCCAGATGCGGCCCCACTCGCCACAGCTCGATCGTTCGAAGATCCGGCGCGACCCTCTGCAGGCCTTGGACCTCGTCGATCACCCAGCGCGGCGGATCGCCGTAGGATCGATCCCGCTGGTCTCCACTCGTGCGCGCTCGCAGGATCCTCGGACCACTGGCCTCCGGATCGACCGCGACCTGAATCGACACCACCTCCGCGGGCACCTGAAGGGGCCCCACACCACCGACCACGCCGAGGTCTCGCACCGTCGCGACACCGCGCTGGTCGACGAGTCGAAGCTGCGTCTTCACGGGCATCGGCCCGTCGCCGTCCACCGACCACCACGTCGCCTGAAAGCTTGCAGGCCCCTCCACGTTGAAGGCCGCTGCTCCACCTACGGGAACAGGAAGACCCCAGGCCGGAGCGTCCGGGTACGGGTCACGATGAAAGGTGGTCCACACGCGCTCGGTCGTCGGATCTCCCTTCCCGGGCTTCGGCAGAGCGGCCAGGCGCTGCCACACTGTCGATGCCACGTTGTCCCGCCAGCTCTCGGGGAGGTCATCGAAGCCGTAGGGCCCGACGCGACGCGCAGCCCCCTCCCTCTCGCTGGCCTCGGGCCCCTCCTGCCATCGGATGCGCGCGACAGTCCCGCGCTCTCCTACTCGGAAGGCCACGAATCGAACGCTGTACCCCTCCGGCACATGCGCTGGTAGGACCTCCAAGGAGCCCCCTGCCGGCACCAGTCCGGTCACGTCGAGGTGCGTCAGCCGGTCGTCCGACGCGGACAGCCCCTCCTCCTCCACCCAAGCAGGCTCCCGCAGCCGACCTTGGTGATCCTCGATCCAGCTGCTGCGTGCGCGGATCCAGAACTGGTCCTGCCAGACCCGCTCTCCCCCCGCATCGAGAACCCGGACCTCCAGCTGAAAAGACCGGGTGTGTCGTGTGTCTCGAGCCCAGGGACGCGGACCGACCAACCAGGTGACGAGCTTCACCGAGCGCTCGCCCGGCTGCAGCGTGAAGGACACCTCGTCAAGAACCGTCACCTGCCCGTCACGGGTGGTAAAGCGAACGGTGAGGTCCTCAACCTCGAGCAAGGGCGAGGTCATCGTCACCTCCGCCGAAGCTTCGGGTTCAGGGCGTCATTCAGCCCGTCGCCGATCAGGGAAATCGAAAAAACCGTCACGAAGATCGCGAGGCCAGGGATCGGGAGGCCA
>PKDJ01000161.1 GCA_002862545.1 Pseudomonadota bacterium
CCGACCTGCGCGCCTCCGCCGCACTAATTCTCGCCGCGTTTGCTGCCGAAGGTGACACCTGGATTCAACGCATCTACCACCTCGATCGCGGCTACGAGGATCTCGTCGGCAAGCTTCGCGGGGTCGGAGCACGGATCGCCCGCGTCAGCGATGCCGAGCGAGACAAGGAGCGCATGATGGAGGCCCTACAAGCTTCCGCCTCCGACCTCCGTGCCACGGCCTGATCACCGTTACGTTGGCTGTGCTGAGGGGCACGCATGGGTCGAATTCCGCGAGACATCGTCGACGCAGTACGTGAGCGGACTGACATCGTCGAGGTCGTCTCGCGTCATGTGACGCTGCGCAAGCGCGGGAGCAACTCTGTCGGCCTGTGCCCCTTTCATCAGGAGAAGACCCCCTCCTTCAACGTCATTCCTGCCAAGGGCATCTTCCATTGCTTTGGCTGCCAGGTTGGTGGAGATGTCTTCCGCTTCTTGATGATGCTGGAGGGTCTCTCGTTCGTCGAGGCGGTCAAGGAGCTGGCCGGAGCGGCCGGTGTCGACATTCCCGAGCGCGAGCTCACGCCCGGCGAGCTTCGCCAGCTTCGCGAGCGCTCCACCCTCTACGATGTCATCGAGGCCGCCGCGTCGTTCTACGAGAGCGTCTTGTGGACCCGTCCCGAGGGTGAGCCGGGTCGCCGATACCTGGAGCAGCGCCAGATCAGCAACGAGACAGCCCAGAGAGCGCGTATCGGCTTCGCGCCCGGAGGCTGGACACGCCTGATCGACCACCTGCACCACCTGGGGTTTCCCCCCCAGAGGGTGCTCGAGGCAGGGCTGGCTCGGCCTCGACAGAGCGGAGGAGGCGCCTACGACGCCTTTAGGGAGCGCGTCCTCTTTCCGATCCGCAACAACCGTGGACAGGTGTTGGCCTTCGGGGGAAGGCTCCTCGAGGGAGATGGCCCCAAGTACATCAACACGCCGGAGACGAGTCTCTACAACAAGTCGAAGACGCTCTATGGATTGAAGCATGCGCGTGCCGCCATCCAGCGAAAGGATCGCGCCGTCGTCGTCGAGGGCTACTTCGATGTCGTGAGCATGCATCAAGGGGGCTTCGACGAGACCATCGCCACATGCGGCACCGCGCTGACGCCCGAGCACGTCGCGAAGCTCCGACGGCTGACTCGAAACGTGGTGCTCGTGATGGACTCCGACAATGCCGGCATGCGCGCAGCCGAGCGCTCCCTGCCGTTGTTTCTCGAGGCCCGGATCCAAGCTTGGCGGATCGAGCTGCCAGGTGCGAAGGACCCCGACGAGCTCCTGCGCGAGGACGGCTCCGAGGTGATGGAGGCCGCACTGCGAGCCCGCACCCCGCTGCTCGAGTGGGTGATCGACCGAAAGCTCGCAGCCTACGGCACCGAGACCCCCCTCGGAATCGACGTGGACGCCATGGGACGTGAGCGCGTCATCGAGGACCTCTTGCCCTTGCTCGCCGCGACGCCGGACCGCAAGCTCTCGGACAGCGTTGCCCGACGGGTCGGCGTCCCGGACCTACTCCTCTGGCAGCGCGTTCGTGGGGAGCGAAGTGCCCCAGCACAGGCCGAGCGCCCTGCCCAGGGAGGCTGGAAGCCTCATCGAGACGTGGTCCATCTCCTCTGGCTGCTCGTCCACCGATACGACCAGGTGGCCGATCTCCTCAACCGGACGCCACCGCGCATCTTGAGTGACCACGTCGCTGTACAGCCGGTCGTTGCCCGCCTCACGACGGGAGAGTCGGTCGCTGCCGTGGAGCAGGAGACGTCCGACCCGGCCATTGGTCGGACACTGCGTGCGGTCACTGCGCGCACTGAGCTCTACACAAAGGAGCAGGCGGAACGTGCCCTGTGCGACATCCTGCTGAGCCTCACGAAGGATGACCGGGCTCGGGAGCTCGATGCGGCTGGTCGCGTCGTGGAGGCCGCTCTCCGCAAGGCCGATCTTGATGCGTCTCGCGCGGCCACGATCAGGAAAGCACAGCTCCTGAAGCAAGAACGTGAACTCGAACGTCATCTTTCCCGGGGAGACGCATCCGCATTCATCGACGCCTTGGCCGCGCGCCTAGCGCCGGCGGCCGCCGCCGACAGTCTCTGAGAGTTGGCGGTAGCGTCACTGTCTGTTACGGACTCGTTCTGACGACCGAGCGACCTGGCGCGGTGAATATGCCCCACGCGACTCAACCATACCACGCAATGCTCGGGCCACTGAGCAACAGCCTGTCAACTTCGGTCGTCCACAGCACGAATGCCTACCCTGCCCAGTGGAGTGAGCGCGCATGAGCATGCCGAAGGACCTCTCTGATCCGGAAGTGCAACAGCTCATCAACATGGGCAAGAAGCGGGGCTACATCACCTACGAGGAGATGAACAACTTCCTGCCTACGCATCTCGTCTCCAGTGACCGCCTCGAAGACGTGATGATCATGTTCTCCGACATGGACATCGAGGTGGTGAATCGAGCGCGCAAGGAAGCTGAAGAGGCACGGCGTGGCGGCCGTGCCGAGGCTCCACAAGAGCCAACACGGTCCAACGATCCCGTGCGCGTCTACCTTCGCAAGATGGGCAGTGTCTCTCTCCTCTCACGCGAGGGTGAGATCGAGATCGCAAAGCGGATCGAGGAAGGCGAGTACACAGTGAAGCGCATCGCGCTGACCTGCTCCGTCGGCGTCGCGTTCATCGATGATCTCATCGATGAAAACGAGCAGCGCATGGCCAAGGCCATCAAGTCTGGTAAGCGCCCTCGCCCGTTCAAGACCAAGGATGGCAGCAGCCTCGAGGAGCTTCGAGGCCAGGCGATCACGGTCAACGAGAATCTCGGCGGACTCCGTCAGGACCTCCAGCGCTGCAAGAGCAAGAAGCGACGCCGAGACATGGAAGAGCAGGTCCTCGACACCGAGGACGAGCTCTTTGAGCTGATGGAGAGCCTCGACCTCTCGAAGCGGCAGATCGCCATGATCAGCCATCGAATCCAGGAGGCGTGGACGCACATCGCCAGCTCGGAGAAGGAGATCGAGCTCGTCGCCCGCGACGCGCGACTTCCCATCAAGGACCTCCGCCCTTCCATCCGAAAGGTCAGGCGCAACCTCGAGGGAGCTGGGCGCGAGGTCATCATGCGCACCGGCATCCAGGAGGAGCGCTGGCGCGACTTCGACAGCCGCGTGCGGCGTGAGCTCCGCAAGGTGCGCAAGATCGAAGCGGCGACGGGCATGGTCCGCGACCAAGTACAGGTAGCCGCTCATGACCTGCGCCGCGGCGAGGCACTCGCCGAGCAGGCAAAGTGCGAGCTGGTCGAGGCCAACCTGCGCCTCGTCGTCTCAATCGCCAAGAAGTACACGAACCGGGGCCTGCAGTTCCTGGACCTCATCCAGGAGGGCAACATCGGCCTGATGAAGGCCGTGGAGAAGTTCGAATACCGCCGAGGCTACAAGTTCTCGACCTATGCCACCTGGTGGATCCGGCAGGCCATCACGCGCGCCATTGCCGACCAGGCGCGCACCATTCGGATCCCAGTCCACATGATCGAGACAATCAACAAGCTCATCCGCACCCAGCGGCATCTCCAGCAGGAGCTCTCGCGCGAGCCTCGCCCCGAGGAGATCGCCGAGAAGATGGAGATGCCCGTCGACAAGGTGCATAAGATCCTGAAGATCGCGAAGGAGCCCATCAGCCTCGAGACCCCGATTGGCGAGGAGGAAGACAGCCACCTCGGCGACTTCATCGAGGACAAGGGCACCAAGTCTCCGGCCGAGAACATGGTCGATGCATCGCTCACCGAGGCCACCCGCAAGGTGCTTGCCACCCTCACCCCCCGAGAGGAGCGCGTCCTCCGCCTCCGCTTCGGGATTGGCCAGCCCCACGACCACACCCTGGAAGAGGTCGGCCAAGACTTCGAGGTCACCCGTGAGCGCATCCGCCAGATCGAGGCCAAGGCCCTGCGGAAGCTCAGGCACCCGTCGCGCAGCAAGCGTCTCCGGTCCTTCATAGAGACCTGAAGCAACCGGGCCTATAGCTCAGTTGGTCAGAGCACCCGGCTCATACCCGGAGTGTCCCAGGTTCGAGTCCTGGTGGGCCCATAGCTGCGCCGACGCACCCAAACCTGGAGCGGCATGCACGAAGAACTTGCTACGCTGGACGCCGTCGCCCAGCACGACCGGCAACTGCGAGATCTGGCTCGTAGGATCGAGAAGGCTCAAGGCGTTCTTGCCGACATGCAGGCTGCCCACGCTGCCGCAGAGGCGCTGCACACCGAGCGCACACAGGCCCATCGTGAGCTGCGCCGGGCCGAAAAGGCAGCAGAGCGCAAGATCGGCCTCTACAAGCAGCGGCGGCAGTCGGCAATCCATGTCCTTGAGAACGGTCTCGGCGACACGGATGCAGCTCAGCGTCAGATCGACCAGTGCGAGAACATCCTCGACGAGACCGAGACCGAGGTGCTCGAGCTGCTCGAGCAACAGGAGTCGCTGGAGGCCCTCATCGCCGAGGCCCTCACCGGTCGGGACGAAGCTGCCGCTACCCTCGCAGAGGTCGAGCAGACCGTCCCTGCCGACGTGGCTGCACTCGAAGCCGAGACGAGCACCGTCCGAGCAGCTCGAGAGCTCGAGTTCGCGAAGCTCGATCCCTCGATTCAGGCCCGCTACACCGCTCTGGCTGCGCGCAAGCGCGTGGCCGTGGTGCGGATCGAGCGGGGCAGCTGCAGCGCTTGCCAGCGGGTCGTGCAGCCGCAGCACCTCGCGGACCTCAAGCGTGGCCGCGTGATCCCCTGCTACGGATGTCACAGGTGGCTGGTGCCCGTGTAGGGCGCCGCCCCGAGTGGGGCGGCGGCTCGAGAGGCCAGTAAGCCGAGTCTTGTGCCCTCGCCGGATCTCTCCGAGCGCGGGTGGCAATCATTCGTCTAGGACCACAGTTACCTGTGGCCTCAAGCAACCTACCCGGGAGTCTCGGACGGGCCGCCCTCAAACACTCCCTGTTTGGTCTTGCTCCAAGTGGGGTTTGCCTGGCCACCCCCGTCACCGGGGGCGCCGGTGCGCTCTTACCGCACCCTTTCACCCTTACCTCGTGGCTCTCACCACGCGGCGGTCTACTCTCTGTTGCACTTTCCTCCGGGTCGCCCCGACCGGGAATTACCCGGCACCCTGCCCTGTGGAGCTCGGACTTTCCTCCCGCGGCGTCAGCCACCGGCGATTGCCTAGTCCTCTCGAACCCCTGCGGCCTATCGCTGTCGCACTAAAGGTGCACGACGAGCGCCTCGATGGACGCTAGACGGTTCGTCCACACACAGAGGTTCTCATGGCTGAGCGTGACGAAGCGCTGGAATACCACGAGCGCGGTCGCCCAGGTAAGCTCGAGGTCGTACCCACGAAGCCGCTGAATACCCAGCGGGATCTCTCACTTGCATACAGTCCAGGTGTCGCTTGGGCCTGTCGTGCAATCCACGACAACCCTCACGATGTCTTCCGCTACACCTCGAAGGGCAACCTCGTCGCGGTCGTGACCAACGGCACCGCAGTGCTCGGCTTAGGTGACATCGGCCCACTGGCCGGCAAGCCCGTGATGGAGGGCAAGGCGAACTTGTTCAAGAAGTTCGCGGACATCGACGTGTTCGACATCGAGCTCGATGCTCCCGACACCGAGTCGATGGTCGCGGCTGTCAAGGCGATTGCGCCCACCTTCGGAGGCATCAACCTCGAGGACATCAAGGCACCCGAGTGCTTCGAAGTCGAGCGCCGACTCCAAGACGAGCTCGACATTCCCGTGTTTCATGACGACCAGCACGGCACAGCCATCATCAGTGCTGCCGCTCTGCTCAACGCGTGTGAGCTCACGGGTCGCGAGATGTCCTCCATCACGCTCGTGTTCTCGGGCGCGGGGGCGGCGGCTATCGCATGCGCGCGGCTCTACATGGAGCTTGGTGTAAAGCGGGAGAACATCGTGATGTGCGACCGCAAGGGCGCCATTACCCGGGATCGGCCCAACCTGTTTGCGGAGAAAGAGTTCTTCGCCACGGACCGGTCTCTCTCGTCGATGGCTGACGCGCTGGTGGGTGCCGACGTCTTCATCGGACTGTCGGTCGGCGACATCCTCACGCCCGACATGCTGATGTCCATGTCCGATCGCCCCATCGTGTTCGCGATGGCCAATCCCTCCTTCTTTGCCGACTTTCATCCCATGAAAAAAGATATCTGAGTTTCCTCTTCGACCATCTTCCCACACCGCCAGCAAGCGCTGCCTTTGAACGGCAATCAACAGTTCATTGGCGAACTTCGAACCACGTTCAACATTGTCTACTCGTAGGTCTTCATAATTGAAGGTCGCACCTTGATCCATGCTGAAGTTGTAGTACACATCGTTGTATCCCTCTCCGCCGGAATCATACCGTCGGTCCTCCCAGGCCACAACAAGGCCGTTTTCACCA
>PKDJ01000105.1 GCA_002862545.1 Pseudomonadota bacterium
CCTCACCATCCCCAGCAGCAACGAGCTCGCCGAGATGGGCATGACCGAGTTCGAGTTCGTCCAGGCCGTGACGCCCACCTCCGCGCTCGTCATCGAGGAGCTCGGAGAGTCCGGCGAGGGGACGATCCTGGTCGACAACCGCGACGCACTGTCGGACGGCCTGCAGGGCATCGACCAGGGCGCCTCCAGCGAGGAGGAGCAGGGAGGCTGCGGCTGCAGTACGGGCAGTCCAGCGGGCGCGGTGGCTCTGCTGCCCTTGCTTGCTCTCGCCTTCCGTCGTCGGCGCTAATCAGGCCGAGGCGGCCTCGCGCAGGCGCTCCAGCTCGGCCGCTGTGCGCGCGAGTCGAGCGCGCCAGGGCTCGACGACGTACCCGAGCTCGGCTGCCTGGAGGTAGCCGCTCTCCCAGCGTCCCAGCTCCTCGGCGAGTCCGTCGAGCACCACGGAGGCTCTCTCGTGATCGACCGCTCCGGCGAGGACGCCCTCCAGCATCTTCCAGCGGGGTCCGAAGCCTGCAGGAATGCCGGCTCGCGCCGCTAGGCGCCCAATGGTGTAGCGGCTGATCACCCAGCCGCTGTGTGCGGGGATCAGCCAAGCACGGGCAATGCGAGCGAGACCGGTGCGCGGGTCGTCCAGGAGCTCGGCAGGGCGGGGCGGCAGCTCGAAGGGCTCGGCGTGACCGTGAGCGGCGACCGCCTCGACCGTCAGCTCGAGGAGCCGACGCGTCCAGCGGTCCATGTTGCTCACCGACAGGGAGAGGACTGGAAGCCACCGGCTCAGGTGACCGCCGATCACACGAGCCTGGTGAGCCCGCGCCGGGCCAGGATCAGCGCCGTCCTCGAGGGCCTCGGCCTCGGCGGCAGCGAGCCAGGAGAGAGCTCCGAGCAGCAGGCCCACGTGGTCGGGCTGTGTGTCGGTGCGTCGGCCCCTGAACCCTGCGGTCGTCAGCGTGCGCTGCACCCGGTCGGTGACATCACCGCCCAGGGTGCCCTCTTCGCCCAGGAAGACGCTCTCGTAGGGGAAGATCTCGAGGCCGAAGACGCGCTGATGCATGGCCAGGCGAGCGTCCGCGTCACGGCTCGGCCAGGCGTCTGCCAGCGCGGGCAGCGCGGCAACTGTCTCCGCCGCTGCGTCCACGGGCCCGTCGAGGAGCAGACGACCGAGGAGGCCATACAGCCGATGGCGGGCGCGGGCTGTGTCGAGCTCGTTCACGGGGTCTCCGTCGTGGGCGTGAGGATGCATCATCTCGCATGCGATGTGTCGCATGTGAGGCCGTTGCGGAGATAGAAGACCCACGATGTCGCCGTCTCTGCTCCCCATCATTGGTCTGGACACGCGCTCCCTGGCCGCATTTCGCGTAGGTCTGGGACTCCTCCTGATCGCCGACGTGGTCACCCGCGCGCGTCACCTGACAGCGCACTACACCGACGCGGGCGTGCTGCCGAGGGACGCCCTGCTCAAGCACGGGTGGCAGGAGGGCTACTGGTCGGTGCACATGCTCGACGGAGGGCCGGCGCTCCAGGTGGCGTTGTTCGTCGTCGCAGCCCTGCTCGCGGTGCAGCTGATTCTGGGCTGGCGCACCAAGATCGCCCAGGTCGGGTCGTGGTTCCTCCTCGCCTCGGTTCAGGTGCGCAACCCGTTCGTGCTCCAGGGTGGAGACGACCTGCTGCGTCTGCTGGCGTTCTGGTCGATGTTCCTGCCGCTTGGGGCTGCTTGGTCGCTCGACGCACGGCGCGAGGGCACGAAGGGCGATGTCTTCTACTCCTTTGCCGGCTTCGCCTACATCATCCAGCTGTCGCTGATGTACTGGGCGACAGCCATCCTCAAGCGCGGCCCCGAGTGGCTCGAGAACGGTACGGCCGTGTCGATCGCGCTGCGCTGGGAGACCTACTCGACGCCGGTCGCCGATCTTCTCCTCATGGTGCCGTCTCCGGCTCTGCGCCTGCTCACCTGGTCCGTTCTCCTGTGGGAGGTGCTCGGGCCGCTGCTGTTGATGGTGCCGTGGCGGCAGGAGCGCATTCGACTGGGTGTGGTCATCGGCATGGTGCTCATGCACCTGGGCTTCGGCATGTGCCTCACCCTGGGCCTGTTCTCCTACACCAGCGCCGTGGCCTGGCTGGTGCTCGTGCCGGCGTTCGTGTGGGACCGAGGGCGGGAGCGGGGAGCGCCGCGGATCCTGCGCAGTGGGCGGGCACTGACTGCCGTGACGTCAGCGCTGCTGCTCTTCGTGGTGATGTGGAATGCACGCACGCTGGCCTTCAAGACGGTCGAGGTGGTCTTCCCTCGCTCGGTGAATCCAATCGCCTACACACTTCGGCTCGAGCAGTACTGGACGATGTTCGCGCCGAGTCCACCGCGCCACACCCTGTGGTGGCAGGTGGAGGGCTACCTCGGCGACGGCACGGTGGTCGACCTGTACGCGATGGGTCCGCTCTCGGATGAGCGTCCCGCCGACATCTCGGCGACGTTCGATGGCCAGCGCTGGCGCAAGTTCTACTTCAACCTGCCGAGCAAGCGCTGGCTGCAGCTCCCGACGACAGCCTGGCTGGTCTCTCGCTGGAATCAGGCGCACCCGGATCAGCCCGTGCACCACGTTCGCCTCGTGCAGTGGCAAGAGTTCGTGCGGCCGCGAGGGCACGACCCTGCACAGCGCAAGCCCATCGCGCTGTTCTCGGTGGATGACGAGGGAGCGCTGACGCGCATGCGGCGGGCCGACATGAAGGTCAGCCAGCCAGCACGGTGAGCAGCCTCACGGCCCCCAGGTGATCGTGCGGCTGGTCGCCGCTGCCTCCCCCGAGCTGCCGCTCTCCCAGCCGACCTGGAACTGTGCCGGCCAGGAGTCGGGCTGGGCCGCCACGGTGCCACCGCCTTGGCGCCCGGTGGGATCTTCGACGATGGAGGTGGGCTCGGTGAGCGACGTGCCGTCGGGTCGGCCGAGCTGGAAGAGGACGTCGTCGTCCTGCTCCCACTGGAAGAGCACGACGTCGCCGACGGCTGCGAGGTTGAGCCGATTCGCGGTGGCGCTGCCGAGCGCGTAGGCGGGAGCCAGCGGCTCTGCACTCTCGTCGAGCCACCGAGCGCGCACTCCGACGCCGGTCTGGTCGAAGGTCTGGGCGCGCCAGCCGACGACGTAGCCCCCGTCGACACTCGCGAGGACCGGTCGCTCGCTCGGTCGCTCCAGAGCACCCTCGTCGACGCGCACGGGTGCGGCGAGTGGGGTGCCGTCGGCTCCGAGACGTCGGACCCGGATCTCGCCCTCGGCGGTGTCGGCGAATCCCGTGCGCTCGGACCATGCGATCAGCCAGCCCTCATCCGTCGGGATCAGGTTGGGAGGGGAGCCCGCGCCCTCGGAGCCACCGATCACCAGGGGCTCGCCAATCGGCTCGAGCTCGTCGGTGAACCGCCGGAACCAGTAGGTGGCCTCGTTGCCGATGGGATCGGTTCCGGTCCACCACACGGCGGCGAGGACGCCGTCACGATGCGCGACCCGGGGGGAGGACCAGCCCGAGAGTGAGGGGCTGTCGCCGTTCGCGCTCGCCAGTGCATGCACCTCGGCGCCACTCGGGGCGTGAGTGGCCAGGCGGAGGCTGGGTCCGAAGCGGTAGATCAGCACGGCACCGCTCGGGCTACCCACCACCCTGGGCGTGCCGATTCCCGTCAGCGTGGTGTCTGCGACCAAGAACGGAGCCTCGCCGATGGTGCTCGCGCGCACCCTCACGTCGTCATCGTCCCAGGCGGCCCACCACCCGCCATCGACGGCGGCGGCGACGGCGAGGCGGGCATGTCCGCGGTCGGCGCCGTCGAGGAGCGTCGCGGGCCCCAGGCTGAGCTGGTAGTCGGTGTCGGTGTCGGTGTCGCTGTCGCTGTCGGTGTCGGCGTCGGTGTCGGCGTCGGTGTCGGCGTCGGCGTCGGCGTCCGTATCGGCGTCCGCATCGGTGTCGGTGTCCGCATCGGAGTCGGTGTCGGTGTCCGCGGTCGGGGGCGCCGAATCGACGGCGCTGTCACCCTTGCTCTCGCCCCCGCAGGCGGTCAGCCAGAACAGCGCCATCCAGATCATCGCAGCCTCCTGGAGTTCCTCTAGCCAGCTTGCGGTCTCGGGCCGAGCCTCACTCGGGTGTGGAGCCGCCGTCCTCGTCTTCCTCTTCTTCGCGGTTCACGCCCACGGGGCCCTGTGCGCGGCGGACGCGAACGGCGTCGAGGTAGGCACGAGCAAATCCCAGGTCTCCGGAGGCGGTGACCGCGCGGAGGAAGGGCGGCTCGGTGCTGCTGCGGCGGAGGCCCTCACCAAGTCCGGTCGGGTCGACGCGTGAGTCTGCCCGACCATGGAGCAGGCCCTGCAGGGCGCTGTTGCCGAGCATCGCCTGTGCGTCGAGCGGTGTGTGCTCGGCCTCACTCGCGGGCGCCTCGGGAGTGGCTCTACGGTGCGCGTGCTGCTGCTCGGGACGACGGGCCACGCGGCCTCCACGGTGAGCTTGGGGGTCGGTTTGGCCACAGTCGAGTGTATCGCGTGTTTCCGTGTTGTGGGGCTGGATCGGCCAGGCTAGGAGCGTCGCGCCGCACGGTGCGGCACCAACCCGAGCGAGGAACACCCCACTGCAGACCCAAGCCCAATCCTGGAAAGTATACGCGCTGCTCAACCACGACCTCCGCCAGGTCTTCATCGGCGCCTCCGACCGCCCGATGAGTGAGATGCGCTGCGAGTGCGACACCGCCGCACGCGAGATCCCCGACTGGCTCTCCGCCCAGCACAACATCGAGAAGCTCGAGGCCGTAGAGACCTTCCCGAACCTCCGCAGCGCCAAGGCCTACGCTGGCTGGCTGCATCGTGATGGCGCCTTCGAGGGTGCCGAAGACTACGTCATGGGCCTCGACGCCGCGCTCGCCTGAGTGGGCGGCGTGCCGTGAGGCCTGCCGAGCCCTGGCCCGTTGTCGACACGGCGTCCTGTCCAGCTGCTAGACGGCGGGTTGTCTCCGTGTGCTCCATCTGTGGGTAAGACGCCTACCGCGGGCCTTTATCGCGGAATGATGCACTTCTCGCTGTGCGCGATGGCCGCATCGGTCTATCCTTCGGGTCGACGAGGGTGAGTACGACGACGGAATGTCTCGGTCACTCTGCGCGTTCCAGGCCGCCGAGACATGGTCTCGTGGCGACGCGACAACTTCAGCTGTGTGAGGAGGAGCAATGACCAGGATCATGACGGTGGCGCTTGCCGCCCTTGCCCTGTCGGGATGCAAGGTAGCCGAGAAGCTTGGAGATGCCCTGGAGGGCGGGCCGCAGACCTCGTACTGCACGGCGGTCTGTGACTGGGCGCTCTCCTGTCACGAGCAGGATCGCGATCTCGACTCGGATGCGGTCTACCAGGCCTGCCTCGACGCGACCTACGCCGCCGATCCAGACTGCGCCTTGGCGGACAGCGAGGAGGGCCTGCCTGCGCAGGACAGCCTCGCAGTGTCCGAGTGCACCGACGCGATCGCCGAGAAGATCGCCGAGCAGGACTGTGGCGCCTTCACCGGCGACGAGCTCCAGCAGCGCACGGGCACCGCGCCGCAGCCGGCGTGTGCCGGGCTCGGCACCGACAGCCAGGCCACCTTCGACGAGGCGCGCGGTGCCACTCAGGAGGGCGGTGGCGAGATGTGTGACCGCTTCGCGAGCACCTGGTGCTCGCAGGTGACCGACTGCCTGCTGGGCGACTTCGAGCTCCCCGAGGCGGCGATCGACGCGATCGGCACGCCGCAGCAGATCTGTGAGGACCGCATGGCGGGCATCTTCACCGACTCCTGCAAGTCCGGCGGTCTGTATGACCCGCCCGCCTCGATCACCGACGTGAACACGGCCCGCATCGCGGCGACGAGCTGCATCGCCTCTGCTGGCGACCTCACCTGCGACGAGCTGTTCAGCGGCGCGCTTCCGCCGATGTGCGCTGGCGCCTTCGCCGACGCGGAGCAGCTCGCCGACTTTGGCCTCGGCCTGCTCGGGTCGGCCTGTGCGTTCGCCGAGTACGTTCCCGCGCTGCCCTGCGACGGCTGAGCCTCTCGCATTGCGGCTGCTCCGGCCCGGTCGCCTCGCGGTGACCGGGCCGGACTCGTCTTGGGTGTGGCGTGCCCGAGCGTGGCTCTCGGGGCCGCGACGGGTAGGGTGGAGATGAAGCGTGGGGGTGTTCGTGCTGCTCGGAGTCCTGCTGGCGTGCACCGAGCCCAAGGTCGACAGCGGTGTGTCGGTGCCAGAGCGCGTCGTGGAGCCGCTGCCCCATGACGACGTGCTGCGGGTCAACCACCTGCAGCTGAAGGGCACCCACAACTCCACGCACATCGAGCCCCCCACGGTGTTCGACGACAGCCACCGCTACACCCATCCCTCGCTCACCGAGCAGCTCGAGGACTGGGGGGTACGGCAGCTGGA
>PKDJ01000258.1 GCA_002862545.1 Pseudomonadota bacterium
CCCTCACCGCTCGGCACCAGGCGCTGGCTGATCAGCAGGCCGACATCCGCAGCAAGATCCAGGCCGCTACCGAGGCCGGCACCATCACGGAGGCCCTGGCCCAGCGGGCCGCCGCCGAGGAGCTGCTCGCACGCGACCGGGAGCAGCAGCTCGTGGCCCACGCGGGCCAAGCCCTCAAGGCGTGGATGCAGCAGGAGCGCCGCGCGCACGACACGCCGAAGCTGCTGGAGCGCGCACGGGTCTGGTTCTTGGCCTTCACCCACAACCGCTACGAGATCGACGTGCACGTCTCGAGCGGGTTCGTCGCCCGAGACCTGCACACCGGCGCCCTCCAGCAGCTGGCCGAGCTCTCCGACGGGACGCGGATTCAGCTCCTGCTCGCCTGCCGTCTGGCCTACCTGGAGGACGCCGAGGGTGACACCATGACCCCCCTGTTCCTCGACGAGGTGCTCTCGACGACCGATCCGGAGCGCTTCACGGCCGTGGCAGGCGCCGTGATGGCGCTCTGCCAAGAGGGCCGACAGGTGTTCTACGCCACCAGCGATCCCGCCGAGGTGCAGGCCTGGCGGCAGGCCGCCCACGAGCTGGGGTACGCCGCGCCCCAGGTCCAGACCCTCGCCTCAAGCGGCCCCACCACGCCCTGGACCGACGCGCCGAGCCTCCCCGAGCCCCGTCCCGCCCTGCCAGCGCTCGACGACCGCGACGCGGTCTCGTGGAGCACCGCTGCAGGACTCCCACGGCCGGGTCTTTGGGACGATGCGGCCCAGTGGCCCCTGGCGCTGGTCCTCTGGGACGACCTGGAGACCGCCCATGCCGCCGCCCGCATCGGGGTCACTCGCGCTGGTCAGCTGGCACTGGCCGACTCCGGGGTGCCCCTGGGCATGGCTCCCGAGCCGCTCGCGCGTGCCCGAGCGCGGCTGCGGGTCATCGAGGCCGTGCTCGCGGCCCTGCGGATCGGCCGCAGCCTGCCCGTCACCTGGTCGATCATCGAAGAGAGCGGTGCCGTCACCGCGGCCTTCACCGAGCGTATTCAGGAAAAGCTGCCCGACCACGGACACGACGCCGCGGCCTTCATCCAGGCGACCCACGACATCAAGGGCTTTCGCAAGACAGCCCGAGCAAGGCTCGTCGAGCACCTGCAGGCCGCGGGGATCCTGGACGAGCGTGAGAGGCTGCCACACGACGGCGTCGTCCTCAGAGCCCAGCAGGCGTCGGCGGCCGACCAGACCTCTGGGCGGCTGGATCTCGCCGAGGTGCAGGACCTCACCACGTGGTGCACCGAGGTCGTGCAGACCACCCCGTGAGCCCGTCGCAGGTCGAGCTGCGCTGCCGCCTCACCTCTCTGGCGTCGACCCGCAGCGGTGTACGGGCGAACACCCGAGCGCCCCGAGACCGACGATCGGATAGGCCCGTCACCCCGGCCTGCGAGGCCCTCCGAGCGACGCGATGCCCCTTCCCTGGACCGGCTCCCTGCCGCTGATGCTGGCGCCCATGCAGGGCCTGACGAACCGAGGACTGCGTCAGGTCTACGGTGAGCACGTGAAGCCCGACGTGCTCTTCACCGAGTTCGTCCGCGTGCGCCCCGGGGCCGCGCAGCCGGTCGCCGCCTCGGACTTCACCGAGGCCACCACGGCCGTGCCTGGCATCCCGCTCGTGGTCCAGGTCATCGGGTGCGCCGACGACGGCGTGGTGGAGGCCACTGCCGAGCTGGTGGCGGCGGGTGTGCAGCACATCAACGTCAACATGGGCTGTCCGTGGGGTCGAATGACCTCGGTGCTCGCCGGCGGCGGCATGTTTCGCGCACCCGAGACCGTGGCCCCGATGCTCCGCAAGCTTCGCAAGCTCGTGCCGGGCTCGCTGTCCGTGAAGACCCGCACCGGCATCGACGACGAGCGTCAGATCTTCGACGTGCTGCCCGCCTTCGCCGACTCCGGGATCGACTTCCTGGTGGTCCACAGCCGCACCGTCGACCAGAAGTACAGGGGACAGGCCAACCACGCGCTCACCGCCGAGATCGTGGAGGCCCTCGGCCTTCCTGTGATCGCCAACGGCGACGTGCGGAGCGCCGAGGACGCCCGCGCGGTGCTGGCCCAGACGGGGGCCGCCGGCCTGATGCTGGGGCGAGGAGCACTCGCCGATCCCCACCTCTTCGCGCGCATCCGGGGCACCGCCCCGACGCAGCCCACCAGTGATCAGCGCAAGGCCGACCTCGCGGCTCTGTGGCGCGACATCCTCGACCACTATGTCGAGCTCTTCGCCGGCGACGCACAGGTGCTGGCCAAGTTCGGCAGCCTCGTCCGCCACGTGGACGATCCGGCGCTCAAGCGCTGGATCAAGCCGATGAAGAAGGCCAAGCGCGTCGCACAGCTGCGCGAGGCCCTCGGTCGCTAGGCCCCCGGGCCTGCCTCCGCGAGGGCAGCCACGCAGCCGCGAGGAGGGGCGCTTCCGACAGTGATCCCGCGGTCCCTCAGCGGAACTGGATGCCCATGAACTGCGTGGGGTTGCTCGAGCACGTGGCGGTGTTCACACCACCCCAGTTCGCGTTTCCGATGCAGGGACGGAGGATGTACCCCGGATTCGGGCAGTTCGAGCCACTGCAGAGCGTGGGCGGGTCGATCCAGACCTCACCGGAGTAGCGGGTTCCACAGACCGACCAGTCGTGCCCGTCACAGCTGCCCAGCCACTCCCGACCATCCCGAATGGCGTCGGCCAGGGCCTGTGCCTGCTCCGGGATCGCGCAGGTGAGGCCAGCAGGATCGAAGTCCCCGTAGATGGTGACCTCGCTGATCCCCGAGACGGGGAGGAGCGTGCGGAAGTCTTCCCAGGAGTCGCACTGGAAGGTCGGCGTCACCCCAGCAGTCAGCGTCTCTTCCCAGGTGGCGATGATGCAGGTCTTGTCCAGACCATCACAGTCTTCGTCCACACCGTTCTCGCAGATCTCCTCGGCCCCCGGGTAGATCGTCGGGTCGTCCGGGCCGCAGTCGAGGCCAATCCAGTCGGGTCGGGCGCGGGCGTCCGGGTAGTCGCAGCTCGGCGTCGGCGAGAGCGGATCACCCGCCCCGAAGCCATCCCGATCGCTGTCTTCGTACCAGAGGCTCGGCGGGCCGACGTCGGGATCGGCGTCGTCGCAGTCATCATTGGTCGCAGCGGTGCCCTCGGGGCGGCTGCAGGCGTACTCGAAGTCGTCCTCGGCGCCGAAGCCGTCACCATCGCGGTCGGCGAACCACTCGAGGTAGCTGTCCGGGCTGATGTCGGGGTCGGCGTCGTCGACGAGGCCGTCGCAGTCGTCGTCTACCGGGCCGTCGGGATTGCAGATCTCGGGCATGCCCGGGTTGATGTCGTCGCGGCTGTCGTCGCAGTCCTCGAGATCGGCCGCGCCGTAGCCGGCGGGAGGCTGGCATGCGAGCACCGCGTCGGTGCGCACGCCGTAGCCGTCCGCATCGCGATCCGGGCCCCAGACGATCAGGCTGAGTGGGTCGATGTCGGGATCGTCCTCGTCGAACAGCCCGTCGCAGTCGTTGTCGAGCACTTCGTCGCCGTCGCAGATCTCAGGACGGCTCGGGTTGACCTCGAAGCGTGTGTCGTCGCAGTCGTCGCCGCCGAAGTCCGCGTTGAAGAAGCCGTCGCCGTCGGCATCGCAGACCTCGGCGCACTCGTCGTCCTCGCAGTCGATGCGCCCATCGGCGTCGTTGTCGCGCCCATCGGTGCAGACCTCCGGGCAGGCCCCGTCGCAGTCCGTGTCGTCGCAGTCGACGCGCCCGTCGGCGTCGTTGTCCCGACCGTCGGTGCAGTTCTCGATGCAGGACGGGTCGTTGCAGTCCGTGTCGTCGCAGTCGATCAGGGCGTCAGCGTCGTTGTCGCGGCCGTCGGTACAGATCTCGTCGCAGGACGGATCGACGCACTCCTCGTCGAGGCAGTCGACCTTGCCGTCGCCGTCGTTGTCGAAGCCGTCACCACAGACCTCGGGGCAGCTGCCGAAGCAGTCCCGATCGTCGCAGTCGATGGCGCCGTCGCCGTCGTTGTCCCTACCGTCGCCGCAGTTCTCGGGGCACAGGCCGTCGCAGTCGTCGTCGAGGCAGTCGATCAGGCCATCGAGGTCGTCGTCGGCGCCGTTGGTGCAGACCTCGCCGCAGAGCGCGGCACAGTCCGGATCGGCACAGTCTGCCAGATCGTCGAGGTCGTCGTCCTCGAGGTTGTCGCAGATCTTTTCCGGCGGCTTGTCCTCAGCCGTCGGGACGGATCCGCAGGCTCCGAGAAACCACAGCAACCACGACCACGACCGCATCTGTCACCCCTGGACTCGCCCATCATGACAGGTCTCCAGGCCCTCTGAGCACGACAGCCCATGGCTGCTGTCAGCGGATGAGCTCCTAGGCCGCGCTGCGCGCTCGCGCCGCCTCGGGGGAGGCGCGCCCCTGTGGCTCACGGAGGCGTGCCATGAAGCGACAGAAAGGCGTCGTAGCGCCAGCTATCGGCATCGATCTCGAAGGACACCACCTCGAGATCGATGCGTCTCACCTCGGCTCCCGCGAGGTCGCAGGCCGGCCCCAAGTCCGGGTCACAGTCCCACCACCGGTGCAGGATCCAGGGCTCGGTCTGCGAGTACCCACTCCCTTCGCCGGGGCCACCCACGTAGTTGACCTGGTTGCGGAACCAGAAGTACGACATCTGACCGTCGGTGAAGCATGCCGCCAGCTGGTCGAAGTCCGGGTCGCCAGTCGACCAGGACCGCACGACGCCGGTGTCCCCCTCGTACAGCACGTGACTCAGAACGGGCGGGTCCAGCGGGTCGCCGCACGGATGGCTCGAGTCCTCTGGATCGGCGTAGAAGACGTAGTTGACGAACTCCACGGGGATGTCGCCCCCGCTGGCGGCCCAGCCGTCGACCGGCGTGTCGGCGAGCCACACGGACTCGGGTAGCGGGGTCAGGCTCACCGGCGCGCTGGCCGTGCAGGACGTGCGGTCGACCACGACCACCTGTCGGTCACAGGCGGACTCCGGGAGGGACGGACGGAAGGAGAGCGCCCCGTCGCCGTCGGCGTCCGTGGTCACGAAGACGAGCCCCGGACCGGCCAGTCCCGAGATCATGCCGTCACAGAAGCCCATCGGAAGTGGGTCACTCCCCACGCTCGCGCCCGTCAGGAAGGCCACCTGACCGCCTGGGGTGAGACCCGTGACCGCCACGTCCACCTCACCGGGACAGGCGTCCCCCGTGACGAGCATCGCGGGAGAGGCAGCGGCCAGCGTCGCGGCGAGGAACCAAACCATCGGAGCGCTCCAGGGCATCAGAGTCCTGCTCGACCCAAGACGCTGCCGGCAGGTGTATCGAGAGCGTACCAGACCGTGCACTGTGCTGAGCCCAGGCCACCGCGTGGCGCATGGACCGGGCAGGCACCGCAACCGACCGCGTCATGGCCTCGGCAGCCTCCTGGATGCACGCGTTAGCTCCGCCGCCGGAGTCTCAGTGCGCGCGTTCACCTCCGACACCTTCGTCCTGCCCCTGCCGCCGAAGCACGCCTTTCCCATGGCGAAGTACCGTCGACTGCGGGAGCGGGTGGATGCCGAGCTCTTGGACGTGGACCTGGAGCCTGCCCGACCCGTGACCCGGGCTCAGCTCGGGGCGGCGCATGATCAGGACTACGTGGAACGGGTGCTCACCGGCACCCTGTCGGACAAGGAGGTGCGGGCCATCGGCTTCCCCCAGATCCCCGAGCTGGCCTGGCGGGAGCGCCACAGCACCGGCGGCACGCTGTGCGCAGCCCGGGCGGCGCTGGAGGATGGCGCGTCAGCCAACCTCGCTGGGGGTACGCACCATGCACAGCCCGACCGCGGCCAGGGCTACTGCTTGTTCAACGACGCCGCCATCGCCATTCGCGCACTCCAGGCCGAGGGGCGCATCCGACGGGCCCTGGTGGTCGACCTCGACGTGCACCAAGGCAACGGCACTGCGCTGTGCCTCGCTGGCGACCCCACGGCCTTCACCCTCTCGGTCCACGGCGCGCGCAACTTCCCCTTCGAGAAGGCGACCTCAGACCTCGACGTGCCCCTGCCCGACGGCACCACCGACGGCGACTACCTGCAGGCCGTCGAGGAGGCCCTCGAGGCGGTCCTGGAGCGCTTCGTGCCCGACGTGGTGATCTACAACGCCGGGGTCGACGTGTACGCGGGCGACCGGCTCGGGCGCTTGGCCGTGAGTGCCGAGGGCGTGAACGCGCGCGACGCGCTGGTGGTCGACACCTGCCGCTCCCGTGGGCTGCCGATCGCGGTGACCATGGGCGGTGGCTACGCGCCCGAGGTCGAGCACATCGTGGGCCTACACCTGCACACCATCGCGACGGCCGCCCGGCTCGGCTGAGCAGACATCCTGGGCCCCTGGGTCAAGCTGA
>PKDJ01000199.1 GCA_002862545.1 Pseudomonadota bacterium
CCAGCAGGAGGGTGGCCCAGGCATCGATGTTCTCAAGGCGAAGCTCCAGACCATCGCCGAGCAGATCGAAGAGGGTGCGGACTTCGCCGACATGGCTCGGCGTTGGTCCGAGGATCCGACCGCCCTCGCGGGTGGAGACCGCGGCTTGCGCCCGGTCGAGCAGTACGACCCCAAGGAGACGGAGGTGCTCGAGGGCGTGGAGCCAGGAGCGCTCTCTCGGGTGTTCGTGCTCAACGGAACGGAGACGCGCCTGTACCGGGTCGAGGAGCGTGTCGCGCCCAAGGTCGACGCCTTCGACGAGGTGAAGGAGTCGATTGCCCGCCAGCTGATGACGCAAGAGCGCCTGCCAGCCTTGGCCGTTGCCTTTGCCGAGGAGCAAGTCCTCCCCGCCTGGACGGAGAGCAACACACCGCCGACAGAGCTCCTTGCTGGCAAGAACCTGCGGGTGCAGAGCACAGGGCCCATCGCGCTCCGTGGAGTGGGCGGCCTCGCGAGGCCACCGGAAGAGATGATGACGGCTGCGGAGTCGGTCGAGGTCGGCAGCGTCTTCCCAGAGGTGTTCGAGAAGGATGGGTCGTACTGGGTCGGGCAGCTCGTCACACGAGACGAGCCCGACGAGTCCTCCTACGAGGAGCAGCAGGAGCTCCTCCGCTCGCAGGCACTGCAGCAGCGCCGGCAGGCCTTCTTTGCCGCTTGGGTCGAGGGGCGGAAGGCCAGCTCGACGATCCTTCGGTAGCCTGCGCCAGACAGGAGATCCTCGGGGTCGGGTGCGGAGCATCGAATCTGAGATTCTGTATTTTAGAATACAGAAATTATTTGCCTAGGTTCTAGGTAGGGTTTTGCCCTGTCAAGGGGTTGACGTGTCGACATTACCCCTAGAAATCTTGTCCCGTCTCGGGTGATCTTGTTCGTGCGGCTTGCGCGATCCTTCGCTGCGGGTAGTCTGTGTGTGAGGCCACGCCAGGGCTCCGGCGGGTCGGGACGCGAGCGCCGCTTCCTCCCTTCTTCTTCCCCCTACTCCTCATGTCTCACGACATCCCCCAAGCGCGCTCGCGTCCCGTCCTGCTGTCGCTTCCAGAGTCAACCTGGCGCCCAACACCTCGCCTTCGTCGTCGCATATCGCGTGTGACTCGAGCCGCGACGTGGCGAGTGCTGCACCCAGCGCATCGCGAGTCTTTTCTCGATGGCGGGGAGCCAGTCGCTCTGTCGCGGCTGACCTACACGACGCCGGACGGCTGGAGTGCACCGCTGTTTCATCTCCCGCCGCGGGCTGGTGGGGCAGGGGAGCCGGTGGTCCTGGCTCATGCGCTCGGACTCGGCCCCGACGCCTACCGCTACGGGGGAGGGCCAACGCTCGTCTCTCGTCTGTGCCGCGCTGGCTTCTCCGTGTACCTGCTCACGCATCGCGGAGATCGTGCTGCGGTGGGCGGACCGGTAGCCGCAGCCGACTTCGACAGCATCCTCGGGCTCGACGTCCCGGCCGCCCTCCGGACCATCCGGGAGCACAGCGGGTATGCCCGTGCGCACTGGGTCGGGCATGGGCTCGGAGGGCAGCTCGGCCTCGTCGCTGCGGGGCGCGACCCCAGTGCTCTCGCCTCTGTGTCGGCCATCGGTGCGCCGGTGCGTTTTCCACGCTTCGCGAGCGAGTGGCGGGCGAGAGCGCTGGCGCTGAGGCTCCTCCCGCCCGGCTGGAGGATTCCCCTTCGCAGCCTCGCTGAGTGGGCTGCGCCACTCACGGGAGAACCTGGACTTGCGGTGTCAGCTGCGCGTGCCCGCGGGTTGATGACCTATGGCGCTGAGGATCTGCCGATTGCGCTCGTGCGGCAGGTGCTGCGCTGGATGCGGGAGGGCAGGCTGGTGTCGCGGGATGGCTCTGTCGACTGGACGGCTTCCCTCGCCAGTGGCCGAGCCCCTCTCCGCCTGATTGTCGGTGAGGCAGACCCGCTCTGGGCGCCTGCGTTCGCCGAGGCGGCCGCTGATCTCTGGCAGGGGCCATCGGTCGTTCAGCGGCTTGCGGGCTGGACCCATCTCGACGCGGTCGTCGCCGAGGATGCTGGGGAGACGGTGCATGGGCCGCTCGTTGACTGGCTGGTGGGCCATCGACGGCTGGCATGGGGGCAAGCCTGGGCACACCACTCACTCCAGGCTGCCATTTGACGCGTCAATGCGCTATGGTCCCTGCGCCTTGGAGGAGAGAGCGAGATGCCGACCCGGAACCGAGAACAAGTCGCACGCAACTTCGTGCGTCGCTACGGCCGGGAGCGGCTTCGTCGACTGATTGACCTTCTCTCTATTGGCGAGTCTGGGCAGACCATCGCTGATGAGTTCGAGGTCAGTCGGGAGCGCGTGCGCCAGTGGAAGAATGCGTTTGGAGCCGTGCTCACGCTCTATCAGGTGCATCCTGAGGTCCAGGATGTCCTCGATGAGCCTGGCTGAGCGCGTGTCACGCCTCCAGCAGAGCGTGCGCGGCACCCGAGAGTAGCTCTCCGAGAGAGACCGAGGCATGCTGCGCGGCTTCGGTCACCTCGTCGTGGGTCAACGGCCGAGTGTGCAGACCGGCACCCGGGTTCGCGACGACGGCGATGGCGGCCACGCGAAGCTCAACCTCCCGTGCTGCTAGGACCTCGGGAGCCGTCGACATGCTGACGACATCGCCGCCGAGCGCGGCGAGCATTCGCACCTCTGCGGGAGTCTCGTACGAGGGCCCCGACATGGCGGTCAGGATCCCGTGGTGCAGCTCAATGTCGAGCTTGGCAGCCTCGCGCGTCAGGACGGCTCGCATCTTGGAGTCATAGGCGGCCGACATGTCGGGGAAGCGAGTCCCCCATGCGGGACCGATGAGAGGGTGTACGCCCTGCAGGTTGATGTGGTCCGAGACACAGACCAGGTCACCCGCCGTCAGGTTCTCGCGGAGTCCACCCACCGAGCAGGTGAGGAGGAGTCGCTTGACGCCCCATGCATGCAAGGCACGCACCGCACGCACGACGCGTGAGGGGGGATGTCCCTCGTACATGTGGACACGACCTGCCATGATGGCGGCCCGCACACCGCCGAGCCGTCCGACGTGAATCACGCCCTTGTGACCCGTGATGCCGGCTCCGGGGAGTCCGACACTCTCGTAGGGAGCGGACTGTGCGTCGACGAGCCGGTCGCTCACGGCGCCGAGCCCAGAGCCGAGGACAATCGCGAGCGGAGGTGCCTCGCCAAACCGAGCACGCAGTGCTGCCACGGCAGCCTCGATAGGCATCTTCTCATCGTGCATGCAGGCTCCAATCCAGCGCCGATGATTGTAAAGCGAACCGCTGCAAGCTATCCACCCGTCAGGTGCTGCATGGCAGCGGAGGACCCCGAGCGTGCATGTTCGATGACACCCCTCTCGTGATGGTCGAAGATGCCGACGTGCTTCGCGAGGTCGCTCGGAAGCTCGCCAGTAAGAAGGTGATCGGCGTAGACACGGAGAGTGACAGCTTCTACTCGTACCGAGAGAAGGTGTGCCTGCTTCAGATCTCAGACGATGAAGCCGACTACGTGATCGACCCTCTCGTCGTGGAAGATCTGTCTCCTCTCGCACCTGTGATGGCTGATCCGTCGATCGTGAAGATCCTGCACGGGGCAGACTACGATGTCGTGTGTCTCAAGCGCGACTTCGGCTTCGAGTTCCGCACGATCTTCGACACCCTGATTGCGGCACAGCTGCTCGGTGCACCGCGGGTGGGCCTAGCGGATCTGATCAACGATCACTTCGGCATCAAGCTCGACAAGCTCTTCCAGCGGCACAACTGGTCGCTGCGGCCGCTGAGAGACGAGCACGTCGAGTACGCGCGGGGCGACACACACTGGCTGCTCGCTCTCCGCGAGATCCTGATGAGGCGTCTCCGTAAGGACGGCCGTCTCCGTCATCTTCGTGAGGAGTGCCGGCTGGTCGAGAAGCGAGAGTGGAAGGCGAGGCCGTTCGACCCCGACGGCTTCCTCGACATCCGGAAGTCGGATGGACTGGACGACACGGGCAAGCGTGTCCTGCGCCGCCTCTACTTGTACCGCAACGCCCAAGCCGAGAAGCAGAACCGTCCGACGTTCAAGGTCATCCCTGACGCGGTCCTGCTCAAGCTGGCCTCAGCTCGGCCGACGTCTTCCCGAGAGTTCGACAAGCTCATTCCCAGCAAGACGGCCATGAAGCGCCGGTACGGCAAGGGGATGCTCGACGCCGTCCTCGCGGGCCTGGAAGATGACCAGCCGATCCCCAAGCGCCGCAAGAAGTCGAGTCGACGGTCTTCTTCGCAGCCCAAGCCGCGTCTCCGCGGCCGTGCCGCCGAGCGGGCCATGGCTGAGCTGAAGGCTTGGCGGAACAAGCTGATCGAATCGAGCAACCGCTACACGCCCTTCACGACGGCCTCCAACTCGGTCCTCAAGGCCATCGCCTCCGTCAGGCCCTCGACGCTGGAGGAGCTCGAGCGCATGCCGGATGTTCGTCGCTGGCAGGTGCGGGACTTCGGTGAGCAGATCCTCGCTGTCCTCGACAAGGTCGACCCGGGCTGAGAGAGCCAGCGCCCTCAGGGGGCGATGACCGCCTCGAGCCACCTGCGTAGATCGGCGAGGGCTCCCGAGGTGACCAAGTAGGCGAGCCAGGCCTGCGGGCTGGTCTCCGGAGTGCCAGCTGCGAGCAAGGCCTCGGAGACCTCCGGAACCGTGAGCGCTGCGAGCAGGGGGCTCCGAACGTCCTCATCGGACATCGAGTCCACCAGCAGGTCTGCGAGCGGGCCAGGATCCTCAAGTTGTGTGCCCGCTTCGACGCGGACGGCTTGAAGTCGAGCGGCGGCGGTGAACGTCTCCGGGGTCACCAGTGCGCGAGCCGCCGGTAGCCAGGTCGCCAGAAGCTCTGGACCCAGCAGCTCCGCCAGCAGGTCTCCCATGTCCTCGGGGTCGGCACCGTGGCGGGGCGACAAGACGATGGTGACGGCTTCGTCGAGGTTGGTGCTGCGCTCGATCTGCAGCACGGGCAGCGCTCCCTCCAGGGCCTCGGAGGAGTGGGCAGCCACCACGAGGTCGAGCAGGCTGCGTCGTGCGGGCTCATCGTCGAGGAGCTGCAGCATCTCGATCGCCACGACGAGCAGCGGACCGGCCTGCGAGCTGGAGAGCTGTGCGAGTGCCTCCACGTCGTCGAGCATCGTGTGTGTCAGGCCCGTGCAGGCACCGTTGTCGATCGCGGCGCGAAGCATCCACTCGGCGATGGCGCTGTCGAAGAGAAGCGCCAGCAGGTCTAGTCCCTCGGCTGCTGACTCGGGGTCCATGCTCGCGACGGTGGACAGGAGGGCTAGGGAGAGGTTGGGCAGAGAGACGAGATCGAGGTCCACCACAAGGAGGTCGAGGGAGCACTCCAGCGGCGCGTCGCCCTGTGCGAGCAGTCGCGTGCCTGCAGCGAGGACGCTCGAGTCGGGACTGACGGGCTGACCGTGGGCATCGACTGTCCCGAGGTAGGCTGCGCCGGCCAGGGCTGCGTCGAGCAGTCCGCGCTCGGCCCAGTCCAGAGTGGCCCGGGAGACCAAGTTGCGACGGGGCTCGGGGCCCAGCAGGGCCGCTGTGGGCTCTACCAGCGAGCTGGCCAGATCCGGCTCGCCACCCAGCCACAGCTCTGCGGTGAGGTTGGCCTCGTCAAGCGTCAGCATCGTGAGCAGATCGTCGGCCACTGCGATGCGAAGGTCGACATCGTCGGGGTGCGAGGAGCGCCCAAGGGAAGTCAGCGCGGCGAGCAGGGCCTCGTGCTGGGACAGGCCGTCGACGAGCAAATCGAGTCGGCTGTCTGCGTGAAGGACCTGTGCGACACGCGGGAGCACGGGCGCCAGCGGTGTGAGGACCCCCTCGCTCGCGTCTGCGGGGCCTTCGACCCCGAGTGTGAGGTCTACCACTACCATCGCATCTGCACCCTCCAGAATCGAGAGGGGCTCATCCCAGGACACGCCGGTGGCGAGCATGGCGCCTGCTGCTCGGGCGACGTGCAGGCCTGCAGGCACACCGTCGAGCGCCGGACGCTCTAGGGCAGCGACCGTGGGGCCGAGCGCGGCCAGGTGTCCCTGATCATCAAGGCAGGCAAAGAGTCCTCGAAGCTCCTCCATGGACTCGGTGTCGAGCCCATCGGTCAGGTCGACAGCAAGACAGGGGGAGGATGGTTCGAACGACGCGCGCCACGAACCCCCAGGGGCCGTGGCGCAGGCGACGAGCAGCGGTAGCAGCAACCGTCAGTCGAAGAGGTAGCGGACGCCGATGTACCCGGTGAAGCCATGGGACACGCCCTTGCGGAAGCGACCCTGGTAGAGC
>PKDJ01000255.1 GCA_002862545.1 Pseudomonadota bacterium
TTGCTCTCGCTGCATGAGCTCAAACCACTCGAAGACGGCCTCCATCAGCTGCTTCACGAAGTACACCAGCTCCTCGATCGCTTTGTGCCTGGTTGGCATGCGGACGTCCTCACGCGTCAGGCAACAGAGGCCTTCAGGGCCGCTACACCATCGGCGCGGCCATCGGTGACCGAGGTTGAGCGCACCATCAGGGCGCGTCGCGGCCAAGAGATCTTTCGGTCACAGCAGCTGATTCGCTGGAGGGGGCGCTGCTGTCTCACCGGCCTGGACGTGCCTGAGCTCCTCACAGCGAGCCACATTCGCGCGTGGGCCGCCTGCGAGACGGATGAGGAGAGGCTCGATGTGCACAACGGCCTGCTGCTGGCCGCACACCTCGACCGTGCATTCGATCGGTCTCTGATGACCATCGGGCCCGACGGTGCCGTGCAGTGGTCGTCCACCCTGACCGAGGAGCACCTCCGCCAGCTCGGTGTACTCGACCACTCGCTAGCGGTGCTCGACCTCGTGCCGCAGCAGGAGGTCTACCTGCGGTGGCACCGTGCGCAGCTGCTCTGAGAGCCTTGAGCGAACACCACGGTACAAAAGTGCGCACAGCCCTTGCGCACACTCCCAGCTCGACCACCGAGCAACCTCCTCTCTCCCCCAGCTCTAGAACTGGAAGTAGATGAAGGCCTGCGCGCCCATCTCACCCAGCCCGACCACCGCGAACAGCAGCGCCAGGTCTCCCCAGAGCCTCACCCCGAAGGGCAAGCGCGACCACCACGCCCGGATGCGCTCATCCCGACGCGCATACTGCAGTCCCTCGACCACGGGCAGCAGGCACAGCAGCGCGGCGAGCCACAGCGGGCCCGGCGACACGGTCTCGGCAAAGGCCAGCGTGCCCGCCGGCGTGAGGGTGTCCCACCCCTCGGGAAGCCGCTGAAGTAGAGTCCACCAGTGACGGGCGCCCTCGCTGCGGAAGACCGAGTACGTGATGCCGACGAGCACGAAGGTGATGGGCCGCTGCAGGACGCCTCGGACGGCTGGTGGGATGCGGAGCCGCTGCACCAGACCATCCCGCAGGGTCTGGGTCCGCACCTCGGCCACGATGATCACGCCGTGGAGCACGCCCCAGAGCACGAAGTTCCAGCCCGCGCCGTGCCACAGCCCACAGAGGGCCATCACGAACAGGACGTTGAGGGTGTGCCGCACCGGACCGACGCGGTTGCCACCGAGCGGGATGTACAGGTAGTCGCGGAACCACTGCGAGAGCGAGACGTGCCAGCGTCGCCAGTAGTCTCGCACCGAGCTGGAGAGATGCGGCTGGTGGAAGTTCTCGACCAGATCGACGCCGAGCACCTTCGCTGCCCCGAGGGCGACGTCCGTGTAGCCCGAGAAGTCGCACCAGATCTGGTAGCTGAACATCGCGACCGCGAGCAGAAAGCCCCAGCCCGGCGAGCCCTCGGGATCGGCATAGACCGCCCCGACCACCGGCGCGATGCGGTCTGCGATGACCATCTTCTTGAACAGCCCCCACAGCATGCGCCGGAGGCCCGACGCCACCCGCTCCGCGTCCCAACCAGGAAGGTCGCGCAGCTGTGGCAGGAGCCGCCCTGCCCGCTCGATGGGACCGGCCACCAGCTGAGGCCAGAAGCAGACGTACAGCGCGAACCGCGCCAGGTTGCGCTCGGGCTCCTGCCGACCTCGGTACACGTCGATGGTGTAGGCGAGCGTCTGGAAGGTGTAGAAGCTGATGCCCACAGGCAGCAAGAGCGAGGACGCATGCGGGGTCCACGCGACCCCGAGCGCCTGGAGCACGACCGCGAGCTGGGCGTTCGCGAAGTCGTAGTACTTGAAGCTGAAGAGCAGCCCGAGGTTCACCAGCAGGCTGACGCCGAGCAGCACCTGGCGCGACCGCCCGTCCACCGTGGGCATCCGTCGGGCGACGGCCCAGTCCACGACGGTGGAGGCGAGGATGAGCAGGGCATAGGCCGGCTCCCACCACATGTAGAACGCATACGATGCCAGCAGCTGGTGCACCCAGCGCGCCCGAGCAGGCAGCAGGAAGTGCACCGCCACGACGAGCGGGAAGAACAGCAGGAAGGCGAAGCTGTTGAACAGCATGCGCGCGGCTAACCGGCAGTCGGCGACCCGGCGCCCCCTCCCCTGCCCCAGCTGGTACGGTCAGCCCCAGACGCCCCACGACGACGCAGGCCATCCGTGACCCACCTTCGCCTCTTCCTGTCAGCGTTCCTCGGACTCGGGTTTTTTGTGATCCCGCTTCCGATGGGCGGCAAGTGGACCGTCGCCTTCGACGTGCTGGTCAAGCAACTCCAGACCGGTGCACCTAGGCTGGTCGCCGCGTGGTGTCTGGCCTTGGTCGCCGCCGGCGCCGTCGCCTCCGTGCTCGCCCACCGCCGCGAGGGACCCGCCTGGGATCTGTTCCGCGCCGGTCCCCTGCTGACCACCGCACGCATCACCGGTCTCGGCGTCGCCATCCTCGTGCTCGCAGACCTTGGGCCCAGCTGGCTCACCGGTCCGAGCGTCGGGGGCTTCCTCTGGTCCAAGCTCGTCACGGCCGTCGGCATCTTGGTTCCCCTCGGCGCCGTCGCCCTCAACCTCGTCGCCGGCTACGGCCTGCTGGAGCTCGTCGGCACGTGGATGCAGCCCCTCATGCGGCCGCTCTTCCGTCTGCCGGGACGCGCCGCCCTCGACGACCTCATGTCGTGGCTGGGCTCGTACTCGGTGGGGCTCTACCTCACCCGGCAGCTGACCGTCCGAGGCGCCTACACCCGACGCGAGGCCTTCCTGGTGGTCACCGGATTCTCGACGGTGAGCATCGGCTTTGTCGGGGTCGTCGCCAGCACCCTGGAGCTGCTTGATCTCTTCCCGCTGATCTTCGCGACCTACTTTGTGGTCGTCTACCTGCTCGCCGCCCTGCAGGCGCGGGTCTGGCCCGCCATCACCATCCCCGACGAGCCGCTCGTGCCGACCGAGCCCGAGCCCCCCCTCGAGGGCTCGCTGTGGACCGAGGGCTGGCGACGCGCACTCGCGCGTGCCGAGAGCGCCCCGCCCTTCTGGGTACTCGCGAAGCGTGGACTGGTGGATGGGACCCTGCTCGCAGCGACCCTGCTCGGCACCATCCTCGCCGTCGGCTCCGGCGCCACCGCCCTGGCCGAGCACACCCCCGTGTTCGACGTGCTCGGGCAGCCCCTGGTGCCGGTGCTGCAGGTCCTCGGTCTGCCCGACGCAGCCCTGGTCGCACCCGCCGTGCTCGCAGGCATCACGGAGATGTACGTCCCCGCGCTGCTGGTGAAGGAGGCCGCTGCACCGGCCCGCTTCTTTGTCTGCATCCTGTCGATCAGCCAGCTGATCTTCTTCAGCTCGGTGGCCCCGATGATGCTCGATCTGTTCCGCGACCTGCCGATTCGGGTTCGCGATCTGCTCGGGATCTTCGTCCTGCGCACGGTCGTCCTCGTGCCCCTGCTCGCCGCCTGGACGGCCGTGCTCGACGCGCTCGGTGTCTTCGCGGGCCGATGAGGCGCCCAGTTACTCGCCCGCAGGAGGTCCGATGATTCTCACTGCACTCGCACTCTCGGCAGCCGCGGCCACCGTCACCGTCGGTGGCGACTGTCCCGGCCTCGCCACCTTCACCATCACCGGCACCCCCGGAGCGCAGTATTTGCTCCTGGCCGGCCGCGGCGTGGGCAGCACGGTGATCCCCGGTCCCGGCAGCTGCTCGGATCTCGACCTCGACCTCGGACTGTCGACGCCCATCCGCCGCTTCGGTCCCTTCCGCGACGCCGACTTCGACGGAGAGGTGGTCCTGCGCCCCTCGCTGCCCGACAGCGCCTGCGACAGCACCTTCGCCGTGCTCGACCTGTCCGCCTGCGAGGTGTCCCCGCCGGCGACGCTCGCACCCGAGCGGGAGGGTCGTCTGGTGTTCTTGTCGTCGGAGCTCTTCGACGGCGACTTCGGCGGCGCACTCGGTGCAGACCTCGAGTGCCAGCGCCTGGCCGACGCCGCCGGCCTTGGCGGCACCTACATGGCCTGGCTGGGCGACAGCACCACCTCCCCCAACCTCCGCTTCAGCCGAGATGGAGGGCCGTTCGTGCTCCTGGACGGCACCGAGATCGCGACGGACTGGGCCGATCTCACCGACGGCACCCTGGCCAGCCCGATCACCCAGACGGAGCTCGGGGGCGCCATGCCGGCGAGCTACCCCGGTATCTGTGGCTTCGATGATGCCGTCTGGTCGGGCGCAGATGCCTACGGCGATGCCTACGACAACAACTGCGGCAACTGGACGGGCAGCGGCAGCGGCTCGTGGGGCAAGGCCGTGTTCTACGACTTCGCCGCCTGGAGCTGGGCCAACACCTGCACCGGAGGCGCCTGCGACGCGCTCTGGCAGGCGGGCCTGTACTGCTTCGAGCAGTGAGGCCCCGTCGAGTGCGCTGCTCTACAGCGTCTCGAGGTAGGCCACGAGCGCGTCGATGTCGGCCGAATCGAGGTGCGAGGTGACCCCGTGCCGGTCACCGCCACCACACTCGCCGAACCGCTCGTGGAGAGTCTCGGCACAGCCGTCGTGCATGTAGGGCCCGCGGCCCGCGATGCCCACTAGCGAGGGCGTCTGGAGTGGGCGACCCGTGCCGACCCGATGCGTCTTGCTGTCGGTGAGGGACGTGCCGGTGTGGCAGTCGCCGCAGCCGACCTCCGCCGACCAGAACAGGTCGCCGCCGCGGGAGATCTGCTCGAGCGTCCCCGATGGCGTGACCCGATGCGGAACCTGCGAATCGAGCCAGGTCAGCAGCTCAGACGAGGTCGCCTCGGTCGCCGAATCTTCGTCACCGCCCATCCGACCGACGAACACGTCGCTCATGAGGTGCGTCGTGTCGTCCATGTCACCGTCCGAGTGGAAGGGCTCGGTGCCCGCGAGCCCGACGGCGACGCTCTGCGTGCGGCGAGGGCCGATGGGGTCGAAGTTCCAGGTGTGGCCATCGTCGTTCGCCTCGGGGTGGCACCCCGCACAGGACACGCCGAGTCCTGCGTCTGCATGGAAGGTCGAGAAGCCAGCATCTGCATGGTCGGGCGCGACGCCGAGATCGACGAGTGCCCCGTCGATGCGCAGCGTGAGCGGTGCACGACCAAGCACCACCGTGCGGCCGGCGTGGTCTACCCGGACGCTCGTCGCGCGGGAGGTGGCGAACACGTCCGCAGCCGGCTCGAAGGAGCAGGCCCCCGTCTCCCCACCGTCGAAGGCCGACGCCGGCACGCGCACCACGTCGCTCGCGTTGTCCGCTCCCGCGACGGCGAGGAGGACCGAGCCATTCGCCTGGACCTCGGAGTCGACGGCGAGCGGCGCGTGGACGAACCGCGAGGTCACCGGCGGTGCCTCGGACGTGAACCACGTGAGGCCCGTGGCGAGAATTCCTCCGCAGAGGCGCTCTTCCGGCACACCGCAGGCGCCCTCCTGCTCACCCGGGACGATCAGCAGCGGCCGCAGGAAGGCACGCTGGTGGGTCACCACGACGCCCGTGAGCGGGTGCTTGCTCATCGACCAGCCGACCGTCGAGCCGAACGGATCGGCGTCACCGAAGACACTGCGCTGGTGCCGGACGAGCGGCGGGGACTGGCGCTCGAGGATCTCTCCGTCCCGCGTGATGCGGAGCACCTCGGCGGAGCGGAGACGACTCACCCAGAGGAAGTCCTCGTCGACGACCACGTCACGGAGATCCTTGTCGACCTGCAGCACGCTGCGCGCACCGGTCGACCGGTCGATCCGAACCAGCTCACTGCTGGCGCAGGCAAGCCAGAGATCACCGCCGTCCACTTCGAGTCCTCGCGGCTCGAGGCAGGCCTCCCAGGTGTCCACCAGCCCGCCCGACGCGAGGTCGACGACCGCGATCTGACCACTGCCGCGGAGCGACACGTAGGCCTGGCCGCCGGCGTCCGTGATGCGGAAGGGAATCGCCCCCGCCTCGAGCGCGATGCTGTGCTTCATGACGCCGGTTGCCGTGTCGACGACGAACAGTCGGTCGCCCTGCACGTCTCCCACGATGGCTGTGCGGCCGTCCTCGGCGATGTGCAGCGTGCCGCCGAAGATGGCGCGCTGGGCCTGCGGGCCGGCGGGAGTCTCGGAGACGCCCTCGGTCGCCAGGGGCGCCTCGAGCTCCGGCGCTGTCGAATCGGACGGCCCTGCCGGACGCTCTCCGGAGCTCTGGGAGCCTCCGCATGCCACGAGCGCCAGCAACCCCAGGCAGGTCATCCGAGCCA
>PKDJ01000376.1 GCA_002862545.1 Pseudomonadota bacterium
AGCAGGCACTGACCGAGCAGGCGACGCCAGCCCCGGCATGAAATCCGAGCGACCGACTACCGCGTGGAGCCCGACACCGGAATTCGCCAGCAGCCTCGAGGCGCTCGACGATTCGATCGTACATCTGTCGCCACGTCTCGGAATCCGTTGGACGCAGGCGACCTCTGTCGACGGCACGGCGAAGCGGGGTGTCTGGCTCCAGCGTGAGTCCGTACAGCGAGACGTGAGGTGGCTCGAGGTTCAGGAGCTGGTCCAGGTCACGGTCGAGGTCCTCCAGAGTCTGGCCGGGCACGGCGAAGATCAGGTCCATCGACCAGGAGCGGAGAGGGGCCGCAGCGAGGTGACGCGCCGCGAGGGCGGCCTGTGGAGAGGTGTGGCCTCGCCCGAGTCGACGAGCATGTCGGCCATCGAAGGTCTGGACACCAAGCGACACCCGGTTCACGCCGGCAGCACAGGCGCCTCTGACCCAGTCCTCGGTCACATCTTCGGGATTGGCCTCGACCGAGACCTCGCTGTCGGCTCGTCGGGGCAGGGCGTCCAAGAGGCGGCCGAGGTCGTCGAGGGGCAGGCGTGAAGGGGTGCCGCCGCCGATGAACAGCGTCGAGGCGAGCCCGTCGTACCGCCGTGAGCGCTCTGTGTGCTCGCGCAGGACCGCGTCAGTCCAGCGCTCCCAGGGGGTCTCGGGACCATCGCGCAGCACGAAGAAGCTGCAGTAGGGACAGATGCCGCGGCACCACGGGACGTGGATGTAGCAACCCCATGGCTCGCTCATGCAGAGGGCCGAACCACGAGCCGGAGACCCTCCACGAGCGCGGCTCGCTCGAAGGCCTCTCGGACAGCCGCCCGACGCACACCGTCGAGGCGCTCTCGGAAGGCGCCGACGCCGTAGGGAAGATCGAGCAGGGTGGTCGAGGCGAGCTCTGATGCTCTCGCTGAGGCACGCTGGAGGCTCATCGCAGCCTGCCCCACCAGCATGGCGCGTGCGCGGTCGAGCTCCGCCTGGGTCGGGCCCTCGGCTCCGAAGCGCTGAAGCGTTGCGCGCAGTTGGCGTAGGGCCTGCTCCGCTCGCTCCGGCTCTGTGGCGAGACCTGCCGTCAACACACCGCCTTGGAGTCCCGTCACGTGATTGCACCAGACGTGGTACGCCAGGCCTCGCTCCTCCCGCAGCTCGGTGAACAGCCGGCCTCCCTGGCTCGCGAGCACGGCCGTTGCGAGACGGAGAGCGACTTGGTCGTCATGGTGGACCGGGACCCCGCGGCTGGCACACAGCACCACGGCCTGCTCACGACCGGCACACAGTGTGCGGCGACCGCGAAGAGGCGGGCGTTCGCAGGGCACCACGGGGGCTGGGCTGCCCGACGACAGCATCGCTATCCAGGGGGCGAGCATCGCTTCGATGGCCTCGGGCTCGACACCACCGGCGACACCGATGACCAGGCGCGAGGTCGCGAACTGGGAGTCGTGAAAGCGCCGTACAGCAGCCGGTCCAATGCGGCTGAGGGAGGCCTCGGTGCCACCGAGCGGGAGGCGCCAGGGATGACCCGGCCAGAGGGCGCGCCACATGTGCTCCGAGGCAACCTGGAGTGGACGGTCGGCTCGGGTGCGGAGGTCCTCGAGGAGCTCCTCGTGGATGCGCAGCCACTCCTGACGCTCGAACGAGGGTGCTGTAAGCAGCTCACCCAGGAGGGAGAGGCCGTCCTCGATGTGCTCTCTTGGCAGGCTCAAGGAGACACCCACCGAGCCGCGGCGTGCGGTCGGCTCGAAGACTGCCCCGAGGCTGTCGCAGGTCGCGCCGAAGCTCTCCGCATCGAGCTCTCCGGCACCGCAGAGGAGCATTCGAGCCCAGGCAGCTCCGAGTCCGGCGCTGCGCGTGGGGACGTCGAGGCCGCCACCGGCTGCGACGACGCGAACCCCGACCACCGGGCCGTCATCGGGAAGGACGACGAGACGGACGCCTCCAGGCAGGTCGAGGTGTACGGGCTCGTCGCGGCGTGAGGGGAGCCGAGGGGTCGGGTCGACGCGTGCTGCTCGCGCGAGCGCTTCGGCGCTGCCGACCGGGCCCACGCCTGTCACGACTACGTCGGTGGGGGACAGCCATCGCTGGGCGGCTCGCTGCACATCACTCGCTGTGACGCCAGCGATGGCGCGCCGCCAGCGTTGGCCGAACTCGGGGTCGTCTCGCGTGGAGGAGTACCAGGCGAGGTCTTGGGCGATGGAGTCGACGGTCTCGCCGGCAAAGGCGAGGTCGGCCAGGAGGGCATCGCGTGCGCGACTGATCACGCGCCCCGGAAGACCTTGGCTCCCAACCTTTGAGAGGATGGCGATCGTGGCCTCGACGGCCTCGGCGGACTTGCCGGGCAGTGGCTGTAGGCCGACGTGTAGAGTGCCTGCACCTTCGAGGGGAGCATGGTCACACCAGGCATCCGAGACGAGGCGATCTCGCAGGCGAAGCTGCACGGTCAGGGCGGAGGCAGCCCCTTGACCGATTGCTGCAGCGAGTACATCGAGGGCAGGAACGTCAGGATGGCTGAGGTCTGGAGTGCGCCAGGCGAGATCGACCAGCGGCGTCTCGAAGGTGGGCGCGATGACGACAGGGGAGCCCGCCGAGCTGGGAGCGGGCTGGGCCAGAGCTGGACGCTCCTCTCCGCGGGCGCGACTGGCGACTAGGCGGCACGCCTCGTGCAGCACGGCCTCATGCTCCACGGGCCCGGCTACGGCGAGGATGGCGCGACCCGGTACGTAGTGTCGGTGCCGAAATCCGAGCAGCGCCTCTCGCGTGATGGCGGCCACGGTCTCTGGAGTCCCGAGGACGGGTCGGCCGTAGGCATGGCTCCCGAACAGCTGTGCGTCAGAGGCCTCCCGCGCGACAGTGTCTGGGTCCTCTGCGTAGCCACGAATTTCCTCGAGGATCACGCTTCGCTCGCGCTCGACCTCCTCGGGCGCGAGTACGCTGTGCCAAGCCATGTCGACGAGCACGTCGAGAGCCTGGGACCAGGCGCTCGCCTCGACCGTGGCGTGGAGCACGGTCTGGTCATGGGAGGTCCAGGCATTGAGGTCTCCGCCGAGGCCCTCGATCTCAGCTGCGGACTCGCCGACGCCTCTTCGCGATGTGCCCTTGAAGACCAGGTGCTCGAGAAAGTGGGCTGCGCCAGAGAGCTCTGCTGGCTCATCCGCGGCGCCGACTTCAAACCAAAGGTAGAGCGCTGTGACCGGAGCGGAGACCTGGCGTGTGAGCACCCTGAGGCCGTTGTCTAGCCGAGTGAGCTGAGCAGACTCGCGCATCGACACCTCAAGCAAGCGTCGCGGCTAACAGACCGGAGGGGGCCCGGCCGCTCAGCCTTCTCCGCTGGCCATGCTGTCGGGGCAGTCGGGTCGGGCATCGATGCGGTACCATCCGAGCTCGTCCGCCCAGAACTCACCCTGGAAGGGCCAGATCCACTTCTTGCGCTGCTTCTTCTTCATGTCGCGGAGCCGGCCGATCGGGTCGCCGTACTCCAGCTCGCCCGTGACCGCCGCACGCTCGAGCATCTGCGCTTCGAGGTTCAAGAGGTCGAGGCGCGTGATCTCGATCCCCGTGACCATCTCCTTGAGCTCGACTTGGGCCATCTGAGCGCGCTCGATCACGCGCTCACCCTGTTCGGCGACGATGTCGCTGCGTCGAGTCTCCAGCCATCCAATGGCACGCTCGGCGAGTGGGCCTTGCTTGGAGCGCGCGGTCTCGAGCTCTGCATCGAGCGACTCGAGAGCCGTCATGGCGTCCGTCAGGCGGTCGTCGAAGCGAAGGTCACCGAGGAACTCTGCCGGAATGCTGCCCTGGCGACCTTCCCGGAACGCCACGGCATCTGCAAAGGCGGCCTCCGGAGTCGATGCGGCCACTGCGCTGTCCAGCTCCTCCTTCAGGGGGGTGTAGCGCTGAACGAAGTCCTCGATGGCCTCGCCGGCATCGGGAAACTTGCACATCATGAACAGCGAGTAGGCCCGCAGCAGGCTGGCCTCGGCGAAGTACCAGTCCTCGAAGAAGGGCGACTCGTGGTTCATCAGCAGCGCGAGGGCACCGGTCATGTCGTCTGCGCGGAAGTGCGCCCAGGCACGTTCGAACTGGGCCTGTGGCCAGAACTCGCTCCCACGCTGGACCTGCGCGTAGTGGTAGATCGACTGGCCCCAGTTCTCGGCGGTGAAGAACGCTCGACCGAGGTTCAGCTCGACCAGGTTGTTCCATCGATCTCCGCGCTTCTCTGCCAGACCCCGTGCCTTGGCGTCCTCGAAGGGCGCGAGCGCGGCCTGGGGCTTGCCTTGCTGGGTCAGCACGACACCGAGGAGGTTGCGGCTGTCGGTGTAGAACGGCGACGAGGTGTCAGTGACCGTGTAGAGGAGACCGACGGCTTCGCCGAGGTTGCTCTGTCGAAGGTGCCAGCGCGCAGCAATGAAGGAGACGGCGGCCCGCGTCTTGGGACTCATCTCGAGGCCGATGTTGCCGGCCAGCGCAGCGGCGAGCTCGCTGTCGTCGCCCAGCTCCTCGGCAAGCGACACGGCCGCGTCCAGCTGGCCTGCAGCGCGAGTACCATCGAGCTCGATGGCCTTCGACAGGGCGTGCAGCTGCGCGTGGGGGAGGTCTGCCTTGGAGAGGAGAGCGGCTAGCGCGAGCCAGGCCTCTCCGTGGACTGGTGCCTTCGTCGCGTCGTCGGTGATCGCGATCAGTGCGGCTGCGGCTCCGTCGAGGTCGCCGGAGGAGATGGCAGTGATGTACGGCGCCATGGCCTCGGCGCGAGCCTCGTCAGAGAGCTCTGGAGCCGGGGTCTCAGCCGGTTCTTCGGCAAGTGCCGGGGAGCCCACGAGGAGGGCTCCGAGGAGTGCTGAGGTCGTGAGCCACCGCATCTAGCGACGCTCCTTCGGGGCCGACAGCATAGTGATGCCGACAGAGATGTTGGCGTTCTGCTTGAGGTGCGTCGAGGCCGTCACGCTGCGCCGCTGCAGCTGCAGGTCGTCACGGAGCTCGACCCGCAGAGCCGTCTTCTCGGCCAGCCAGAGGCGTGCGCCGACGCCCGGCGAGAGCGTGGGGCCGACCGCAATCGCTCCCTCTGAGAGGGGGATGACGGACTGCTCGATGGAGACGCCGGCCCGACCCGCGAGGTACGCGTCGAAGTGAACGACGCGAGCGCCGTTGAAGTTCAGCTTCGCGTAGACGGGAGCCCACTCGACACCTGCTAGCACCGACGCCAAGTACCGGTAGGCATAGGGTGCGGCGCCGTATGCTGGCGACTCGAGCTCCTTGAAGGTCGCGTTCTTCAGTCCGTAGCCGCCACCCACCATCACGGAGAGCGAGAGCGTGTCGCTGAAGTGCTGGTTGAAGCTGAGCTGGCCGTTGGGCGTGACCAAGTACGCGTCGAACGGCATCACCCCGAGATGGAAGCCGAGCTCCCAGCGTTCCTCTTTGGGGTACAGCATCTTCTGGACGACGGTGATGTCGTCGTTCCGGATCACGCCGATGTCGACGGTCTCCTGGGCGACCGATGTCGCTGGGAAGGCGAACAAGCCGGCGAGGAGGAGCAGAGACGTGCGCATGGAGTTCGGTCCGGGACTCGGTGAAGGTCAGAAAGGAAGTTCGCGTGGCATGCCGTCGAGCGGCTCGTAGTACACGCGAACGTCAGCCTGGGCGCTGGGAATGGCGCTGCCATGGAAGACGACGGCGTTTTCGTCAGCGCGGTAGGTCCAGCCGTCGCTGTACTCGGGGAACCCGAGGGCGTTGACGGTCTTCTCGGAGCTCTCGGGAATGGCCTTGCCGTCGATGGTGACCTGGAGGGTCTCCTTGATGGGTACGGCCGAGAGAGGGAAGGTCGTCGAGAGGTTCTGGAGCAGCACGCCGAGCTCTTCGAGAGCGGTCTTGAAGTCGGCGGTGTCGCAGTTGCCATCGGTGATGTCGATCTTGAGGCCGCTGCTGTCGTAGACGAGCCACTCATAGCGAACGGTGCCCCACTTGGTGGCTGGTCCGTCGCACACCTTCTCACCGCTGTCGTCGAGAGCAGGCCCGATGACGACCCAGGCCATGCGCTTGCGGAAGCGCTTGAACAAGTCGAGGTAGGCGTCTGGGATCTCCTGCTGTCCGGGCTCGCGTCGGCTGTCGTCGCCTTCGTCGGTCACGATGACGGGAATGAAGGTCGACGCATCGCGCAGGAAGCCACCATTGGTCTGACGGTCGGCGTCGGTCAGGGCGGCGGGCCACTGGTTGCCGTCTACGTCTACGGGCT
>PKDJ01000047.1 GCA_002862545.1 Pseudomonadota bacterium
ACGTCGCCGAGGGCGTCGGGCACGTCGTAGCCGTTGTCCTGGAGCCAGGCGACGAGGACCTCGGCGTCGTCAGCGGCCAGCGTGGTCACGTCGTAGGCCCCCACCTGCTCGTTGCCGAGGATGCTCACCCCGCCGTAGTCGTCCGAGGTCCAGGTGCTGGCGCTCTCCGGTGAGCCGCCGGCCGACAAAGCCGAGTCGAACATGTCGCAGGTGCTGTCGTCACCGTCGATGCGGAACCAGGTGGGCAGGGCAGCGGGCAGCGACTGGAAGAGGCTGCTGTGGGAGAGGAACACGTCGGGCTCGCCCTTTACGGGGATGACCCAAGCGAACTCGTCAGCGGGGCCGGCATACTCGACCTGGACGTGCATCTCGACGGTGTCGGCCTCGTGGTCTACGCCGAAGATGATGGTCTCACCTGTCTGATCGACGGGAGCGCTCTGGTTGCAGAAGAAGCCGCCACAGGCGAGGGCGACGTTCGGGGCAGCGAGTGCCAGCAGGGTCGCGGTCAGGGTGCGCATGATCTCTCCAGCTCTAGACACCCGAAGAGTGCCCCTCCCTCACGCCGGACGCAATGCGTTTTCGCACAAACCATCGCGCAACTCGGCGCCATGATGTGCATTTCCGCAACACACCCTGCTCAGCAGCGGCCCGCGACAGCGCTGCGCGTCAGTAGTCGATGATGGAGAGCCCCTGGAGCTGCTTGTCCTCGGCCTGCTCCCAGGCGCCGTTCTCGAGTCGGAGCACGCCGCGTGGACAGACATGGGCACACATGCCGCAGCCCACGCAGCTCGACCGCGTGAAGCTCTGGTTCCGCTGCGCATACGCGCGCACGTCGATGCCCATCTCGCAGTAGGTCGTGCAGTTGCCACAGCTGATGCACATGTCCTTCTTGACCCGGATGCGGAAGCGCCCGAGCTTCTGGCTCATCCCGAGCAGCGCGGCCATCGGGCAGAAGTTCCTGCACCAGATGCGGGGCCCGAGCACCGGGTAGACGGCCGTGCCGATCACGCCGGAGAGGATCGACCCGACGACGAAGCCGTACCAGATCTTGGTCTGCTGGGCGATCGGGACGAGCAGCGTGCCCTCGCCCATCCCCATCTGGTGCATGGCGATGACCCCCGTCGACACGACCGCCAGGCCGAGGACGGCGTGGATGGCGTACTTCTCGAAGCGCCATGACGCTGTGGAGCTGCTCGTGAGGTGCCTCCACGGGTCGCCAAAGGTGTTGGCGAGTCCTCCGCAGCCGCACACCCAGCTGCAGTACCAGCGCTTGCCGAAGAAGACCGCCGCCAGCGGCGCGGTGAACACCGCCATCACCACGCCGTAGAGCGCGAGGTACCACGGAAGTGACCACATGGTGTGGGGGTAGAGATAGTCGTACTTCAGCGGCCAGAAGTAGCTGAAGTAGTACTCGGTCCCTCCGAACAAAGGCATCACGAACGGGAGCGTGAAGCCGAGCACGACCTGCACGGCGACGTTCACGCCGATGCGCGCTTGGTTGTACCGGCTGTTGCCGTGCTGGCGGAGGTACCAGGCCGCCCCGATGAGCATCCACACCGTGTAGACGAGCCCGTAGACGAACCACTTGCTGCGCAGGCCGACCGCCTCGGCGAGCGGCTGCCACAGGTCGGGCAGGCCGTACTGCCCACCGAAGTACATGGAGATGTAGAAGGCGAACAGCAGCAGCGACAGGCCGTAGGCCACCGCGCTCCGGCTGCGCCAGCCGGTGCGGAAGGTCGACATCAGCCCCTCTTGGGCCTGCAGGTGCATGGCGGACCTCTCAGCGAGCGGCTGCAGGGATGACGAGCGGCGGGACCAGCTCGGTGTCGAAGCGTGCGGCACCGAGGTGGTCGAGGACCCAGGCGAGCGACCGGCGCTCGTTGATCCATCGAATCAGGACCTCGTGGTCCCAGCGCCGCCCCAGGAAGTTGAAGCCGATCACCGCGCCGTCCCGCGAGACGATGCGCGTGGTGCTCTTCACCGCTCCCGTCTCCTCGTAGAACCACTCGGACTCACCCGGGAGGTCCAAGCCGACGAGACCGGCCGTGGTGTACTCGATGTCCATCAGCTTCGCCGAGTTGTACCAGGTCGAGCGGCGATACCGCACGTCGTCACCGAGCAGCGCCTGAGCCGCGACCCGCCCCTGATCCCGACCCGTGTACCAGAGCTGCTCGGGTCGTCGCTGGCCGTCGAACCACCGCACCGAGGCACAGTCGCCCGCGGCGTACACCCCCGGAGCGCTCGTCTGCAGGTCGTCCCCGACCACGATGCCTCCGCTCTGGTCACGCTCGACAGCCTCCCCCAGCCACTCCGTGTTCGGCACCACCCCGATGGCGACGACCACGCAGTCGACATCGAGCGGGCCCTTGTCCGTGACCACGCGGTCGACGTTGCCACGACCATCTCCGACCATCGATTCCACGTGCGTGTCGAGGTGCACCAGCGCGCCGTGTCCACGGAGGGCCTCGGCGACCCAGGCCGACTCGGCAGCACTGATGGGGTTGGGCCAGAAGCGGTCCTCACGGATCACGAAGTGGGGCGACCGGCCCGCTGCGAGGAACGTCTCCACCGCCTCGATCCCGATCAGGCCACCTCCGATCACGAGCGGGCTGCCACACGTGCGGCCTCGCGTCTCCGCGGCCACCTCGCGACGGCCGTAGGGTGAATCGGCAGCAGAGACAGACAGATGCGCCCACTCGTTCGGAGGCCGAGGCTCGCTCTGCTGCCCGTGCAGCTCCGCCTCGAGCCAGGCGAGGTCCTGCAGGGTCACGAAGTGCCCAACCCCCCGGAGCCCGCTCCCTGGCCACGGCGCGGGCCGCGGCCGGCTGCCACACGCGATCAACAACCGGTCGTACGCCAACGTGCGACCATCCGCCAACGTGAGCAGACGCGCTTCGGGGTCGAGCCCCGTGGCACGAGCCCGCACGCGAGTGAGCCGCAGCCTCTCGTAGACGCCACGCTCGAGAGGCTCGATGCAGCGATGCGACAGCTGACCACAGAGCACGTACATCAGAGCGGTGCGCGAGAAGAAGTGGTCGGATTCCTCCGACACCACCGTGATGGTCGCGTCGGCGTCGCGACGCCGCACGGCGAGAGCCGCTTCCATCCCGGCGACTCCATTCCCCACCACCACGATTCGCATGAAGGCACGCTCCGCTGGAGGCACTCTACACCCCGTCTCCGGAGGACCGGTGGTTCACTGCAGCGTGAGAGGAGGGCCCCCTCGTCAGCTGGCGAGACCGTCCAGCGCCCCCGTCCCAAGCAAGCGCCTCAGCTTGGCCCGCCCCCGGTGCAGAAGCACGCGCTGATTCACCTCGCTGATCGCCAGTCGCTCACAGACCTCCGCGGTGCTGCAGCCCTCGAGGTGGCGGAGTCGAACCACCTCAGCCTGCCGGTGAGGCAGCTCGGTGAGCGCCTCCGAGACGGCACCCGACAGCTCGGCGCGAAGCATCACGCACTCCGAATCATCCCGCCAGTCCTGCCGTGGACGCAGCCAGAAGCCATCAGGACCTAGCCGATCGAGCTCGGTAGGCTCGTCTCCGTCCGCCCCGAGGGCAGACAGCGGCATGGTGCGCCTCTCCCGAACGCTCCGGGTCTTCGCACGATTCGTGAGGATCCGAAAGAGCCAGTTCTTGAGGGAGGAGCGCCCCTCGAAGCGCCCAATCCCTCGCACGACGGACAGCCAGGTCTCCTGAACGACCTCCTGGGCCACGGCACGACTGCGCACGTGGCGGAGAGCCACACGCAGCATGTTGCGCTCGTACCGCTGAACCAGCCATGCGAACGCTGCAGCGTCTCCCGCCACGAGGCGCATCACCGCCTCAGCATCCGTGAGTGACTCGCTGCCTCGAGCAGTGGGAAGCGCAAGAGCCATGCTGTTCTCCTTGTCTGTCGCCTGTCTCAACTCGGATACGCCGCACCCACCGCCTCGGTTACACCCAACATCAACATCCAATTTTATCTGATTTAACCAAATATTTGACGTTCCCGATCCCGCTGCAGAGCCACTGACAGTATTCTGTCGCCCTGTGATGAGCGGGTTGGCTCCATCGTGAGCCGCATCCGGAAGAACGGCGACACGCGGAAGACCAGTGACCTCACCGAGCAAGTCCGGCTCAGTCCCGATCGAGCAGCTCCGCAAGCAGCTCTTCAAGACGCTGCTTCAGCGAACGGACGACACCGAGGTCAAGCGGCGACTCGACGCCGTGATCCTAGAGCTCCGCCTCATGGAGGGGGTGGGTGAGCGGCCGGTCGGGAGTGCGCGCGCCAAGGACCCCGTGGTCGACTTGTTCTTGCGCCTGCTGGGCATCGGCGACGACGCCAACAAGCCTGCGAAGCTCGATCAGCCTCTCTCACCCGCCCAAGAGCGTGCCACCTGGGTCGCGACCAAGGTCTTCGAGGCTCCCGAGGCGCCCAGCGAAGACGAGCCTCTCCCGGACTGGGCCATCAGTGAGGTCCTTCGTGAGAAGGAGCGCACGATTATCGGCCTGAACCCGGATGCCAGCAACCTCGATGATCTCGATCCGGAGGCGGCCATCGCCGATCTCGAGGCGCGGTGGCAGGAGTTCGAAGACGATCCCCCCACCAACGTCGAGCGCACGGTCACCGAGCTCGAGGCGCCGCAGCCGACCGACGGCACCATGGTGAGCTTCGGTCAGAACGAGGACCTGACCGGCGCTGTCGCGGCCGAGTTCTACGACGTCAACGAGCGCTACCGACTCGATGCCGAGGAGCGTGAGGAGCCGGCTGCGAGTGAGGACGACGGCGACGGGGAGGACGACGACTGGGGCGATGGCGACGACTGGGAAGACGACCCCGAGGGTGTCGCAGCCACCGTTGCCGCCGCCGAGGCCCTTCGCACCGCCACGCCAGCCCCCGTTCGACGCACGGCCGCACCTCCTGCCCCGGCTGATGCAGAGCCTCCGGTCCCCGACGAAGAGGAGGACGACGACGACACCGAGAAGAGACACCGCGCCCTGTTCGCAGAGGCCGATCGACGCAGCCCGACCCCAGCCGCCACCTCTCCACGCGACATCGTGGCCAGCCGCCCACCGGCAGTGGTCTCGGAGAGGGCCGAGCTAGAGCCCGAGGAGCGAGGCGCCGAGGACATCGAGAACGATCGCCTCGCGCAGCAGCGCAACATCGGTCTGCTGGTCGCTGCAGCCGGCGTCGGCCTGATGCTCGTGACTGGTGGCGTCGGGTACGCCGCCTACCAAGGCAGCGTCAGTGTGAACTCGGCCGCCACCGCTGCCGATTCGAGCAAGTCCAGCCTCTACAACGCCATCGCAGCCGACCCCGCCATCGTCACGTCGATCGGCAACCTCGGCGGTGACGAGCCCACTCTGCGGGCGCGCTACCTGGCATACGACGGCTCCAACGACGCTGAGCGCACCCGGCGGGCCCTGGCCTTCGCCGGCGAGCTCGGCCGACAATGGCGCGACATCAAGCCCGGCGGCAGCCGCTACCTTCGCGCGGAGCAGACCGTAAAGAAGATCCTCCGGGCGCAAGACGACTATGAGAGAGCAGTCGTGCGCTGGGCCGACATGACACAGAGTCCGCTCGGCGCGCTGTCTACCGGAGTGGGCTTGGCCCGCTCGCCCGATGCCAATGCACTTGTGCCGCTCGATCAGTGACCTCTGTGCTGTCTGAGCGCCTCTCTCTCGGCTCACCGAGCCACGTGGATGGATGGCGATCCGCGGCGAGCAGATCACGATGAGCGACTCTCCCTGCCTGCGGTGTGGCGCCTGCTGCGCTCACACCCGGGTCTCCTTCCACCAGCGCGAGACCAGCCAGCTCGGCGGCTCGGTGCCGCAGGGACTCACCGAGCCCGCCGGACCGGGTCACTGCGCGATGCGACGACACGACCGGCGCTGCATCGCCCTCGAAGGCCCCATCGGATCGGCACGCTGCACCATCTACGCGCGCCGCCCCGAGGTCTGTCGCGACTTCGAGCCATCGTGGAAGGACGGTATCCACCAGCCCTGGTGCGACGAAGCGCGTGCCCTATACGACCTTCCCCCGCTGACTCCACAGGACTGGGAGGCCTCGGCGACTACGCGCTGAAGGGCTCTGCACGAAGGGCTGGGAAGCGCGCGTCTGGGTCACCCACCTGCCAGAGATCTTGTGGCTCGGTGATGCCCTTGAGCGTGTACGCTCCAAGCTGCGTGAAGGAGAGCCCCGACAACGCCTCGCCACAGCGCTCGACCACGGATGCCGACGCCACGACCTGCCCGCCGTGGCCC
>PKDJ01000246.1 GCA_002862545.1 Pseudomonadota bacterium
GAACCAGATCCCACCATCGCCGTCGGAATCGACGAACGTGCCATCCCCGTCGATGGAGACGATCATGTCGTAGCAGGTGTCATCCCAGCAGTACTCCACGTCCATGAAGAACGGGAAGCCCGGAGCAGACTCTGCAGTCTCCACCGGCATCAGAGACAGCGCGAGGGCACCTAGAAGCGCCAACTGACGGACTCGATTCATGTTTACCCCCACCAAGCACTAAAACCGAACACCACGCCTCGCGGTCATGATGCAAAGGCGAGGACAAGCGGAGGACCAGCGGTCGTCAACGGGCATCGACACCGGAGCGGTGCAAAATGGCGCGGTATGTAGGTTCTCCCATGAAACGTCCGGCCCGAGCAGGGCGGTGAGACCGCTTGGCACCGCATCGGTGCACCGGCATCCGCAAGACACACTTGCGCCCGTGGCGGCCGCCCGGAACAGCAGAGCCGGACGCCGTGGCTGACCCATCGGTCGGGGCGAGGCCCGCGGCGTCGCAACTATGCGGGAAGCGTCTCACGTGGCGCGGCAGCGACACCACCGTGCGGCGAGGGACCGACTTGCTATACTCCAGAGGCGGTACTCCTCATGCCGCATCTTCTGTGCTTTGATTTCTGTTTTTTGGAGAACCTATGCGCTCGATGCGCCCACGGCGGGGCCGTGCCGGCGGCTCGCCCTCTGCAGCCGGCGGCTCGCCCTCTCGTCGCGAGATGAAGCGAACACTCAGGCCGCTCATCCGTGACATTCGCTCCAGCGACATCCCGACCGGGTCGTCGACCGAGGAGGCCCCGCTGCTCGCCAGCGCTGCAGGCCCCGAGGGCCTTGGGCTAGATGTCGCTCGGCCTCGCGCGATGCGCCCAGGCCGTCGCCAAGCCAGCTCCGACCCAGCCTGGGTCGAGGAGCTGCGCACCGAGGCCCCCGCGCCCGCCAGTCCCGGAGGCCTCTTCAGCAGCGTGATGCAGGCCGAGAACACCCTGATGGGCACGGACGCAGCCACGCTCGGCACCTCGGCCTCCGACCTCTCCGCGCGACTCGATGCCCTGGAGGCCAAGCTCGATGTCGAGGACTCCGGCGGCGCGACCTCTGAGGCGAGCGCCGTGGCCGACGAGGCGCGAGACCGAATCGCGACGGGTCAGGGCGATGCCGCCGAGCTGCAGGCCATCGTCGAGCGCGCCGGCGGGCTGTGGACTCGCGCGGACGGCATGAGCCGTGGTCAGCTGGGCATCGGTGCGCAGGGGCGTGCCGACATGGACCGCCTGGCTGCAGCAGCCTCGACGCCCTGGTACAGCACGCCGCAGGGCCAGTGCTACGGCGCCGTCGCGGGCTTCAGCTCCGAGTCCTACGTCAACGAGGCCGGTGGCCGCTGGGCCGAGCTCGCCAACCGCATCCCGTCGAGCCACAGCAGCTGGGCCGTGAGCTTTGCCCACTGGCTTCAAGAGACGGCCAGCGGCCAGCGTGCAGCCGCCGAGCTCGGATTCGAGATCGTGGAGTCGGACGGCCAGACCCCCTTGGGGCAGTACCTCGCCGACCACCCGGAGCTGAAGGGCTCCATCGTGGTGATTCCACACGGCCAGCAGGGCACGGCGTCTCGCGAGTGGGACGCAGCAGCGGCCTACGGCGACGAGAAGTGGGGCGCCGGCGTGGGCGACGTCTCCGTCGTCACCGAGATCGGTGCACGCGGCGCTACGTACGTCGCCGATGCGAAGGTCCCGCACGATGCGGCCACGATGTGGTGGGTCGTCTACCCGAAGTAGCCACACCGGACCGTCCCCGGGGCTCACGGCCCCGGGAGGTCGCAGGCTAGTCGAACTCGCAGACGTAGCGCTTGCCCGACGTACAGGACTCGTCGTTCCACAGGCCGTGCCAGTCGTAGAGCAGCACGTAGATCATGCCGCAGTTCTCGCCCTCGCCGCCGTTGGGCTCGCCCGTAGAGAGGTTCCAGCGGTCGTAGGACGAGACGGTACCGTCGTCCCAGACCCAGTCGCCCTCGACATCGAGGTCATTGTAGCCGTGCCAGTAGGACGTGCTGAAGCCGTAGTCGCTCAGCATCGTCGCCAGTGCGCGGTTCTCCTCTTCGTCTTCGATCGTGACGAGGTGGTAGCCATCGGCGGCGCAGTTGTCGCGGGCCTCCGCCCACTGCCGGTCGTCGGTGCACACGAGGTAGGAGCGCCCGCCGACCGACTCGGCGGGGCAGTGGCAGGCGTCGTCGTCGGCGATGCCGTCACAGTCGTCGTCGATCCCGTTGCAGGCCTCGGCGGCGCCTGGGTGCACCGCCACATCGGCGTCGTCGCAGTCCCCATCGGCGGCGCTGTAGCCGTCCCCGTCGGCATCGAGCAGCTCCGCCTCAGGAACCGTCGCGACGGTGCTCAAGACACAGCCGTCCACCGCGAGCGCCTGCACGTGCCGGCCACACACCCCGGCACCGAGAAAGGGCGACAGCGCCAGGCTGCCCGCGGCGTCCGTCCGCAGCGGGCCTGCGGCCGCCAGACCGGACAGGCCCGTCAGCTCGCCCTCGCAGGGCCCGACCGGGATGCTGTCGGAGCCCCGAGAGGCGCTGTGGAGGATGAAGACCGAGCTAGCTGCAGGAAGGTCGGTCGCCGTGATGTCGACCAGACCGGGGCACGTACCGGCGATCTCGAGGGTCTGCCCCAGCGCAGGAACGAGGGACAACAGCAGGGCCCACGACATGCTCACCTCCGGCGGGAGGCCGAGGGTATCACGAGCCCAAGGCACGCAGAGTCACACTCTGCCCCTCCGGACGGAGCGAGCCGCCTCCGGATCAGCCCCCGACGATGGCCTCGAGGAAGAGGTGACGCAGTGCGTCATTGCCGCGGGCATTCGGGTGCACGCAGTCCATGTACCAGTGCACTGGATCGGCCGCGAGCGGGTCGGCTGCGTCGACGCCGAGGCCCCCGTAGCCGTGGTCGCGCACCAGCCCGTAGTAGTCGACCACGCCGTAGCCCTCGGACTCCCCCGCAGCGCGCATGCGGCCATTGATCGCGTTGACCATCTCATCGAGGTAGACCGCCTGCTCTGGCTCCCAGCAGCGCGGCTCGCCCGCGTCGCCCGCGCCCGTCGGGTCGGGGATGTTCGCGACGTACAGGTGCATACCGTCGGGGTAGCGCGCCTCGAGGGCCCCCTTGACCCGCCGCAGGTTTGCCGTGATGCCGCGCGTGATCTCGGGAATGGCGAAGGGGTCCATGCTCTCGAGGACGTCGTTGCCGCCCGTGGAGATCACCACGAGGGTCTCCCCGCGCTGGGGTCCCGCACCCTCACGCGCCTCGAGCTCCCGCAGCTGCCAGCGCAGCGCCGAGGAGACACTGCCCCCCACCGCCACGTTGTGGACCACCGCCAGCGACGGGTACGCCGACACGAGGTCTTGGCCCTCGGCGCCCGGCCACCACCGCGCGTCGTTGCTCACGAGGAGCTCCGGGTACATCGGAAACGGGGTGTCCATCCCCTCCACGTCGGTGAGCGAGTCGCCCATGAAGACGATGCGTGTGGGCGCCTCGGGGCGAACGTCCGGGGTGGTCGTGCCGTGCGGCACGTCGGTGAGGCCCAGTGAGGCCAGGAGCGCAACGATCATGATTCCTCCTTGGGGGTCTGGCTAGAGGGCAGCGAGGTCGAGGGAGTCACGGCCGATCACGGGCCAGCCATCTTCCCAGGTCAGGTCCCGCGCTTCGACCCACGATGCGCCATCGCGGCGCTCGTCGTAGAAGTGGAAGGTGAAGACCTCACCCGCAGCGCCGGCGTAGATCCCCGCATGTCCGGGCCCGGCGAAGCGCCCCTCAGCCTCGAGGACGAGGGTGCCACCGCCGTCCCGCATGTCGATCCCGTCGCGGTCGACGAAGGGGCCCGTGGGGCTCTCGGAGCGTCCAACGGCGATGCGGTACGTAGAGTCGACACCGCGGCAGCACGCTCCCCAGTTCACGAACAGGTAGTACTGGCCGTCGTGGGCGTGGATGTAGGGGGCCTCGATCCAGTCCTCGGGGTCGAGCGGACTCGGCGACGCAAGGTGCGTGTGGCTGGGCACGCCGGGCTCCCACCAGTCACCGTCCGCCTGCATGCCGGTGATCGGGTCGAGCTCGGTGATGGTGATCGCTCCTCCTCCGTAGACCAAGTAGGGCGTGCCGTCGTCGGCTACGAAGGCCGCCGGATCGATGGCCGACGGTGCCGGACCCTCCAGGAAGCCGGCACCGAAGGAGCAGACCACGGGCTCGCCTGCATCACGCCAGGTGAGGTCTGGGGCCGCTCCCTCCGCGACCAGGCGCCCGATGCAGCTGTCCTCCGACTCGAGGAAGCTGCTCACCGAGTAGTACAGCTCTCGCTCGGAGAGGAAGCCCGGGGCCCAGTAGGCGCCGTCGTTCGTCGGCAGCTCCTCGTCGACCCACGCGGGCTTCTCCGAGAGCAGGCACTGGCCAGGACGAAAGCGTCGTCCCCCCGGTGCCTGCCGCCAGAGCTCCAGGCCACAGCGGTAGCCGTCGGCGTTCTCCTTGCCGGTGACGGCCATCATCTTCCAGCCGTCCAGCTCGACGATGCGGGAGGGGTCGTGCAGAGACCAGTTGTGAGGACCGAGGCGGGCAGCTCCCCAGCCCGAGGGAGACAGCTCCGGGGCAGGGGCCGTGTGGCAGCCGACCAGCGGCATGAGGACGAGAGCAAAGACCGACAGATGATGCACGAAGAGCCTCCTGGCCCCTCCAACATGGTCCCGCTCGTGGGCGCCGGGGTGAGACTCCGTACGTGTCGTGCCGTACAGTCGGTGCCCCTCCCCTACCGGCGCTGGCGCCTGAGGACCGTCGCGGAGCCCTCCGTCGGCACGAGCACACCGGTTGCACCCCGGCCCAGATCCGCCGCGTTCCCCTCGTCGGTGTCGATGTGCATCTCGAGGGTGTAGCTGCTCTTCACGCGGACGAGGACGTCGCCGAAGATCAGGTCGCGCTCGCCGCCCGAGACCTCGACCTGCACCATGTCGCGGTCCTCGACCCCGTAGCGCTCGGCGTCCTCGGGACGCATGTGGATGTGACGCTGCGCCTGGATCACGCCCTGCTCGATGGTGAGGGTCCCGTGGGAACCGCGCAGGGTGATCCCGGGCGAGCCCTTGGTCTTGCCCGAGCCGCGGATCGGCGCGTCGATCCCGAGGTGGAACTCGTCGGTGCGGCTGATCTCGACCTGGCAGCCCGGGCGCACCGGACCGACGATGGCCACCCGCTCGATGGAGCGCTTGGGGCCGATGAGGTCGACCCGCTCCTCGCACACGAACTGGCCTGGCTGGCCGAGCGGCACCCTCGGCGTGAGGGTGTGGCCCGGTCCGAAGAGTGCCTCCACGGCCTCATCGGTGAGGTGGACGTGCCGCGCGCTGATCTTGATCGGGATCGGCGGGGCCTCCTGCACCTCGCCGAGCCGCTCGACCACCGCCGCCGCGTCCTTGGCGATCGACCAGGCCTCGTCGGTCTTCACGACGAGCAGCTTGCAGCGGCTGTGGGCCATGGAGATCTCGGCCACGGGCTGCTCGAGCGAGACCGCCGCAGCGCGGTTGCGGTCCTCGTCGAGGCGGGCGCCGAGGAACTCCAGCCGCTGGGCGATGCGGTGCCGCACCTCAGCGGCGTTCTCACCGATGCCCGCGGTGAAGACGATGGCATCGACGCCCCCGAGCACAGCCGCGTAGGCGCCGACATACTTGCGCACCCGGTGCGAGAACACCTGCATCGCCGCCTGGCAGGCCGCGTCGCCGTCCGAGGCCCGCGCCAGGATGTCGCGCATGTCGCCGCCAACCCCGCTCAGGCCGACAAGCCCCGACTCCCGGTTGAGGACCCGGTCGACCCCGTCGGCGTCGAGGCCCTCCTGCCGCATCAGCGTGAGCAGGACACCCGGGTCGACGTCACCACTGCGGGTGCCCATCACGAGGCCCTCGAGGGGCGTCATGCCCATGCTCGTCTCGATGCTGCGGCCGTACTCGATGGCACAGGCCGAGCACCCGCCACCGAGGTGGAGCGTGATCAGCCGGAGCGCGCTGGTCTCGGCGCCGAGGTAGGCCGCTGCTTGGTCGGCGACGTGGCGGTGCGAGGGACCGTGAAAGCCGTAGCGACGGAGGCCGTGCCGCTCCGCGAGCGCGCTCGGCAGTGCATAGGTCTGCGCGCGTCGGGGCAGCGTCGCGTGGAAGGCCGTGTCGAAGACCGCGACATGAGGCACGTCCGGCAG
>PKDJ01000254.1 GCA_002862545.1 Pseudomonadota bacterium
CTGTCCTACTTCATGGACTTCGTGGAGGAGCCCCTCGACAAGGACAAGCTCTTCGACCTTGGAGATGTGCAGGTCTGCGTCGATCGCAAGTCCTATCTGTACCTGAACGGCACCGAGGTGGACTGGGAAGAGTCGCTCGTCGCGCAGCGATTCATCTTCAACAACCCACTCGCGAAGCGCTCGTGCAGCTGCGGCGAGAGCTTCACCATCTGAGTCCCCGCCTGCGAGTGTCGGTCCGAACAGCGCTGTGAAGGAGGCGTACGTGCCGAAGAACGACGAGATGCGCCCGGTGATCCCAGCCCTGGCCCTTCCCTCGCTCCCTGTGGCCGGAGGTGGCGTCTTTCCCGTCGGACGCGTGATCTGCATCGGTCGCAACTACGCCTCTCACGACCGCGAGATGGGCGGAGATGGTCGACAGCCTCCCTTCTGGTTCACCAAGTCTCTGCCGGCCATCGCGGTCGCAGGAGGCGACCGTCCACGAGAGGTCGCCTACCCCCCGCACACGACCGAGCTGCACCACGAGGTGGAGCTCGTCGTCGCGATCGGTGGGGGCGGAAGCGGCCTAGCGCCGAGTGAGACCTTGGGGCGCGTCTACGGCTACGCCGTCGGGATCGACCTCACACGCCGCGACCTGCAGCGCGACGCCAAGCGGCTCGGGCGCCCGTGGTCAGAGTCGAAGGACTTCGACGGAGCTGCTCCGGTAGGCCTCATCCATCCCGCCTCTCAGATCGGCCATCCGAAGAGTGGACGCGTGCAGCTCGAGGTCAACGGGGAGGTCCGCCAGCGCGGAGACATCTCTGAGCTGATCTGGCCAGTGTCCGATCTGCTGGCTCGCCTCTCCGCCTCCTTCACGCTCCGCCCCGGTGACCTCGTGTTCACCGGGACGCCGTCGGGTGTCGGGCCCGTGGAGCCCGGAGACATCCTCGTCGGCTCCGCCGAGGGTGTGCCGAGTGCGGTGAGGGTGCTGATCGGCGAGTAGTCCACCGCAGGCGTGCCCTCCCTCGATCACCCGCGAGGCTCCATCGGGCTACGTTGCGCCGTTGGCTGGGGCCCTCGTGGAGATCGCTGTAGACATTCCGGAGCTGCTCGCGCCACGCCAGCTCGATCGACTGCTCGGTCGAGGCTGGTTCAGGAGCGGCCCGCTGCTCTACCGCACGCCAATCCTGCCGATCGACCACCAGCTGCGTCAGCTCGTGCACGTTCGCTTGAGGCTCGACGCCCCGCTGACGAAGAGCCGGCGGCGTCTCCTCAAGCGCAACCGGGAGCGCTTTCGCGTCGAGATCCGTCGCGCCAGGCTCTGCAATGACAGACGCCGACTCTACAGGCGAATGCACAGTCGCTTCCTGGGATTCGTGATGCGGGACCTCGATGGTCTCGGGATCACCGAGCCGCCCTTCGACACGCAAGAGGTCGCCGTCTTCGATGGCGACAAGCTCGTGGCTGCTGCGTGGTTCGACCTCGGAGAGCGCGCGACGGCTGGCCTGATCGGCATGCACGACCCCGCCTACGCCAAGTTCGGCCTCGGCATCTACACGATGCTCGAGGAGATGGAGCACGCCCGCCAGCACGGCTCTCGCTGGTACTACCCCGGCTATGTCGTGCCGGGCGTGAGCGCGTTCGACTACAAGCTCACCGTGGCACCGGCCCAGTTTCTGCGGCCGAATGGCCGCTGGCGCGCCCTCGCTCGTCCGCCGTCCGACACGCCGATCGCTGACCGGGCTCACGACGAGATGGCCGCTCTGGAGACCGCACTGCGCGCCGAGGGCCTCTGCACCGAGCGGCGGCTCTACCCATCGATGTGGCTCGGCTGGGTCGAGGACAAGGCGGCCCCCTACATCCGCGGAATGTGGCACCTGCGAGTCGAGACCCCGGCCGGCCCAGAGCTGATCGTCGAACACCTGCCTACACAGCAGGCCTACATCGCGACCACCGTCCGGCATGTCCGTGCTCTCGACCCTTTCGAGGACGTCCTGCCGGACAGCGCACTCGACCGCCGCTACGAGCTACGCGTCCTCGCGTACTGCACGGTCCTCATCCACACGCGCTCACTGCAGCGAGCTGTGGAGCAGACCGCCGCCTTCGCACGGCGCCAAGGCTGGGACCCTGCCTGACCGCTCAGATCGCGATGCACTCGTCGCAGAGCCCGCGCAGCTGAATGCTGACCTGCCCTGCGGCCAGGGCCCGAGGCACCGCCGAAGCCGGAGCCTGTATGGCCAGCTCGGGTAGACACGCGACGTCGCCGCACGCCGTGCAGAGAAAGTGTGGGTGATGCTCCACGTGCGCGTGATTCGACTCCGGCACGCGCTCGAAGCGCCACACATGGTCGCCAACATCGACACGCCGCAGGAGCCCAGCCTCCGTCAGGGCGATCAGGTTCCGGTACAGCGTCGCCCGGTCCCAGCCGTCGCCTGTGAGCGACGCGTTCACCTCTGCATGGCTGACGGGCCCTTCGACATGGCTCAGGAGGCGCATCACCGTCAGCCGTGCACGGGTGACGCGCAGCCCCGCACCACGGATCAGGTCTTTCAGAGCATCGTCGTCAGCAGCCATGAGGTGCCATATCGACGGTCTCACCTCCTGGCAAAGCAAGCGGTCCCGAAGGTGCCCTCGGCGCAGGCAGCACAGGACCCCTCGCGGCGATGTGCTGTCGATGGCGTGGGACGCCGAGACGGGTGATCACTGCGCCAGGAGGCAGCGATGCGCATCGGATTCGTGGGCTGGCGAGGCATGGTGGGCTCTGTCCTGCTGCAGCGAATGCTTGCCGAGCAAGACTTCCAGGGACTCGAGCCCACCTTCTTCTCGACCTCCTCGCCAGGCGGTCCTGGTCCGGATGTCGGTCACGGTGCGACCGTGCTCGCTGACGCCACGAACCTCGAGGCGCTCGGACGCCTCCCCGTGATCGTGTCCTGCCAGGGCGGCGACTACACGAAGTCCGTCTACCCGGCCCTGCGAAGCTCCGGCTGGAGCGGAATCTGGGTCGATGCTGCGAGCGCTCTGCGCCTCGACGCCGACGCGATGATCGTCCTCGACCCCGTCAACGGCACCGAGATCCGGGATGCCCTGCATGCCGGTACGAGGACCTTCGTCGGCGCCAACTGCACGGTCAGCCTCTTGCTGATGGGCTTGATCGGCCTGATTCGAACCGGTCACGTGCAGTGGATCAGCACGATGACCTACCAGGCCGCCAGTGGCGCAGGGGCCCGGCAGATGGCCGAGCTGGTGGCCCAGATGCGGCACATCGGAAGCACCTCCGACCCGAACGCCGCAGCACTCGAGCTCGATCGTCAGGTGGCAGACGCCTTGCTCTCACCCTCGTTTCCAACAGCCGCCCTCGGAGCCCCCCTCGCAGGTAGCGCGCTTCCGTGGATCGATCGGCTCGTCGAGGGAGGCCAGACCCGAGAGGAGTGGAAGGCCCAGGTGGAGGCCAACAAGCTCCTCGCCCGCGACACAGTGCTGCCCATCGACGGGGTGTGCGTGCGCATCGGTGCGATGCGCTGCCATGCCCAGGCCGTGACGATCAAGCTCGATCGACCCATGTCGCCCGCCGAGGTCGCCGAGCACATCCGCGGCGCTCATCCGTGGGTCGAGGTGGTCCCCAACACGCCGGAGGACACCCTGGCGCGGCTGACCCCCGCGGCGACAGCCGGCTCCCTCACCGTTCCCGTCGGCCGTCTCCGACCGATGACGCTCGGCCCCGACTTCTACACCGCCTTCACTGTCGGAGATCAGCTGCTCTGGGGGGCTGCCGAGCCACTGCGACGCTTCCTGCGTATTCTTCGGGAGTCCTGATCATCCTCGCATCCCGCTCGACGACGATAGAATCTCTGCGGAGACTCGAGTGACCGATCCTGCACTCACACTTGCGAACGTCCGCCCGCTCGTCGCCCGCCAGAGGGTCGTCGGACGCGCTCTCGAGGTGACGTTTCGCTGCCCGGTCTCGGGGCAAGAGGCCGTGAGCCGCTGGTCCGCACCACCCGGTCCTCCCCCCCCGACGCCGCGACGCGGGCTCGCCGAGGAGGTCAGGGACCAAGCAGCTCGCATGGTGGTGCGCGTGCTCGGCTCCGGCTCCTTCGGCCGGGCGGCAAGCCAGACCGTCCATCGCGCCCTGACCCCCGAGAAGCGATCCGCGACCCTGACGGTCGCCGAGCAGAAGACCGGCCTACTGCAGGCCTTCAGCCTGGTGATGCACACCTTCGCCTGGGATCCGAAGGGACGCCGCTGGCTCCATGCCTCGGCGGCGCCTACGCTCTTGGGACCTCTCGAGCGACAGCTCCACTTTCACCCGCCGCGCTCGTCTTTCGATCGCACCCTCGTCGCCCGCATGATGGTCGAGGTCGCCACCGTGGACGGCCCCCTCGGCGAAGAGGAGCTGGGCTACCTTCAGGACGTGCTCGACCCCAGCGCTGGCTCCCTCGCCGCCCTGCAGGCCAGGCCGCCGCTCACCTCCTCCGACCTCGCCCAGGCGACGCCAGGACCGTGCCGCACCACCCTGCTGGCTCTGGTCCATGTCGTCGCACGTGTCGATGGGCACCTCGACGAGATCGAGGTGAGTCGAATCGATGCCTTCGCCGCCGGAATGGCAGTCGACGGCGCCACGCATGCGCGGGCCCGCAGCCTGGCGGAGGGGTGGTTGCTGGATCAGGCGCTGGAGCGCATGACCGGCTGGGGTGGGCACGACGAGCACGCCCGCACCGAGCTGGAGTCCCTTGGCCGCCGCCTCGGCATCCCACCGTCGCGAGTTGCCGAGGCGGAGGCGCGCTTCCTTCGTCGTCAGTGAGTCCAGCAGCCGGCGCTACGGCTCACCGACAAGAGCGCGCAGAGAGGGACTCGCGGCGATCACGCGCCGCTCCTCCACCGTGGCACCGACCAGCGGTACTCCCGCGGTCGTCATGGGCGCGACGAGGTTGCTGAAGCGCCCGAAGTCAGGCCCCTCGACAATCCGCTCGGTCACCCGGAGACGCTCTCCGAGCCGCTGCGCGTCGCAGCTTGGACACCACGCGGACCAGCGTGACGGCGCGAGCAGCCCGTCTGGCAGTCGGGTCTCCATCACATGGCTCGATGCGGTGTGCTCGAGAGAAGGTCGGTCGTCCGTGACCGGCGGCGCGCTCGCGGTGATCTCCGCGAGATGCTCACCGTCTGCACCGAACATCACCACCCACTCATCGGGATCTCGTAGACCGAAGCGCTCGAGGTCCCGGGCGACGGCGGGACGCGCGGCGAGGTTCGCAGCCACTCGCTCCGGCTCGAACGGCGTTGGCTGCAGCTGTCCCACCAACACCATCTCGCGCCCCGCCGGCAGCAGCAGCACCGCGTCAGGAAAAACGTCGACGAACGAGCGCACCAAGCTCGCGACAGCTTCGGCAGGCACCTGGTAAGCGGGGAGCCACTGCGCGATGGCCCCCGTCTCCGTGAGCCGGGTACGGGCGAGCCGGTAGAGATCGGAGCTGTACAAGGAGGCCACACCGGCATGTCCGATCGGTGGGGGCTCGAGTGCGATCAGATCGAGCGATGCAGGAGGCTGGGTGTACAGGTGGTGGCGCCCATCGTCCACGTGCACGACCACCTCGGGTCGATCGAGGACTCCCCGATTGGCGTGAGTGAACCACCCGGCATGTGCCAAGACATCCGGCGAGCGGTCCACCACGGCAACGCGCTCGAGGCCATGAAGTGCCGCGGCGTGGGTGGTGTTTCCGACTCCGAATCCGATGATCACCGCCGTCTTCGGTTCGGCCTGCATGAGCAGAGGAGCATGTGCGAGGACCCGCATGTACCGCTGCGCATGCTCGGTGGTGCTCGTCATCGGGTGTCCGTCGGTCCACAGACGAGCGGGGCCCTCCGGCGCGCCGCTGACGACGACCGTGCCGTGAACGCCCTCTCGCACCGCGAGGATGCCCTCGCTCTGTGCGCGGTTCGCAGGGAAGCTCTTCCAGAGAATGGTCTCCGAGGGCACGGTCAGCCACGCTGCGGTGCCAATGCCCCCCGCCACGGGCGCTAGCCATCCCAAGCCGCGTGCCGTCACCGCCCCCGCGACCACAGCGCAGGCGCCGAGCACGGTCAGCGTCCCCTGCATCCCCAGCACCGGCAGCAGGACGAAGCCCGTCACGAGCGCCCCCGATGCGTTGCCGAGCGTGCTGGCGAGGGCCAGGCCGCCTGCGCGGCGACCG
>PKDJ01000203.1 GCA_002862545.1 Pseudomonadota bacterium
GTGCGCTCGGGGCGCGTGGACGCGATACGCGTGGTCACGGGGAGCGCGCGTCGTGGACGCGGGGCTGAGGCCGGCGTGGGTGCGGTGCACCGGTGCCGGTTTGGACGCCCGAGGCCAGCGCGCCCCGCACGGAGGATCGAATGCGGACGCCCATCCTGCTCTGTCTCGCGCTCTTCGCCTGCGAGTCGGGTCTCACGGAGGACAAGGAGGTCCCCGCCGAGATCTGCGACAACCTCGAGGACGACGACCTCGACGATCTCGCAGACTGCGCCGACCCGGACTGTGCGGCGGTCTGCGGGGAGGTCTGCACCAACGGCACCGACGACGACCTCGACGGCCTGATCGACTGCCTCGACGACGACTGCGACGGGCTGTGCCCGGAGAACTGCGGCGACGGGCGCGACAACGACGGCGACGGCGCCATCGACTGCGACGACCGGGACTGCTTCGGCAGCTGCCCCGAGGTCTGCGGGGATGGGTTCGACAACGACGGCGACGGCAAGGTCGACTGCCTCGACGAGGAGTGCGTCGATCCGAGCTGCGACGAGATCTGCACCGACGACCGCGACAACGACGCCGACGGCCTGATCGACTGCGACGATGACGACTGCAACGATCCGACCTGCATCGAGAACTGCACCGACGGCCGCGACAACGACGCCGACGGGCGCATCGACTGCGACGACACGGACTGCGACGGGGCCTGCCCCGAGGTCTGCACCGACGGGCGCGACAACGACGCCGACGGGCGCATCGACTGCGACGACGAGGAGTGCGCTGAGGTCTGCGACGCCGACGGCGACGGCTTCTACAACGCGGACTTCGGTGGCGACGACTGCGACGACACGCGCTTCGAGGTCAACCCGAGCCGTCCCGAGATCTGCAACGGCCTCGAGGTGCTCGACGACGACTGCGACGGGCTCTTCGACGAGGACGACCCCGACATCGACCCGCTGACCCTCATCGCCTGGGGCCGCGACGAGGACGGCGACGGCTACGGCACCACCCGCGACGCCATGCTGGCGTGCCAGGCGCCGGCGGGCTTCGGCTTCGCCGACACGGACTGCGACGACGCCCGCGCCGACATCAACCCGTCGATGCCCGAGATCTGCAACCCGGATGGCCCGGTCGACGACGACTGCGACGGCTTCGTCGACGACGCCGACCCGGACATCAGCCCCGCCAGCTACCTCGAGTGGTACGCCGACCGGGATGGCGACGGCTTCGGCGCCGAGGACGACTTCGAGTACGCCTGCAGCCGCCCCGACGGCACGGCCGCCACCAACGACGACTGCGACGACGCCGACCCGACGGTCGGTCCGCCGAGCCTGTGGTACCCCGACGGCGACGCCGACGGCTTCGGTGCCGGCGAGCCTCTCGCCCCGGTGCCCACCTGCGATGCGCCCGACGACCGCGCCCGCCCCGACTGGGTCGGGCTCGACTGCGACGACGCCGACCCGACGGCCTACCCGGATGCCCCCGAGGTCTGTGAAGACGGGATCGATCAGGACTGTGACGGGGTCGACGAGTCCTGCGGCTGCTACGACGTGCGCGTGGCGATCGTGGGCTCATCCTTCTACGTGCCCAGCTTCGAGGCCTTCCTCGCGGGTGTCCCCAGCTGGACGGCCACTCGGGTCGACGACTGCAGCCGGCCCTCTCTCGACGGCTACGACGTCCTCGTCGTCCACGGGAACCCGACCTGCAGCTACGGCGACATCGACGACTGGGTCAGTGCCGGCGGTGCCTTGATCGGCACCCCCTGGGTCCTCAACAACGGCTACGGCGGAGAGCTGTCGAGCCTGCCGGTCGAGCCCTCGTCGCGGCGCAGCGACTTCGCCTCGCCCCTCGACGTCACCGTCACCGACCCGGCCGACCCCATCCTGGAGGACGTGGTCTTCGTCGCGGGTGACAGCGTCGGGCGGGAGTACGCGTCGGCCGCACGGCCTGGCGCCCGGGCCTCGGTGCGTCACAACGCCTACCCGGAGGTCACAGCGGTGGTGTCGTGGGAGTTTGGGGCCGGACGCTCGGTCTACCTGGACTTCCACTACAACACCAGCGACTGCTCGGTCGCCGGGGACTACCCCTGGGGTCAGCAGCTGATCGCCAACGCCATCAGCTGGGCCGTCTGCGACAGCGGGCCGCCGCCCTTCTAGGCGTACGGGCCTGTCTATTCGGCAGGGCTGTGTCCGGGCTCTCGCGCTCGGCGAGGCGTGCGTCGAGGCCGAGCGGACCAGGTGGCTGTCCACGGAGTGAGTCCGGCGAAGGCCGTGCGAGGCGTGTCGCAGAGAAAGACCTCGTGAAGAGGAATGTGGCGGAGTCGGTGTCCTGGTCGACGAAGATCGTGTAGTCTCGGCGCAGTTGCGTGTTGGGCGTCCGTAGCCCGGCTTTGTGGATCGACGTCTTGATTCCCATGTCGACCTGGGATCCACAGAGGACTGCATGCCGAGTGAGGCGACCCGATACGTCGAGGCGGCGCTGGCCGCGGGCCTGACGGCCCATGACCTTCTCGACGCCGTGCACAGTCACGTCGCGACCCTCGATGAGGGGGGCGACGGGGAAGCGCGCGGGACGGCCAGTCCCTCGGCGTGGCTGGGCCGATCCGCCATTGAGGGCCTGCCCCGCTACGAGGACCTTGGCTTCCTGGGGCGCGGTGGCATGGGTGAGGTGCGCCGCGTCCGTGACAGCATGCTGGGTCGCATCGTCGCCCTGAAGATCATCAATGCGGCCGCGGCCACCAATGGTCTCTCCGCGGCCCGATTCCTGGCAGAAGCCCAGGCGACGGCCCAGCTCCAGCACCCGGGCATCGTCCCTGTCTACGACGCGGGCACGCTGCCAGATGGCCGGTATTGGTACACGATGAAGGAGGTGCGTGGCAGTACCCTCGACGTCGTGATCCGCTCGGCTCACGCAGAGCGTGCCGATGCGTCGGCGTGGACCCTGCACCGGATGGTCGATGCGCTCAGGCAGGTCTGCGAGGCGGTCGGGTATGCCCACAGCCGCGGTGCTCTCCATCGGGATCTGAAGCCCCAGAACATCATGGTGGGGGACTTTGGCGAGGTGCTCGTCCTCGACTGGGGGCTCGTCAAGATGGTCGGCACCGTCGGCGTCGAGACGGACGAGGGTCCTGTACAGACCCAGCGCAGCAGCTCCGGTGAGCACCAGACCCGCGCCGGCCGCATCGCGGGCACACCGGCCTACATGGCGCCGGAGCAGATGTCGGGTCGTCCAATCACCCTGGATGCGCGCTACGACGTGTACGCGCTGGGGGCCATCCTCTACGAGATCATCAGCGGCGTGTGCGCCTACAGCGGGAGTGCAGACGACATCATCAGCCAAGTGCGGGCAGGACCGCCGACGACGCTGCGTGAGCGGGGCCTCGGTGCCTACCCGAGTGCGCTCGTCGACGCCTGCGAGCGGGCCATGGCGCGAGCCCCCGAGGATCGCTTCGCTAGCGCCTCCGAGCTCGCCAGCACCCTCCAGAGCTGGCTGGAGGGTGCGGAGAAGCGCTCTCGGGGACTGGCCGAGCTCGCGGTAGCCCGTCAGCTCGAGGTGGACATCGCGGCTGCTGAGGCGGAGGCGGCGCAGGCGTGGCAGGAGGCCGAGGCTGCCCTCGGAGCGAGTGCCACCTCGGAGGAAGGCTGGACGCACTGGAGCGTGCACCGAGATGCCGCTGCGGATGCACGACGGCTGCGTCAGGAGCGCGAGCGCCGACTTCAGGCAGCACTGGTGCATGCGCCGAGCCTGCCTGAGGCCCACGAGGCGCTCGCGCTACAGCACGTCGATGGGATCGTGGCCGCCTTCGCGACTGGTGACCGCGGTCCCGAGGTCACGCTGCGCAGGCACCTGGCTGCGCACCTACAGCACCTGACGCCAGAGAGACGCCGGGGGCTCGAGGCCCGCCTGGCAGCGCGCTGCAGCGACGAGCTCGTCACGCAGCGGCATCGCCGAGGTGAGCTCGTGGGGCGGCGTCGCCAGGTGCGCGTCGTGGCGAACCACCTCGACGAAGGGGCACGTCTCGTGTCGCTGGTGGGCTCGGCCGGTGTCGGCAAGACCCGGCTTGCGCTGGAGCTCGGGGGGCTGTTGCGGGAGCGCTTCGAGCGTGTGGTGCTCTGCGATCTGACCGAGGCTCGCAGTCACAGCGACGTGACGGCCCGGCTGTCGCGCGCCCTCGGGGTGCCGCTGCGGCCTGTCGATCCGGACGACCACCTCGTCGAGATCCTGGCCGCGGACCCGACTCTTCTCGTCCTCGACAACCTCGAGCAGCTCTCTGGGGTCATCGGGCCACTGTGCGAGCGCTGGCTCGCGGACTGTGCTGTGCTGACGGTCCTGACCACCAGCCGGACCCGGCTCGGGCTGGCTGCTGAGACCGTGATTCCGACGCTCCCGCTGAGTGTGCTCGGCGGCGTCGAGCTCTTCGTGCGCCGTGCCCAGAGTGTCGACCCCCGCTTCGATGTCACGCCGCAGAACGGGGAGCGGCTCTGTGCACTGGTCGAGGCGCTCGACCGTCTCCCGCTCGCCCTCGAGCTGGCTGCAGCGCGCCTGTCGATGTTCACGCTCGACGAGCTGATCGAGCGGCTGACCGAGCGCTTCAGCCTGCTGCGTCCGCGGGGGCGGGAGGAAGCGGGCCTCGAGGCGGCACTGGACTGGTCCTGGGAGCTGCTGGAGCCCTGGGGGCGCACGGTGCTCTCCCAGGCGAGTGTCTTCCGGGGTGGCTTCACGCTCGCGGCCGCCGAGGCGGTGCTCGCGGTCGAGGCCGACCCCGACGTGCCTCCGATGTTCGACATCCTCGATGCCCTCGTGGAGAGCAGCCTGCTGCGGCGCGATCGCAGCGACGTAGGGGGGACCCGGTACAGCATGCTCGTGTCCGTCCAGGCCTACGCCCGAGAGCGTGTCGAAGCCGCTGGCGGGACCCGGGATGTCGAGACCAGGCATGCTGCATACTTCGCGCACCTGGCGGAGATGGGCTCGCGAGGTGCGTCGAGTGTGGCGGCGAGCGTAGAGCGACGGGCTGAGCTCTTTCGCGAGCTGGACAATCTTGTCGCGGGTGTGGCAGGAGGCACGGCTGAGACGGCCTCGGCCTGTGCCCTCGCAGCGCTGACCGTGGTGGCCTGGAGGGGTCCGATGAGCCTTGGCCTCACCATCGCCGAGCAGGCGCTGGAGATACCGGATTTGTCTGCGGTTCGGCGGAGGCGGCTTGAGCTCGAGCTTGGAAAGTGCCTGCGCATCAGCGGTCGCTTGGCCGAGGCCCGGGCGGTCATCGCGGGCGAGGCCCGAGCTCCCGAGGCCCGACAGGCTCCTTCTCCTCGGCGGGCCGAGCCACCTAAGGAGGAGACCGTCGAAGAGAGGCGCCTGGAGACAGAGCGGCACTGGGAAGAGGGGGCCCGGCACTTCGACGCACAGGCCTACGGCGCGGCGGAGCAGTCGTGGCGTGCAGCCCTGGAGGGCTACCGGCGGGACCAGGACGCGGTTGGGGAGAGCAGGACCCTCGGTGCGCTCGGGCTGATTCACCGAAACCGCGGGGAGCACCATCGGGCCCTGGAGGTGCAGCGGCAGGCGTTGTCACTCGCGGTGGACGCCGGGAACAAGCGACTCGAGGGTATGCACCACGGCAAGCTCGGGAACACGCACCTGGCGCTGGCCCAGTACGACGACGCTGAAGGCCACTTCGAGAGGTCGCTGCGGATCGCGCGCGAGCGGAAGGACGTGCTCCTGGAGGCCATCACCCTCGGACAGCTGGGTGACTTGAGCGTCGGACAGGAGCGGCTCTCGACGGCCCTCGGCCACTACCGCGCCGCGCTGGAGCTCACGCGAGGACTCCAGCATGAGCGGCTTCGAGGGATCACTCTCCTGCGCATCGGGGAGGTCTTGGCGAGTCTGCGTCAGAGCGAGGAGGCGGAAGAGGTGCTCCGGGAGGCCATTCGGGTCTGTGATGAGGCGCATCCGAGCTCCGCAGGCGCAGCCCGCGGCTGCCTCGCGCTCGTCCTGGCGGAGCGGGATCAGCCCGAGGAGGCGGCGCTCGTGATCGCCGAGGGGGAGTCGACGGTGGGCACAGGCAGCGACGCAAGCATCATCTTCCTCGCCAGGAAGGGCCAGGTCGCCTTGCTCTGCTCGGATGC
>PKDJ01000273.1 GCA_002862545.1 Pseudomonadota bacterium
CGACAACGTCTTCGCCGACATCGGCTTCGGCACGATGTCGCGTCGGGTGGTGCTCGAGGGTGAGGAGTCGGGCACGACCCGCGGCGAGCTGGACGACAGCCTGCTGATGTTCCAGGCAGGCATTGGGTTCTCGCTCTAGCAGGAGGATGAAGTCGGGAGCCTGCGACCGACTTTGGTCTCCTGCGCGAGCTGAGGGCGGAGCGAGCGGTCCCTGTGAGGGGGCGGAAGCACGCGGCTAGTCGAACCAGCCGTGCAGCCAGCACCGCCCGTGCTCGGCGAACATCCACAGATCTCGGCCCGCCACCCGCAGCACCCGGTACTCCCGGTCGAAGGCGCTCTCCGGGTCCCACCACTCACCGGACAGCCGCTCGACCTCCGACGCCCGCTCGACGGCCACCCAGCCCCGCGCGAGGTGCACGGCGACGGGACGCCCCCCCTCCCAGCGCACGTCGAGGCGCTCGGGACGAGCCAGCAGGCGCGTGGGACGCGGCGCCTCGAGGGCCCACTCCCAGGCACGCTGACGAGCGACCGGATCGTCGGAGGCCAGGGCCGCACGCAGCGCATCCTCCCGCGAGCCGAGCAGCTCTCCCCCGTCGGAGGCGCGCGGAAAGCGCTCGGCCCGCCAGGCCGCCTCGGGACGCCATGCCTCGACACACACCGGCGCCACGAGCGCGTCGTCGCCGAGGTGATCGGCGAGCCGCGCCAGCAGATCAGGCAGCGGCTCACGGGCCTCGGAGCGCTGGGTGAGCCCCGGCTGCCAGCCGAGCTCGCTCACCACCTCCTCGGCCTCGAGGATCAAGGCCTCGACGGGTGACGACAGCCGCACCCCCTCGAGCCGACGCCGCACGAGGCGCTCGAGCAGGGTCGGGTCGCGTGTGGGCCGACCGACGCGCACGGTCAGCGCGACCCGATCGGACCCGGGGAGGCTCCCGAGGGTAGACCGCGGCTCGAGGCGCAGCACCAGCTGAAGCCGCACCACGGCCTGGTCGCGACGGGAGAGCTTGCGCGACAGCTCGACGAGAAGCCCCGGGAGCACGAAGTGCAGCTGCAGCGTGCTCGTCGCTCCCGACAGCGTGGCCTGGACCGACGGCGCCTCGGGGTCGACCTCTCGCCAGTCGAGGCGGTCGCGCGGCGCATCGCCCCGGGCGATCTGATGCAAGCGCGTGCCCTCGGGCCCGTAGCGCCCGGCCACCGAGGCGGCGTCGAGCCCTGCGAGCTGGGCGATCTGGGTGATACCGACGGCCCGCAGGGCGTCGCGGAGCCCGCGGGACGGTCGCAGGGCTCCGATCGGCAGCTCGGCCAGTGCCTCGGCCGTGCCCCCGGGAGGCACGTGCACCTCACCGTCGATCGTCTCGGCGAGGGCCAGCGCAGCCAGAGGCGCATCCGCCACGGCGAGCCTGAACCGGTGACCGAGCTCGGAGGCCAGCTGACGCGCCTCCGCGACCACCGCCGCCTCACCCCCGAACACCCGGGACGTGCGGCTGATCTCGAGGGCGAGTGCATCGTCCCACGGCGAGACGACCCGATCGGAGAGGGCGCTGAAGGCGCGCACGAGGGCCAGGCGGTCCTCCGCCTCTCCAGGTGCATCGAGCGGCTCGAGCACCACACCCGGCACCAGCGCCCGAGCCTCGGAGGCGGTCATTCCGACTCGCAGCCCCGCCTCGGCCCCCGCCGGCGTGGACGACACGATGCGGGTGGCGTTCCGCACCTCGTCGACCAGCGCCACCACGTCGTCGGCGTCGTAGCCGCAGCGCTCGAGCCGAAAGGCCGGCAGCAGGACGACGAGGTAGCGCGGACGCCGCGCGAGGCCCGCCGTCAGGGCGGCCATGCCGCCACCCCCTCGGGCACCTCCGGCAGCGACGCCCGGCGCCCCGCGCGGCCCCCGCGATCACGACCGACCGTCACCCGACTGGCCCCCACGCTCAGCCGGACCTCAGCCGGCAGCCACCGCGCCGGACGCTCAGAGAGCACCAGCGCGACACAGTGCCCGTGCTCACAGGCCCGAGCCCAGCCGTGGCCCGTGGAGCGCAGCACACCCCCCTCGAGGCGATCGATCACCACGAGCCCGAAGCAGCCCGAGCGCAGGAGCTGCTCGGCCGCCCACAGCTCGGCGTGCTGGCCGTCGGCCACCGGCCGCACCACGAGCAGCCGAGCCAGTGAGACCCCACAGCGCGCCACAGCCGGCGGGTAGAGGCTGGCCTCGGCGTCGACCCAGGCGACGAGACCACCACCCGCCACGGAGGCCGCAGCCAGGGACAGCGCCAGCGACGTGACCCCGCTGCCGCGTGGACCGCTGAGCTCCACGATCCCCGGGACCGGCAGCCCGCCCACCAGCTCGTCGATCGCCGCGACGCCGCTTGGACGGCGCCCCCGCTGGACCCGTGCCCCACCCTCGAGGACCCGGATTCGCTCCCGCAGAGACTCCAAGATGTCGGTGTCGACGCCCGTCGAGGATCGCAGCGCCTCGCTCATCACTCCCCCTCACCACTGAACATTAGTTCAGTGTTCAGGCAGGGGCCACACTCAGATCCCTTGACAGGCTCATGACAAGCGAGGAGGCTGGAGTCCCGCGGGAGTCGCCATGACCGCCCCAGCCACAGCCCAGCCGTCCACGCTCACCCTCCAGTCCTGGATTCGCCGCCGCCGGGCCGCGATGGTCGACGAGCTCGCCACCCTCGTGCAGCTCGAGAGCCCGAGCTTCGTGCCCGAGAGCTGCGAGCCGGTCTTCGACCACATCGCCGAGGCACTCGCAGCGCTCGGCTACCGCTCCCAGCGCATCCCCGGCGAGACCACCGCCGGCGCTCTGGTCGCGCTCCCGCAGGACCACACCCTCGACCGCCCGGCACAGCTCGTGGTCGGCCACGTCGACACGGTCTGGCCCCTCGGCACCCTCGCGCGCATGCCCTTCCGGGTCGAGGACGGCATCGCTCATGGTCCGGGCGTCTTCGACATGAAGGCGGGCCTCGTCCAGCTCCTGTGGGCCCTCCGGGCGCTCGACGCCCACGGAATGAGCCCCAAGGTCAGCCCCCTGATCTTCCTCAACGCCGACGAGGAGATCGCCAGCCCCGACTCCACCCCCTGGCTCGAGGCCCTCGCGCCGCTCGCCCAGCGGGCCCTGGTGCTCGAGCCCTCCTGCGGCCACCACGGCCACCTGAAGACGGCCCGCAAGGGGGTGGCCCACTACCGAATCACCGCCCACGGCCGCCGCGCCCACGCCGGCCTCGAGCCCGAGCGCGGCGTGCACGCGCTGCTCGAGATGAGCCACGTCGTCCAGGCCCTGTGCGCACTGGCCGACCCGACCCGTGGCATCACCGTGAATCCAGGCGTGATCCAGGGCGGCACCCGCCGCAACGTCGTGCCCGAGGCGTGCACCCTCGAGGTGGAGGCCCGGGCCCCCACCGCAGAGGCCGCCGCCGATGTCGACGCCGCGATCCGCGCCCTGCAGCCCACGGTTCCCGGCGCCCGCCTGACGGTCACGGGCCGCTTCACAAAGGTCCCGATGGAGCCTACCCCCCGCAACCAGGCCCTGTGGCACCGCGCCCACGCCCATGGCGAGGCGCTCGGACTCGCGCTGCATGACTGCGCCGTCGGGGGTGCCTCGGACGGCAACACCACAAGTCTCTCCTGCGCCACCCTCGACGGGCTCGGGGCCGTCGGCGGCGGAGCCCACGCCATCGGCGAGCACGTGCGGGTCGACACCATGCCCGACCGCGCGGCCCTGCTCGCGATGCTCCTGCTGGACGCACCGGCCTAGCTCCTGCGGAGCGCCCCGACCGAGCGGCGCCGTCCGGCCCGAAGCCCGCTTGCTGCGGCGCCTCTGCGCCTGAGGTAGCCTCTGCACCTGCTCGCAGAGGAGCCCTCGATGCACCGTCTTCCCTGGCTCGCGATGGCCCTCGGACTCTCCGGCACAGCCCTCGCGGTCCCGACCACCCTGACGCACCAGGGCCGGCTCTTCGACGTCGACGGACGGCCGATCGAGGGACTCCACCGCTTCAGCTTCGGTCTGTACGACCGCCCCGAGAGCGGCGCGCCCGTGTGGTCGGAGGACCAGGACGTCGCCCTGGTCAGCGGGCTCTACACCATCGACCTCGGGGCCGTGAGCCCCCTGGACGACCGCGTCTTCGACGGCCGCACCCTCTACCTGCAGATCGCCATCGACGGCGGCATTCCGATGACGCCGCGGCACGCCGTGAGCAGCGTGCCCTACGCCCAGCGGGCCGCTGTAGCCGACGCCGTCGCATTCGAGGCCATCGACGGCCTGCCCGCCGACCTGGCGGACGGCGACGCCGACACCCTGGCCACGCTCCTCTGTGACCCCGGCGAGGTGCCCACCTGGAGCGGCGTCGCCTGGTCCTGCAGCGCCGACGCCGACGGCCTGGCCGATGTGTCGTGCGCCCCGGGCCAGATCCTGGTGTACGACGGCGCCACCTGGGGCTGCGGCGACGACGCCGTGCTCTCCGACGAAGACGTGCGCGCCCTGATCGCGGCCGAGGGCTACGCCCGCACCGCCGACCTGGCACCGGTGGCCACCAGCGGGGCCTACGCCGATCTCACCGGCATCCCCGCCGAGCTCGCTGACGGCGACGCCGACACCCTGGGCCTGCTCGTCTGTGCCGACGGCGAGGTCCCCGTGTTCAGCGGAGCGGGCTGGGTGTGCGGTCCAGACGCCACCGTCGACGAGGGCACCGTCCTCGGCTGGGTCGCCGGCGCGGGCTACGCGCTGCTCTCCGACCTCACGGACGTGGCCCTCACTGGCTCGTGGTTCGATCTCCTCGACATGCCCCCGGGCTTCGCTGACGGTGACGACGCCGACGGGCTCGGCCGCCTGGACTGCCCAGACGGACAGGCCCCCATCGCTGACGGCGGCGGCTGGGTCTGTGGGGCCGTCGCGGGCGGCGTCGAGCTGGGCGACCTCACGGCCCGGCTGGAGGAGCTGGAGACCCTGCTGTCGGACGGCGACAGCGACGGCGTCCCCGACCTGCTCGACGGCTGTCCCGACATCCCTGATCCAGACCAGGCCGACGGCGACGGCGACGGCATCGGCGACGTGTGCGACAGCTGCCCGCTCGGCGCCGACGGCCTCGACAGCGACGGCGACACCATCCCCGACGCCTGCGACATCTGCTCGGGCGCAGACGACCGCGTCGACGACGATGACGACGGCACGCCCGACTGCCGCCAGGTGCCCTCCTGCCTGGAGTGGCTTGACCTGTACCCGGACAGCCCCGACGGCATCTACACCCTCGACCCGGACGGTCCGGGCGGAGAGCCCGAGTTCGAGACCTGGTGCGACATGACGACGGCCGGTGGCGGCTGGACCCTCGTGATGAGCCTGGTGGACGGCCCCGACAAGCGAGCGGGGGACTCCCCCGACCAGAAGTGGCAGGAGTCCGGCTTCAACCGCTGGGAAGACACGAGCACCTTCGGCGACGTGCGCACCGCCACCACCACCAACAGCGGCGACTTCAAGAACCCCGCCTACTGGTCGGTGAGCGGCGAAGACCTGCTCATCTACCACACGCCCAATGACTCGGCGGACAGCGACTACCGCGCCTCGGCCCGCTACGCCTACCACACCACGGACGGCTTCCTCGCGGACTACGGCGGCTCGCTCTACCACCTCTACACGGACTACTTCCCGCTCACCAACACCGGCGGACCGGGCATCGGCCTCACCGTCGACGCCACGTGGACCGTGGGGACCGCCGAGGGGCAGCACGCAGAGCAGCTCCCCAACAGCGAGAGCGAGACCGCGCCTGGAGGCATCACTTTCTCGGTGAACAACAACGAGGGCATCCCCATCGCCCTCTGTCCCGGCGTGAAGTACCTGGCGGGCAACAGCGAGCACAGCTGCGTCGGCGGCAACGGCACCACGGCTGGCTACGGCCAGGGCGGCTGGGGCAACCTGCGGGAGTGGTCCTACGACGCGAGCTGGGGCTACTCGGACGCGATGCGCAGCTCCACCGTCATGGTGTTCGTGCGCTGATGCGCGCGCTCACCGAGTGAGCACCCCGAGCCCCCTCAGGCCTCGGGCAGACCCCGCAGATCCGCCAGGGCGAACCAGTAGCCGTAGACGTCGTAGT
>PKDJ01000319.1 GCA_002862545.1 Pseudomonadota bacterium
CCACCGGGCCCTGGTCCCCGCGGGGCTCGCGCGACTGGTCGGTGCGCTGGAGGGGGCCGGTGTGACGGTCCACGCAGCGCCGGGCACCCCCCTGGACCGTCCCGAGCCGCCCGCGCTGTCCCACGAGTACGGCGACCTGGCATGCACCGTGGCCGTAGTGGACGATCTCGAGGCGGCCATCGACTGGATCCACGCCCACGGCAGCGGACACACCGAGTCCATCATCACGACCGATCGGACCACGGCTGAGGCCTTCCTCGCCCGGGTCGACGCGGCGAGTGTCTTCCACGACGCCTCGACCCGCTTCGCCGACGGCTACCGCTACGGGCTGGGGGCCGAGGTCGGAATCAGCACTGCGCGGCTCCATGCTCGCGGTCCGGTGGGGGTCGAAGGACTGCTCACCACCAAGTGGGTGCTCCGGGGCTCGGGCGACACGGTCGCGCCCTTCAGCCGGGGCGAGCGCCGCTTCGCCTTCGACGTGGACGACGCGGGCTCTGCCTGACGACGGCTACACCAGGGCCGCGACGACGTACTGGGCGAAGTAGAGGCCGAGCACGAACACGGCCCAGCCCTCCTTGCCGCTGGTCCAGCAGACGGCGGCCACGACGAGGGCACCAAACAACGACAACATTCGTACCTCCGCTCGCGCTACGGCGGAGGCGGCGGACTATTGCAGTGGTGGCGCAGACCGCCGCCGCGTGAGCGCTAGGGCTCGAAGGCACCCAGCGCGTCCATCCCGTCGCTCAGGACGATCCCGGTCGGCGTGGCGCTGACCGACGTGACATCGACCGCGTACAGCTCGCGACCACCGCCGTAGAAGTAGTCCATCGGCGCGACGTACAGCAGCCCGTCCAGGAAGGCACAGCCCTGGCCGGTCGAGCCAGCGGGCAGACCCGAGACCATGCCCAGGTTCGTCTCGCGGCCGCCGACGTGGTCGACCTCATAGAGCGTGTTGCTCGTCAGGCGGTACATCTGGCCGCTGGCGTCGGAGGCCAGGCAGTGACCGTAGGAGCTGCCGCCGTAGATCCGTCGCTCGGAGCCGGTCGCCAGGTCGAGCTCGTAGAGCGTGTCGGCGTTCTCTGTCCAGGCGTACAGGTTGCCGTCGCCGTAGTTCCACGAGAAGCCGGACCAGGCCGTCATCGTCGGCGAGAACACCGGGGTGAGCTCGTAGGTGTCGAGGTCCACGGTGTAGACGACGTCACCGCCCGGGGCGTAGCCGAAGCCCACGGCGGTCACGGCGTAGAGCTCACCGTCGGGGGAGAAGGAGAGCCCGGTGATGGCCTGCTCCATGCGTGCGACGGCGGTGACGGTCCCGGCCTCGAGATCGACGGCGTAGAGGCTGCCCGGGGTGCCGCGGCCGTCGGCCACGTACATCTGGATGCAGCTCCGGTCTTCGCCGTCGCAGTCCTGGTCGATCCCGTCTTCGCAGATCTCCTCGGCGTCCGGGTAGGAGAGGGAGTCCCTGTCGTCGCAGTCCTCGCCGATCCAGTCGGGGGCGAGGCCGGGACCGGGGGGATCGCAGGAGGGGACCGGGTCGGCGGGGTCGCCGGCGCCGAAGCCGTCCCGATCGGTGTCAGGCAGCCAGAGGCTCGGCCGACCGACGGTCGGGTCGCGGTCGTCGCAGTCGTCGTTCGTGGCAGCGGTGCCGTCGGGTCGGCTGCAGGCATAGACGAAGTCGGACTCGGCACCGAAGCCGTCGCCGTCGCTGTCGACGTACCACTCGAGGTAGCTGTCCTCGGTCACGTCGGGATCGGCGTCGTCGATCAGGCCGTCGCAGTCGTCGTCGAGCGGGCCCTCGGGGTTGCAGATCTCGGGCATCGACGGGTTGACGTAGTCGCGCGTGTCGTCGCAGTCGGTGTTGGCGAAGCCAAACCCGGCGGGGCTCTGGCAGGCCAGCAGCGCGTCGCGCGCTGTGCCGTAGCCGTCGCCATCGTCGTCGCGGCCCCAGGCGATGAGGGTCAGCGGGTCGATGTCGGGATCGTTCTCGTCGAAGAGCCCGTCGCAGTCGTCGTCGAGCACCTCGTCGCCGTTGCAGATCTCGGGGCGGCTCGGGTTGACCTCGAAGCGGGTGTCGTCGCAGTCGTCGCCGCCGAAGTCGGCGTTGTAGAAGCCGTCGCCGTCGGCATCGCAGATCTCGGCGCACTCCTCGTCTTCGCAGTCGACGCGGCCGTCGGCGTCGTTGTCGCGGCCGTCGGTGCAGACCTCGGGGCATGCGCCGTCGCAGTCCGTGTCGTCGCAGTCGACGCGGCCGTCAGCGTCGTTGTCGCGCCCGTCGGTGCAGTTCTCGAGGCAGGATGGGTCGTTGCAGTCGTCGTCGTCGCAGTCGACGAGCGCATCGGCGTCGTTGTCCCGCCCATCGGTGCAGATCTCGTCGCAGCTCGGATCGACGCACTCCTCGTCGAGGCAGTCGACCCTGCCGTCGCCGTCGTTGTCGAAGCCATCGCCGCAGACCTCGGGGCAGCTGCCGAAGCAGTCCCGGTCGTCGCAGTCGACCGCGCCGTCGCCGTCGTTGTCCCGTCCGTCGCCGCAGTTCTCGGGGCACAGGCCGTCGCAGTCGTCGTCGAGGCAGTCGATCAGGCCGTCGAGGTCGTCGTCGGTGCCGTTGGTGCAGACCTCACCGCAGACGGCGGCGCAGTCGGGATCGGCGCAGTCTGCGAGGTCGTCGAGGTCGTCATCCTCGAGGTTGTCGCAGATCTCGTCAGGCGTGGCCTCCTCGCCCTTCGGGTCAGAGCCGCAGGCCGTGAGAGCGAGCGCGAGCACGAACAGGGTCCGCATGGAGTCCTCCAGTCCCGCCTAGGCTAGCCGACGGATGGAGCATGTGCCGCTCCATATGCGCGTCGACCACACGGTTGGCTGACCGCTCCGCGCGCCGGGTCAAGGCTAGGGGGGGAAGGCCCCGAGCGCGTCCATCGGCCCGCTGATGGCGATTCCGGTCTCTGTCGCGGTCAGGGTCTCGACATCGACGGCGTAGAGCCTTCGAAAGCCCCACTCGTAGTCCTCAGGTGCGACGTACAGCACGCCGTCCAGGAAGGCGCAGCCCTGCCCGCCACCCATGATGACGATGGGCAGCCCAGCGATGTCGCCGAGCTCCACCTCGCTGCGCGTGACGAGGTCGACGGTGTAGAGCGTGCCGTACTTGATGCGGTACAGCTGGCCGCTGGCGTCGGAGGCCATGCAGTGCCCCCAGGACCGATCGCTGTAGAGCGGCAGCTCGGAGCCGGTCTCGAGATCGAGCTCGTACAGCGTGTCGTTGCTCCTCGCGAAGCCGTACAGGTTGCCGTCAGCATAGTTCCACGCGAAGCCCGCCCACCGGCCCTCGCTCGGCCAGAAGACGGGGGTGAGCGCGTAGCTTTCGAGGTCGACGACGTAGACCTCGTCGTCGCCCGGGGGGGCGCTCCAGTGTTGGGTGGACACCGCGTAGAGCTCGCCGTCGGGAGAGAACGACAGTCCGGTGATCGGGACGTCCAGCACGGCGACCTCCGTCACGGTGCCCTCCTCGAGGTCAATGGCGTAGAGGCTGCCGGCGTAGGCCTGGCCGTCGGCCACGTACATCTGGAGGCAGCGTCGGTCTTCGCCGTCACAGTCCTGGTCGACGCCGTCCCCGCAGACTTCCTCGGCGTCAGGGTAGGCGAGCGGGTCGAGGTCGTCGCAGTCCTCGCCCCGCCAGTCTGGACCGTACCCCGGGCCGGGGGGCTCGCACGATGGCACCCCATCGGCCGGGTCTCCAGCGCCGAAGCCGTCGAGGTCCGCGTCGCGGAGCCACAGGCTGGGCGGCCCGATGGTCGGGTCGCTGTCGTCGCAGTCGTCGCTGCTGATGGAGGTGCCGTCGGGGCGAATGCAGGCATACTCGAAGTCGTCAGCGGCGCCGAAGCCATCGCTGTCGCGGTCCGCGAACCACGCGAGGTGGCTGTCTTCGCTCACGTCGGGGTCGGCGTCGTCGATCAGGCCGTCGCAGTCGTCGTCGAGTGGGTCCTCCGGGTTGCAGATCTCGGGCATCGACGGGTTGACGGCGTCGCGCGTGTCGTCGCAGTCGGTGTCGGCGAAGCCAAACCCGGCGGGGCGCTGGCATGCGAGCGTGAGGTCGTGCGCCGTGCCGTAGCCGTCGCCGTCCTCGTCGCGGCCCCAGGCGATGAGCGTCTCGGGCTCCAGATCAGGGTCTTCCTCGTCGACGAGCCCGTCGCAGTCGTCGTCGAGTGCCTCGTCGACATTGCAGATCTCGGGCCGGCCGGGGTTGATGTCGAAGCGGCTGTCGTCGCAGTCATTCCCGCCGAAGTCGGTGCTGTCGAAGCCGTCGCCGTCGACATCACACAGGTCGGTGCAGGCCTCGTCGTCGCAGTCGACCCGCCCATCGCCGTCGTTGTCGCGTCCGTCGCCGCAGTCCTCCGGGCAGCTGTCGGAGCAGTCCATGTCGTCGCAGTCGATGCGTCCGTCGGCGTCGTTGTCGCGGCCGTCCGTGCAGTTCTCGAGGCAGGAGGGGAGGTTGCAGTCCTCGTCGTCACAGTCGATGCGCCCGTCGGCGTCGTTGTCGCGGCCATCGCTGCACAGCTCGGGGCAGGAGGGGTCGACGCACTCCTCGTCCAGGCAGTCGACCTTGCCGTCGCCGTCGTTGTCGAGCCCGTCGCCGCAGACCTCCGGGCAGCTGCCGGAGCAGTCCTCGTCGTCACAGTCGATGGCGCCGTCGCCGTCGTTGTCCCGTCCGTCGTGGCAGCTCTCGGGGCAGAGGCCGTCGCAGTCGTCGTCGAGGCAGTCGACCCGCCCGTCGAAGTCGTCGTCCTCGCCGTTGATGCAGATCTCGATGCAGAGCGCCGCACAGTCGGGATCTTCGCAGTCTGCGAGCCCGTCGAGGTCGTCGTCCTCGAGGTTGTCGCAGATCTCGTCGGGAGGGGCCGCCGCCCCCTTGGGGTCCGAGGCGCAGGCCGCCAGGGCGAGCGTGAGCACGAGGACGGTCCGCATGGAGCACTCCGAGGGGCCAGCGTAGCCGACAGCATGACGGCTGTCAGGACCGATGAACTCGGACTCAGCCGGGGTAGAGGCTCACGCTGCGACCGTCCCAAGAGTGGTCGTCGACCAGGGTCAGCAGGAACGCAGCGACATCGGCCCGCGGGATCATGCCGCCGCGCGGTGCGCCGTCGGGGCCCATGGCGGTCCAGCGGCCAGTACCGTCGGCATTGCTCAGGCCCGTCGGTCGGACGACGATGCCGTCGATCGTGTCGCGGCGGACCGCGTCTTCGGCGTCCTTCAGCTCCCAGAACTGCTTGCGGAGGAGGACGGGCACGATGGCGTACATGAACACCCGGCTCGTGCGGACGCCCTGCTGCTTGCTGTCGCCGATGCCGACGGACGAGATCATCGCGATGCGGCGGAGGCCGGCCTGCTCCATCGCGGCCACCACGTTGCGGGTGCCCTCGGCCACGATGGGTGGGGTGAAGCGCCGGGTGCCCAGGCACGAGATCACCATGTCGGCGCCCTCGAGCCACGGCCCAAGCGTGCTCGAATCGGTGACGTCGCCTCGGAAGAGGGTCAGCCGGTCGCTCGCCTCGGTGACCTTGCTGGGGTCGCGGACGAGGGCGCTCACGTCGTGGTGACCTCCCGCGAGCGCGTGCTTCACCACCCACTGCCCGATTCCACCGGTCGCGCCGATCACTGCCAGCCTCGCCATGCGTACCTCCGCCGCAGCCCTTATCGCCCGACGTGCCTGCCCTACAGCGAAGAACCGCTCACGGACCGCGGCAGTCCCGAGGGCCCCCACCAGCGCCAGCCCGCCGTGACGGCCCGCAGCGCGATGAGCAGGGCGAGGGCAGCCCAGACGCCCCGCAGGCCGAGGTCGAGGGGCTGGACCGACAGCAGGAGAGCGACGGCGGGGGCGGCGCTCAGCACCATCGCGAGGGCGACGTAGCGGAAGGCGCGGAGGGCGAGGAGCAGCC
>PKDJ01000190.1 GCA_002862545.1 Pseudomonadota bacterium
TTGTACAAGACTCACAGGTGCAGGAGTCTGCTATTACGAATTCGAATCGAGTGAGCATTATTCCTAAATCCAAGGATTTAGGGGGCGAAGCGTGGGGTCGGACAGCGCGGAGTGTGATTCAGGCGAGTGATGCGGACTTTGGGACGAAAATTGCTAAGTACTCAACGCTGTTCGGCCGCAGGCCTGCGGTTATTGTCACCGTGCGCAATTCGCTGGAGCGCCAGGAATTGTGCAAAAATCAAACTTAGAGTGTCTGATCAAGTCGGCCCCTAGGGAAGCCTCGCTGGGGAGGCTGCGTGCGCAGCCGAGGGGCCGTGGCAGGCCTCGCAGCCCACACCGTGCTCGAGAAGCTCGGTCGAGTACGAGTCGGAGTCCGCATCCCATCCGACGACGACGTTCGTGTCGTGGCAGGTCGCGCACATGCTGTTCCAGTTCAGCGCCCGACCCGTCCAGTGTCCCCAGTCCCCAGCTCGTCGTGGGTCACCCTCGAACACGTCGAACCACTCCCCGCGGTCGACATCCCATGCGAGGTCGTAGGTCTGCAGGCGCCCACCCGGTGCCTCAACGAGGTACTGCACGAGCGGGTGCACGCCGATTGCGCGAGCAGCTCGGGGGCCAAGTTGACCCTCCGCCGACGGTAGGTGCCCGTCGACGAGTCCTGGGTCCAGAGCCGGCTCGATCGCCCGCTCGGCACGCTGGTGGTGCGAGCCGACCCAGGCCGCGTGCTCGTCGGGATGGCAGTCACGACACGACGTGCTTCCCGCCCACTCGGAGTCGGGAAGAGCAACGCTGTGCACAGCATCATCGGGCGGACCGGGGGAGGGGGCTGGCACCTCGGGTGCGGACCCACAGGCGACACACGCCGCTATCGCAGCAGCAGACCGGATACGCCATGACATGACCGCGCTGTATCTCATGCTCTGTGCCGCCGGGTGCCGAGCCACCACTTCCGAGCCGCTGCCTGTCGCTCACGAGCCCGTCCCAGAGCCCGAAGCCCCACGTCCGTCACGGCCTGCAGAGCCAGAGCTCGACCCTCGCTGTGGCGCAGAGGCCTGCGACTGTCCCGATGAGGGCCCCTGCATGCCCGCGTGGAGTGGCTCGGTCGCGCCGATCGATGACGAGCTCGCGCAGGCGATGACGGGGGTGTCCTGGCGGCCAGGCTGCCCGGTAGGACTGGAGGCACTGGCTGTGCTCTCCGTGCCACACTGGACGCCGGACAACGGGCTCTCGAGGGGACAGCTCGTCGTCGCGGCCGAGGTAGCGGACGAGGTCCTGTCGGTGTTCCGCGAGCTCTACGGGGCTCGCTTCCCGATCACACGGATGGAGCCCGTGCACGTCTTCGACGGCAGCGATGATGCGTCGATGGCGGCTGACAACACGTCGGCCTTCAACTGTCGCCCCGTGACGGGAGGGAGCAGCTACTCGCGTCACTCCTATGGAACTGCCATCGATCTCAACCCGCTGCGCAATCCTTACGTGCGGGGAGAGCGGGTCCTGCCGCCCGAGGGGCGCGAGTGGCTCGAGCGTGACGCGCGGCCCGGCGTGATCACCGCGGATGGTGTGGCGGTAGCCGCGTTTGCGCGGATCGGTTGGAAGTGGGGAGGAGCCTGGAGGTCGTCGAAGGACTACCAGCACTTCTCCACCGACGGACGGTGAGGCAGGCGTGCTTCGAATTCGCGACATCGAGATCGATCCAAAGCTCGTGCTCGCTCCGATGGAGGGCGTGACGGACGTGACCTTTCGGCGACTCATCCGCCAGATCGGCGGATGCGGGCTGACGGTGACCGAGTTCATCCCTGCTGCTTCGCTTGCTCGGGGTGACGTGAAGTTCCTGCGGATGGCAGCCTTCGACCCCGACGAGAGCCCCATCGCCATCCAGATCTACGGTGCAGATCCGGCTGTGCTCGCAGAGGCTGCGCGGGTCGCCGAGGCCAAGGGGGCGCACATCCTCGACCTGAACATGGGCTGTCCATCGAAGCAGGTGTGCAAGAACTCTGGTGGGTCTTCGCTGATGAAGGACATTCCCCACGCCCAGCGCATCGTGCGTGCAATGCGCGCGGCCGTCAGGATCCCGTTCACCGTGAAGATGCGGGCGGGCTGGGACGCAAGCATGCGCAATGCTGTGGACATGGCGCGGATGTGCGAAGACGAGGGCGTCGAGGGCCTGACCGTGCACTGGCGCACGCGAGCCGACCGCTATGGAGGAGAGCGCGACCTCGGCATCATCCGGGAGGTCGTCGAGGCGGTGTCGGTGCCGGTGCTGGCCAATGGCGACATCGTCGACATCGAGAGCGCTCGTGAGGCCTTCGCAGAGACGGGCTGCGCCGGCCTGATGATTGGCCGTGGAGCGATTCGCAACCCTTGGGTCTTCGCACAGATCTCTGCGGACATGAGAGGGGAGGAGATCCCCACGGTCAGTCTGGCGGAGCGCGAGCGGGTCCTGCTCTCGTACTACGAGGCGCTCCGCACCACGTTCAAGAACGACCATGGTGCGCTGGGGCGCATGAAGAAGATCGCGCGCTACTTCACGCGGGGTGTGCCTGAAGGAGATGTGCTTCGCTCGGCCATCTTCTACTCGACCACCGTAGAGCAGGCGTACGAGCGGATCGCCGAGTTCTTCCATGGTCTCCGCGAGGTGGAAGCAGGCCGTCCGTGGACGTTCACCCGAGCAGCCCCGCCTCCACGGCGCCGAGGACGGCAGCCACAAAGGACGAGCCCAGGCACGTCGTGACTGCGAACAGCGCGAACAGCAGAGTCGCCGCGATCAAGAGGCGGGCCCGGCCCTTTGGACGCGGGAGCACCAGTGTCAGCTCGTCGTCGCCCATGTGGAGCTTCGGTATGCGCACAGTCGTTGCCTCGAGATCAGCAGCGAGGTGCTCGCTGACCGAGGGGTACTCCTCCGTCACGGTGTCACGCTCGAAGTGCTCGTGTACGGGCTCCCACGAGGTCACCCCGAGAGGACGCACAGAAGGGTCGGGCGACGACGGTGGGCTGTCCATCCACACGTGCAGTCTGCGTCGCGCGAACGTGGCGAGGCCCGGGCCGTTGGCTCGGTCCGCGATCGATAGAAGCAGGTCAGCTGCTTGGGTTGCGGATGGTCTGGAGGAGGTGGACCAGCCCATACATCGCCCGAGCAGAGCCCGAAGGGTCTCCAGGTCGGTGTCCGCGATGCCGTCGAGCGAGAGTCGAGCGACTTGGCGGCGCACGGCTCGATCATGTGCCACCTCGCTCTGCCGGCCCAGTCGCTCGGTCACCCCGAACAGCTCGAGCGCGAGCTGACCGAGGGCATAGATGTCCGCAGAAGGGCCAGAGCGTCCCGTCGGATCGAGGAAGCGTGCGGAGGACTGCGCCGGCCCGCCGGCGCCCAGGGCCGTGGCGCCGCACCCCACATCCACGAGGCAGACCTCACCGGTGAGGGTGACAATGACATTCGTGGGCTTGAGATCGCCGTGGAAGCGTGGCTGCGGCGTAGGCCGACCGCGCACCGCACCCGCGTCCGCTAGCTCGAGCGCGGCCGCGATCTTCCCGAGAACCTCGCAGGCCGCTCGCGGTGGAAGGCTCTGGTCCTCGTGGGCCAGTCGTCGGAGTGCAGTCGCAAGATCGAGGCCATCGACCCAGCTTCGAACCAGCGCTGGGCGACCGCCGACGCGGGCGAGGTCAGTCGTCGCTGTGAGTGTCGACCCCGTCAGTTGCGCCGTCGCTCTTCCTTCATCGCGGATCTGTTCAAGAAGAAATTTGGCCGGCGGTCGACCGTGCAGAACCTTCACGACCACGAGGCGCGGCCCTTGTGTCGTCCACTGATCTGCCAGATAGAGGGCGCCCGCGGGGCCCCCGCCAATCTCGCGGAGCAGCGTCAGGCGGTCCGATACGAGGCGCGGCATGGCAAATCGGATGGCGAGAGGAGGTTGGCAGCAGGCGGAAGCGTTACCGCGTTGGCGACGATAACCCGCCCGGGGAATAGACCGTCGAGGCCCGCGCGCTTGATCCGCCCACCGGGTTGTGGCATGAAACGAACCGTCATGGGGCAAGAAGCGCCTCGCCTAGGAGAAGGATCGATGCAGAGACCGGAGCTGCACCCTCAAACCGCGCTGCGAGCGGCATTGAGACTGGCTGCGCCGCTGGTTTTGGTGACGAGTCTCGGCGTGGGAACCGGCTGCGACATGATCGCTCAGTTCACGACGCCCGGACCGGAAGTGGTCGAGGGCGCCCATGAGGCGCTGCGCTCCGGTGATCTACCCGCCGCGGCCGACCAGTTTGCTGGCCTCGCCGCCGATCACCCTGATGTCCTCCATGTGGCAGTAGGTCAGGCCTACATGCAGCTCCTTGCGGGCGACACGCGTGGGGCAGACGCAACACTTGCGGCGGCGGAAGCGACCGCGGGCGATGAGATCGGCAGCGTGAAGATGCGCCGCGCCCTCGTGGCCCTCTCGGCTGGGGACCTCGATGGCGTGAAGATGCACGGCAAGGCGAGCGGGCTACCCGAAGGCAAGCTCCTCGCGGCGGAAGTCCACCTCGTCGACCTCGAGAGTGACGACGCCATGCAGATCCTGCGAGAGGTCGCGGGCAGCGGCGGTGCCGTCGGAGACACGGCGGGGCAGTACCTGGAGATGCTCGACAGCGGAGACCAGATTCAAGCGGGTCTGGCGGAGGCAACCGCCCTCTGGGCCTTGGGCGAGCGTGAGTCCGCATGCGAAGCGGCGGAAGAGCTGGTCAAGGCGCTGGGAGACGACGCCGGCGACAAGAACGCACAGCTGCTGCTCTGGGCAGGGCGTGCCGTCACGTCGAAGCTGCCTGGCGTGGCCTCCAGCCTGCTCGACGACATCGACTTTCCTCCGGAAGGCCAGGCCTGGCGTGTTCAGGCGACGCGCGCCATGGTCGCGGTAGCTGAAGGGAATGCGGAAGAGGGTGCTCGAATTCTCTCCGCCCTTGGGGAGGCCGGCGCACCCGCGGATGGCCTGGCCGACGCCATGGCGACCGCATGCGCCCTGACTGACGACCGTGCAGCAGCGAAGCAGCTTGCTGGAAGTGTGGAATCTGCTGCGGCCGCGCGGTGTTTGCTGCAGGCCGGTGCGGGACGTGCTGCGATGGACCAGGCTCCCCCCGGCGCTCTGAAGACTTTCCTGGAGAACCGATGAAGCGCGCGCTGCTGATGGCCAGTCTCCTGCTCGGGCTGACAAGTACTGCCACTGCTGCCGATGAGCAGGGCATTCCCGTGACCGTCCAGGTCCTCGACCTCGAGGGGCAGCCGATCCCGACGGCGGTGGTGCGCCATCCCGAGGAGGCGGATCGTCACCGCGTCAACACCGAGACGGGCACGACCGACATCTCGATCTTGTACCTCCCCGATGGCACCGAGCGCATCATCGAGAAGGGTATGGAGCTGGAGTTCGAGATCTCGGCACCCGGCTACACCAACACGCGCATCACGTACTTCGTGCGTAAGCGGCGCAACACGGTGCAGGTCGTCCTGCAAAAGATGGATCTCGACGCCCTCATGGAGGACGACGAGGCCGATCCTGTCATCCAGTTCGGACGTGACAAGCCGATCGATTGAGTCAACGGCTCTCACCCTAGGATACTCATGAGTCGAGCCACTTTTCTCGCTGCCATGTTCATCAGTGGTCTTGCCGCCGGCGTCGCCCACGCGGCTGGCTGGGCAGACTACGAGAGTGCCTTCCCCGTCTTCCCCTGCAATGACGGGTGGATGGGGTGTCGCGTCGACGGTGACGT
>PKDJ01000311.1 GCA_002862545.1 Pseudomonadota bacterium
GCAAGCGGAACTTCATGACGACCTTCCTCGCTGCATCCATACCTCGGTGGTGACCACAAGCAGCAACACGACTGCGCCGGCCAGCACGGTGAGCCCCGTGGGGGCGGAGTCACCGCCGTAGGTGGCGCCAGCGGCGGCTAGCGCGTTGTTGACCGCGTGCGCCAGGATCGGGGGCACGAGGGAGCCGCTACGCCATCGGAGCCAGCCGAGGATCAGCGACGTCGGCAGCAGGGCCAGGGCTTGCAGCGGATAGACATGGTACGCCGCAAACAACAGGGTGGTCGTGACGAGAACTAGCCCTGGCGACATCGAGCGCTGCAGCGCAGACCAGAGGTGCCCACGAAAGATGAGCTCTTCGACGATCGGAGCGACGACGCACGTGGCTCCCACCAAGAGGATGAAGTCAAGGCCGGCGGCGCTCGAGAACAGCTGCTCCAGTAGCTCCAGGCTGTCAGCGGAGGATGGGGGGAGCCAAGGCTCGATGCGCTCAGCCAGGGCACCCGCCACGAAGCCCACCGTCCCGCCCGTCACGACGGCCGCGGCGAGCCAGCGGGGGGGAGCCCTTACGGCAGCGAGGCCGTCGGAGAGTCGGGACCACAGCTCATGGCGCGCGGGCACGTCGAAGAGTGGGTCCTGTGTGGGCAGCAGCAGAGTCAGCAGCATCGCGAGGAGCCCTAGTCCCCCCGTCTGTAGAGACGTGAGGACCGCGACCCATCTCGGCTCCATGGACGCGATGTCCAGGCCGTCGGGCGTCGAGTCGCCCCCGAGCGCAAGTGCCAGTCCGATGGCGCTGCCGAGGAAGAGCATCCACACGACCGACAGGACGAGGTACAGGCTGACGTGGAGTGGCCCGACGAACCACGGGGTGGCTGCGCGCATGCCGGCCGCCTAACCGGCGTCGCAGGGGAGGGCATTTCAGGTGGACGACTGCATTCGAGTGCGGGGTGCACGGGAGCACAACCTGCGGGCGGTCGATGTCCTGATTCCGCTTCGCCGACTGGTGGTCGTCACGGGGGTCTCAGGTTCAGGCAAGTCATCGCTGGCTTTCGACACGCTCCACGCGGAGTCGCAGAGGAGGTATGTCGAGGCCCTCGGTGCGAGCATACGGGGACTGGAGGGCGGACTCACGAGGCCGGATGTCGAGCTGGTGGAGGGGCTGCCGCCCTCTGTGGCTCTACATCAGCGTCCGCGGCCCGAGGGGCCCTGGGACACCGTCGGCACCGAGGCGGGTGTCGTCTCGGTGCTCCGTGCCCTCTGGGGCCGTGTGGGCACGATGCACTGCCCCGGCTGCGACGCACCAGTGCGGCAGTGGACTCGGGACGAGGTGGTCCGAGCCCTGCTCGCCCTGCCCGAGGGTACCCGGCTGTACCTCGAGGCACCACTCGAGTCGGAGACGCCCGAGGCGATCCTCGATGAGGTAGCACGCGCTGGGTTCTCACGGGTTCGTGTCGGGGGGCGAGTCGCTCGCCTCGACGAGCTGAGGCCCGCCGAGGTCTCGGGTCGTGTGCGTGTCGTCGTCGATCGACTGAAGGTCTCGGCGGGACGAGAGGACCGCCTGCATGATGCGGTTCGGACGGCCTGGCTCGCGGGACGCGGCCGCTTGGCTGTCCTCGTCGACGAAGAGGAGCGCTGGTTCTCCGAGCAGCCTTGGTGTGCGACCTGCGAGCGGGGCTTTCCAGCTCTACATCCTCGGCTGCTGTCGGCGCGCAGCAAGGCAGGAGCCTGCGACACCTGCGGTGGCACGGGTCGAGTGGAGCAGGGCTCGTGCCGAGAGTGCTCCGGGGTCGGCGTCTCGGCCCTCGCACGCAGGGTGAGGTGGGAGGGGCTTGCCTTCGGTCGAGCGCTCGGTATGACGGTCGCATCACTCGCGGCATGGCTGTCAGAGCGTCCCACCCGCTCCATCACCGAGGGGCTGCCCGCCGAGGCGGTCCGTCGTCTCGAGCAGCTCGACGGGCTCGGCCTCGGCTCCCTCGAGATCTCCAGGAGGGCGGGAGCCGTGGCCACTGGTGAGCGCCAGCGCCTGCGCCTAGCTCGTCAGCTGGCGGCCCGACTGTCCGGGGTCTTGTATGTCCTCGATGAGCCCACTGCGGGCCTGCACCCGCGCGACGTCCAGGGGGTCATAGGCGTCTTGAAGGCGCTCGTGGCGTCCGGCAACACCGTCGTGGCCGTCGAGCACGATGCACAGGTGATTCTCGCCGCAGATCACGTCATCGACTTCGGGCCCGGAGCCGGACCCTCGGGCGGTGAGGTCGTCTTCCAGGGGGCGCCGCCAGACCTCCTGCGATCGGACAGTCTGACGGGGCAGTGGCTCTCCGGTCATCGAGCTCTACCGGCGACGCGCGGCCGCGTGGGGCGTGGAGCGATTCAGCTGGACGGCACCGTTCAGGGACGAGCGTACAGCCTGGAGCTGCCGCTCGGCGCGCTCGTGGCGGTGACCGGTCCCAGCGGCTCTGGGAAGTCGGCCGTGCTGGAGGAGATCGAGGGCCACCTGGCCCGTCAGCTGGGCACGACCGGAGAGCTGGCACCTCTGTCTACGCGAGCCCGAGGCCTCGAGCGGGTGCGTCGTGTTCTCTCGGTCGGCGATGCTCCCCAGCGCTCGGCGCGCTCCATGCCGGCGACCTACACGGGGCTCTGGACCACACTGCGCGGACTGTTGGCCGCTACCACAGAGGCCCAGATTCGTGGACTCGGTCCGGCCTCCTTCTCACTCAATGTGCGAGGGGGGAGGTGTGAGGCCTGTGGCGGTGCTGGAGCTCGTCGGATGGATCTCGACGTGCTGCCCGACATCTCTGTCGTCTGTGAGGTCTGCGAGGGGAGGCGCTTCAGCAGCGACGTTCTTCAGGTGCGGTGGAAGGGCAGGGCGGCTGACGAGCTTCTGGGTCTCACCGCGGACGAAGCACACGCTGTGCTCGCCGGACACCCCAAGCTGGAGGTGGTGCTTCGAGCTCTCCGTGACGTTGGGCTTGGCTATCTTCCTCTGGGACAGTCGATGGACACGCTGTCCGGAGGTGAGGCGAATCGGCTGTGTCTCGCGCGCGAGCTGGCGCGAGCGCGGAGATCTACCGGGGAGGGAGCCTTGTTCGTCCTCGACCACCCCAGCAAGGGACTTCATCCAGCCGACGTAGAGCGCCTCCTCCAGCTGCTGCAGCTGCTCGTGGACGAGGGAGCCACGGTCTGGATGGCTACTCACGACCCCGCCCTCATCGGTGCGGCCGATGCGGAGGTGCCCCTAGTGCCCTGTGGATAACTCTGGGGAAATGCCGTGGGAAAACGGCTGCGAGTGAACTTTCACCGACTTTCGTGCGCGGGGCTCATGTCTGTGATAGCGGCCATCTGTTGGCCTTGATCCGGGGTTTTCCGGGCTCCTCGGCGAACGGGCGGTTCCTTGGCCGAAGTGGGGGGATCCCCCCATCTTCAGATGTGGACAGACGCGCCTCTCGCCTGCGCAACGGCCTCGAACATGGCCTCGGAGTAGGTCGGGTGGGCGTGCACGGTGTGCAGGAGGACGTCGGCGGTTGCCTCGCTCGAGCGTGCCAGCGTGAACTCCGCAATCATCTCGGTGGCAGCAGCGCCGACGATGTGCGCGCCGATGATCTCGCCGTAGCGGTCATCCACGAGCACCTTCACGAAGCCGTCGGCCGCGCCGGCACCCTGAGCCTTTCCGTTGGCCATGAAGGGGAACTTGCCGACCGAGAACCCGAGACCCTGCTCGCGTGCTTGCTGCTCGGTGAGTCCTACCGATGCGACCTGCGGCTGGCAGTAGGTGCAGCCAGGGATGCTGTCGTAGTCGACGGGAGGCGCCGCATGTCCAGCGATGCGCTCGGCACACACGTGCCCTTGAGCCGTGGCTGTGTGCGCGAGTCCGCCCCGGGTCGTCACGTCTCCGACGGCGTAGACCCCGGGCACGCTCGTCGCGCAGCTGTCGTCGATCTCGACGAAGCCCCGCGTCATCTTCACACCAAGCTCCTCCAGCCCGATGCCGCCGCTGTTCGGGCTGATGCCGAGTGCAACCAGCGTGATGTCTGCGCGCAGCTCCTTCCCGTCATCGAGGACGGTCACGGTCTCATCGCCCTCTCGACGTACTTCCTTGACGAGCTTGCCGAGCTCGAAGGCGACGCCGGTCTTCGCCATCGACTTGCGCACGACAGCAGCACACTCCGCGTCCTCGACGGGCAGAACTTCGCTCCGGCCCTCGACCACGGTCACCTCGGTGCCCATGGCGTTCCAGAAGTACGCGAACTCCATTCCGATGGCGCCGGCGCCCAGAACGGTGACCCGCGCTGGCTGCTCCGACAAGACGATGGCCTCACGGTAGGTGAGCACCCGGTCACCGTCTGGCGTGATGCCGGGGAAGGTGCGAGCGCGTGCTCCCGTCGCCACGACGACGTGCTTGGCCGTCAACGTGGTGACGGTGCCGTCGCCGCTCGTGACCTCGACCGTGCTGGCCGAGGTGAGCTTGGCGTTGCCGAAGATCGAGGTCACGCTGTACTTCTTGAAGAGGCCCTTCACACCACGCTCGAAGCGCTTGGCCACCTTCCGAGACCGTCCGACGACCTTCTCAAAGTCGACGCCGAGCTCCGGCACGGACAGTCCGAAGTCGTCGGCATGACGGATCTTGTGGGCGAGCTCGGCCGTCTTGAGGAGGGCCTTAGACGGGATGCAGCCCCAGTTGAGGCACACGCCGCCGAGCTGCTCGCGCTCGACGCAGGCGACACGCAGGCCCAGCTGGGCCGAGCGGATGGCAGTGGGGTAGCCGCCAGGGCCGGCCCCGATGACGACGACGTCAAAGTCGGTAGACAAGGTTCCAGCTCCCTCAGACGAGCAAGAGGTAGGGATTCTCGACGTACTTCCGCAGTGTCTGCAGGAAGCCCGCGCCGACCGCACCGTCGATCACGCGGTGGTCGCACGTCATGGTCACCCGCATGCGGTGCGCGATCACCAGCTCGCCATCCTCGACCACGGGCTCTTGACTGATTCGGCCGACAGCGAGAATCGCGGCCTCCGGTGGGTTGATGATCGCGGTGAAGTGATCGATTCCCATCATGCCGAGGTTGGAGATGGTGAAGGTGCCGCCGGTGTACTCGCTGGGCTGAAGCTTCTGGTCACGAGCACGACCCGCGAGCTCCCTCACCTCGGAGCCAATGGCCGAGAGCGACTTCATGTCGGCGCTTCGGATGACCGGGGTGATCAGGCCGCCCTCGACGGCGACAGCGACGCCGATGTCAACGCGACCATGGTGGGTGATGGCGGCGTCCTCCCAAGAGGCGTTGACGCCCGGGTGCTCGACCAGCGAGCGCGCAACAGCCTTGATCAGGATGTCGTTGTACGAGACCCGAACGTCCGGCAGCTGGGCCTTCAGAGCGACCCGCAGGTCGACGAAGCCCTGCATGTCGAAGGTGGCCGTGAGGAAGAACGTCGGGATCTCCTGATGCGATTCCAGGAGCCTCTTCGCGATGGTCTTCCGCATGGGGGAGTTGCGCTTGACGGCGTCTTCGCGAGTAGCCACGGCAGCGCTCGCGGAGGGAGCCTTTGCCGCGCCCTCGACATCTGCCCGCACGACACGCCCGCCAGGGCCTGAGCCCGTCACACGGGACAGGTCGATGCCAAGGTCGGCAGCGACAGCCCGAGCGAGGGGCGAGGCGGCCACCCGCGGCTTCGATGGACGAATGC